>CAZBCE010000054.1:0-9959 GCA_964490555.1 uncultured Elusimicrobium sp. | reverse complement strand
GAAGCACAAGCAACTATTATACTTCCGCGGTCTCCGCCCAAACTTCACTAACTGCGGAAAAGACGGTTGCTCCTTCTAAAGAAAATACAATAAAACTTGCGGACGTAAATGCCGAAACTCTTAAGCCCGAAATCATAACGCCCGCCGCAGCTGCGGTTGCCAAACCTCAGATGACGGTGCAGAGAAATGATAATAAGGCTTCCGACAGAACAGTTACAAAAGCTAACAGTTTTTCCTTATTCCCGTTTGCTCCGTTAAAGCAATCGGTAAAAGAAATTCCCGCACCCTTTGAAAGTTATTACGACGCCCAGCAAAAAGATTTAGCCTACTGGAATACCGAAGATGCAATGACAAGCATTAAGGAAGAACAGGCAATAGCCACAGCTTGGGACAGAGTTAAAAAGGACCCGCTTAAAGGTAATTTAAATTCCGTTCTGGTTACCATAAAAGCCGGCGGCAGAATGTTTGATATCAACCACGGCGCGGCTACAATAAACTCTAAAACGAAAGAAGTTATAGTCAGCGGCCCCGTGCTTAAACGCGCAAGAGGAACGCACGACAACTTCGGCCTTACAAAAATAATTTTCAAACACGGCGAATCAAGAGAAGTTATGCCCGTGAGCGCGGTAAAGAAATCCGATTTAATGAAGCTTCCTTATATCTTAAGGAACTATTCTCCCGTGCAGGCTGAAAGTACCGATAAAAAGCTTATTTACCGCGTGCCCTCACAAAGAGGCAATCTGCTTATAGCCTTCAGCAAAACGGAAACAGGCAGATATATGCTTGTAACGATGTACTATGAACAGGTAAAAACCTCCCGCGGCGCAGGCTTATCACCCAGGAAAGATGCTGTAATCTCTGCACCCGAAAAAACTTTATATATGTTCCAGCCGCAGATGGCGTCTGCCAATCAGATGGTCCGCCCCTCGCCTAAGCAACATGCTCCTCTCCTGGCGGCGAATTATATACCCGAAGGCTGGAAGTTGATGAACAGGTATGATATTGATAAATACTCCGCTTTAGCCGAAACCCGCGCGGAAATCGGAATTGCGCCGCAAAGCCATATTAATATTAACTCCAACATTTCCGACCCGATGGTTTTAAGCGCGTTCTTCCTTATGCCTTTGATGATGAAAATAAAAGGAAGAAAACATTCTCATAAACAGGCAAAAGACCAATATGTAAATTCTCCCACCTCTGCCGATGAACTTTTTGGCAGTACGGAAAGTTCCTCCGATAAATTGGCTTTTTCCGAAGACGGCTTCTTCCTTACTTACGAAGACCCCGCCAACCCGGGGAAAGAATTACTTCTGCCCGTTGACCTTGATATAGACAACAGTTTTAAAACAAAAGGTTATAACAGAGTATTCCTTAATAAAAACGGCATAGCGGAACTGAGGAACAATAAAAAAGACCCTAAAATTATGTCAGGCTTCTTTATGAAGCTAAACGGATATACGCAGGATTTTGCGGATTTCATCTCTCTTGCAAACTCGGCGGAGCTTAACGGCAATCTTAAGATTAAGCTGCTGCAGGTAGGCAAGCGCGTTCCCAAAGATACTGTTGCCGTAAAACTTTATACGGACGAACTTACTCCTCTTCCCGTGGAAGTTGAACTGCCCGCCTCGCTTATCAAAGAAACCGACACTCTGGTAATGCTTGACACGGGCGAAATTGCCGTGCTGGAAGCAGGCGCAAAAGAGGCGGAAGTTATAGAAGATTACTTTATAAGACTTCCCAAAAACCAGATACCTAATTTAGTTTCTATTTTAAAAGTCAGCCCCAGAAGATTCGGCATACAGGTTGCCTCCACAAAAGATAAAGCGGGCGTGGTTATAAAAGAAGTTTCAATGACAAGCGTAAGCTTGGGTAAAACCTTCGCTCCCGTCGTGGGCCCTACCTTGGGTATGAGCGAAGCCAACGCCAACAGTCTTATGTTTATCATAAACTATCTGTTGCCCGGTTTATCTTCTTTCTTTAACCCGATACTCAATAAATTCGGGGAAAAGAAACTTCTCCTCGTTTCCTTATACCTTTCCGCCGCGGCGGGCATTATAGCTACTTCCTCAGGATTCTACGGCTTTGTAGACAGCATGCCGCATAACTCTTGGAGAACAGGCGGCTTTATAACCGCTGTTGCCTTAATGGCGGTATCGGGCATATTAAAACAGCTTGTCTGCAATATGCTGATAAGAGCCAACAGAGGCGACGTTGCGGCCACCAAAATGTCCTCCGCAAATAAAATTACCAAAAAGGAAAAAGGACAAGTTGTAAAACCTGTTCAAAAGGTTTCCTTTGCAGATGTTTTAAAGAGAGGGAAAGAAGTATTTACAAAAAAATCCAGCCTCTCCTTGCAGGACGCATTCTTCTATAACTTAAGCTTTATGTTTAAGAACTTCGGCACGCTGCTCTTTTTAGCGTTGCCCTACCCTATTAACTGGGCTATAAAGATGATTGCGGGAACGGACTTAGGTTTGGACTACTCGTTAAGCTTCCCGATATACGCGGCTTTCTCAGTCTTTACTCTGTGGAAGACATATAACTCCCACTTAAGAGACCCGTATACCAAAAAGCCGACCGCTAAGGAAAGTATAGCAGCCGCGGCTAAAGAGGCTTCCTTAAGCGTGGAAGAATACCAAAAACAACTTTTGGAAGAACAGAAGAAAGCAGACGATATAAAACTTATCAGCACCTCTGCCCAAACGCTCGCCGTTGACCCCGCTAAAGCTAAAGAACATGGCGTTATGAATGTTCTTAAGACCAAAAAAAGCGTACTCGCGGTAACTATAGCTATGACTCTTGCCACGGTTCACGAGTTTGTGCTTTCAAGTTCTTTTGCTTCAATACTTAAGAAATCGTTTGAAGACGGCGCCGCTTCCAACTTCCTGGTTGCCTTGTGCCTCTACATTCCTTTGGTTGTGGGCAGATTGCTGGGCAACGTGGCGGGACAAAGAATGTCGCCCTCCAGCTTATATATTACGGGTTCCGCATTATCCGCTGTCGGTACGGGCATTGTGATGATGGCCATCGGCAATCCTTACGCTGTAATGACCGGCGCGGCCATAGCAAGCTTGGGCGTGGGCAACTTCTTTACGCAGATGTATAACTACCTTACGACAAAGTATCCCGACCATAACAGAGAAATCTCGGTAATACTTTCCGTAACAATGGCTATTGCTTCAATAGTTTCTCTTCCTGCCAGATACCTGGTGGACTGGACGGGCGTACAAAATATCAGCATTATGTATGCTATGGTCTGCCTCGGGGTAAGCTTAGTTCTTACCAGCACGATGATGAAAGACTCCACAATGTATAAGTTTATAAACCAGCTTTTACACGGTAATAAAGTTGGCAAGCCCTCGGCAAAAACACCTGCGCCGCAGGAAATTAAAATCCCCGGTAAGATGACGGAAAAAGAGCAGCGCCCCGTTCCTCCCACGGATTTTAACAATCCTCTGCCCAATTAAAAAATGTTTTAAATCAGTTAAAAAACCCCGCTTTTAAAGGCGGGGTTTTTGCTTTCTTTCAATATATAATATTTCTGTTTACATTTATGTTCTTAAATGTTAAATTTAACTCGTATGGCAGTAAAGTTCCAAATTAATTAAGTTAAGGAGGTCTTTAATGTTGCTTACGGTCTCTTCTTTTTTGTTCTTCACTATTCTAGTGGTCGCAATATCTTACTTTAAAACCAGAAAGGCGGACAGTCATTCCCAGACGGGTTATTTCCTTGCAGGCAGAGGTTTAACGGGCTGGGTTATTGCGTCTTCGCTGCTGCTTACAAATCTGTCTACGGAGCAGATGGTAGGTTTAAACGGGCAGGGCTATACGGATAATATGTCCGTTATGGGCTGGGAAGTCGGCGCCGCGCTTGCGTTGATAGTGGTGGCGTTCTTTTTCCTCCCTCGTTATTTAAAAAAAGGTTATGCAACTATTCCCGATTTTGTGGGGGAAAGATATGACGCCGCCACAAAACAAATAGTTAACTGGCTGTTCCTTTTCGGTTATGTTCTTATACTTTTGCCTATCGTGCTTTATTCGGGCGCGGTGGGTATGAGCGGTATTTTTGACATAATGGGCCATTTTAACGTTTCCTATATGACAAGTATTTATGTAGTCGTGTGGGGCATCGGCATTTTGGGCATTATTTACACGGTTTGCGGCGGTTTGCGCATTATGGCTATCGCCGATACTATCAACGGCATAGGTTTGCTTATAGGCGGGTTTATGATACCCGTTTTCGGCCTTATGGCCATCGGCAGCGGCAACCTGATTGAAGGCGTGCGCGTTTTGCTTGCGGACTGCCCGCAAAAGTTTAACGCTATCGGCGCGTCAACGGACCCTGTTCCATTTGCCACAATGTTTACTGGTATGTTCCTTGTGAACCTTTTTTACTGGGGTACAAACCAAACAATTATACAACGCGCTCTTGCGGCGAAGAATTTGAAAGAAGGACAAAAAGGGCTTTTGTTCTGCGGTATTTTTAAACTCTTCGGTCCTCTCTATCTTATACTTCCCGGCATTATAGCTTTTAAATTATTTGCGGCTAATCCGCTCTCCCGCGGGGATTTGGCTTACCCCATGCTGGTAAACGCCGTGCTGCCCACCTTCCTTACGGGCTTTTTTGCGGCGGTGCTTTTCGGCGCTATATTAAGTTCGTTTAACGCGGGGTTAAACTCCACTTCCACCCTGTTTATGTTAAACGTCTACAAAGAATATATAAAGCCTGAAGCTACAGAGGAAGAACTGGTTAAAAAAGGCAAATGGGCTGGCATAATATTGGCGGTATTTGCAATGTTGGTAGCCCCGCTTATTGCAAAAGCTTCATCGGGCCTGTTCCAATATTTACAGACGGTAAACGGCTTCTATAACGTGCCTATATTCACGCTTATGGTTGTGGGTATGTTAAGCAAAAAAGCGCCTGCAATATCTGCCAAAATTGCCTTGCTGTTCTTTATAGTGGTTTACGGCTTAAGTCAGTTTACGGGTATGTCGGGCGGGTTTAAAGAGTTTATGGCCTCGGGCGACCCTTCCGTGCTTACAGGCATTGCGGCTTTTATGTATTCCGTTTTGCCGGGCTTTTTGCATACGCTGTTCTTTAAGTTTTCAAGCTGGCACTTTTTGCACGCTTTGGCGATACTGTTTGTTATCTGCGCCGCGTTTATGTGGATTATGGGCAGGTTCTATCCTTCCAAACACACATACGAAGACGCTTTGGATAAACACATCGTTGATACCAAGCCGTGGGATAAACTTGTCCCCGTCAGCATTGGTATATTTTTGAGCGTTGTAGGTTTGTATTTGCTGTTCTCCCAACTGGGGATAGCGGCTTAAGTTTTAATAAAGCGCGGGGTTTTTAAAAAGCCCCGCGCTGTTTTATATTTTTAACGAGGGTAAGGGAATGGATTTAAATCTTCTTCAGTCTAAATTTACGGAGCTTTTTGGCAACAAATCTGCAAATCTTTTTTTTGCGCCTGGCAGAGCTAACCTGATAGGCGAGCATACGGACTATAACGGGGGCAATGTATTCCCCTGCGCGTTAACCTTTGGCACATATCTTTTGGCCGCTAAGAGGAACGACGATAAAATAAATTTTTATTCTTTAAATTTTCCGCAAGACGGGCTTATTTCCACAGATTTAAAAAATTATAAAAAAGGCGCTGATTGGACCAATTATCCTAAAGGCGTGCTTGACGTTATGCTTAAAGCAGGCGCGCCGATAAACAGCGGTTTTGACGCTGTTTATATGGGTAATATTCCTAACGGTGCGGGGCTTTCTTCCTCCGCCTCCATAGAAGTTGTAACGGGCGTTATGCTTAACACTTTTTTTAACTGCGGTCTTGATATGCTGCAAATTGCCCTGCTGGGCCAAAAGGCGGAAAATCAATTTGTCGGCGTAAACTGCGGCATTATGGACCAGTTTATTATCGCTATGGGCAAGAAAGACAATGCCGTTTTACTTGATTGCAACAGCCTGCGCTACACCCATGTTCCAGTCGTGCTTAAAGGTGTTTCAATACTTATTGCCAACACAAATAAAAGGCGCGAACTGGCTGATTCTAAATATAACGAACGCAGGGGGGAGTGCGACGGCGCGTTGGCCCTGCTTCAAAACAAATTTAATATTAAAGCACTGTGCGACTTAAAGCCTGAGCAGTTGGAAAGCGCAAAGGACTTAATACCCAATCCCGTAGTGTATAAACGCGCGCGCCACGCCGTGGCGGAAAACGCCCGTACATTAAAAGCGGTTGACCTTTTAAAAGCGGGGGAAATAAAGGCCTTTGCAAAACTTATGGACGCTTCCCACGCTTCCCTGCGCGACGATTACGAGGTTACGGGTAAAGAACTTGACGCTATTGTTGCGGCTCTGCAAAAACAGCATGGCGTGCTTGGCGCAAGAATGATGGGTGCGGGCTTTGGCGGTTGCAGCATTGCTTTGGTGGAAGATGCTTTTATAGAACCCGTTAAAGCTGCCGTTGCCAAAGAATATTTTGAAAAGACAGGCCTTAAAGCTGATTTTTACGTTGCGGGTATCGGCGACGGCGCGGGACTTATTAAATAAACTTGGAGATATTTTTTTATGACTAACATACTTGTGATAGGCGGCGCGGGTTATATAGGTTCTCACGCGGTTAAAATGCTTGTAAAGCAGGGTTTTAACGTTACTGTTTACGATAATCTTTCCAAAGGCCACAGGCAGGCCGTTAAAGGAACAGTTTTTATTAAGGGCGATTTGGGCGATAAAAAGAAGCTTGCCAAAGTTTTCGCGCAATATAAAACCGACGCTGTTATGCACTTTGCCGCTTTTACGGAAGTGGGCGAAAGCGTTAAAGAACCCGCCAAATATTACAATAACAATGTGGTAAAAGTTATAAATCTTTTGGACGCTATGACGGAAGCGGGTGTAGAGTATTTTGTTTTCTCCTCTACCGCCGCCACTTTTGGCGAGCCGCAAACGCCTAAGATAAGCGAAAGCCACCCGCAAAACCCTATTAATCCTTACGGGCAAACAAAACTTACTGTGGAAAAGATTTTGAAGGATTACGACGCTGCCTATGGCCTTAAAAGCGCGGTGCTGCGCTACTTTAACGCGGCAGGCGCAGACGACAGCGGCACAATCGGCGAGGCGCACGAGCCTGAAAGCCACCTTATCCCCATAGTATTGCAGGCGGCAAAAGGCGTGCGGGAAAGTATAAAAGTTTTTGGCACGGACTATCCTACAAAAGACGGTACCTGCGTAAGGGATTTTGTGCATGTAAACGATTTATCTTCCGCCCATATACTTGCCTTGCAAAGAATGTTAAAACTTAATGTAAGCGATAATTTTAACCTTGGCAGCGGCAGCGGATTTAGCGTAAAAGAAGTTATTGAAACCGCGCAAAAGATAACGGGCCGCACGATAAAAATTGACTACGCGCCGCGCCGCGCGGGGGACCCTGCCGTACTTGTTGCGGACAGCGCAAAAGCCGCAAAGGTTTTAGGATGGCAAATTTACTATAATTTAGATAAAATTATATCAACCGCCTGGAAGTGGGAACTTAAAAGGAAATATTAAAGCTTATGATTTACACTAACATAGAAGAACTGCTTTCTTATGCTCTGTCCAATAAACTTATAGATAAAGAAGACGAAATTTGCGCGCGCAACGGCTTATTGGAGCTTTTGGGTTTACCTGATAATAACAACACTCCGCGCTATGGCGGCCCCGTTCCGCAGGACCCCAGCGAAATACTTGCAGACATTTCCTTTTATGCGGCGGAAAACGGTCTTCTTAAAGCTGATACTTCTACTTACAGGGAAATTTTTGAAACGCGCGTTATGTCCGTCTTAACCGATAAGCCCTCGGTAGTCGCCAAACGCTTTGCGGAAATATCCAAAAAAAGCGGCATTAAAAAAGCCACCGACGATTTTTATAAATATTGCCAGAAAATTTACTATATCAAAACTGACCGCGTCGCCAAAAATATAACGTGGAAAGCCGATACTGATTTTGGTAAGCTTGATATGACAATTAACCTTTCCAAACCCGAAAAAGACCCCAAAGAAATTGCTTTGCAGGGCATGCAGCCTGTAAGGGAAAATATTTATCCCAAATGCTTGCTGTGTGTGGAAAATCAGGGTTATGCGGGCCACTTAAACCACCCCGCAAGACAAAATTTAAGATTAATACCGCTTAAACTTAACGGTAAAAAATGGTACTTTCAGTATTCTCCTTATGTCTACTACAACGAACACAGCATTGTTCTTGCAGAGCAGCATAAACCGATGAAAATTACAAAAGATACCTTTACCGTTCTTTTGGATTTTGTGGAACAATTTCCGCACTATTTTATAGGTTCTAATGCCGATTTGCCTATAGTCGGCGGTTCTATTTTATCGCACGACCACTATCAGGCGGGAAGATATGTATTTCCTATGGAAAAGGCAAAATCAGTAAAAAGTTTTAAGGTAAAGAAATTTCCTAAAGTTACTTTTGATATAGTGCGCTGGCCGCTTTCAGTTTTGCGTCTGCGCGGCAAAAAAGAAGATGTTGCAAAAGCTGCCGCCCATGTGCATAATGTGTGGCGTCAATATGATGACGAATCGGTAGAAATACTGCATGCGACGGGCGAAGAGCAGCACAATACGGTTACTCCCATTGCCCGTTTTAAAAACGGCAAGTACGAAATGGATATAGTTTTAAGAAACAACCGCACGACGGAGCAATATCCGTGGGGCATATTCCATTCCCGCCCGCAGTGCCATAATATCAAGAGGGAAAACATAGGCCTTATAGAAGCTTTGGGTATGGCTATTTTGCCCGGCCGCCTTAAAAACGAAATGCTGCAGATAGGCGAACTTATCGCTAAAGGCGAGATAGAAAAGATTAAAGATTTATCTTCCCTCGCACAGCATTATAACTGGGTAAAAAGCTTTATAACAAAGTACGATGACTATAAGCCTGAAGACGTTGCCGATATCCTGCTTGAAGAAATAGGCCAAACTTTTGAAAAGGTTTTGCTTACCTGCGGCGTGTTTAAACACGATGAGCAGGGGAAAGACGCTTTCCTAAGATTTATTTATAAGCTATAATATACATATAGGACAAACACCTGCCGCGCGGGAATAAAGCCCGCGCGGTATTGTGTATTTTGGCAATATTAAAGGAAAATATGAGCATCAGAAAAGACGTTAGAAATGTGGCTATCATAGCGCACGTTGACCACGGTAAGACCACGGTAGTAGACGCGTTATTAAAACTTTCGGGACAATTTAAAGTTAAACAAGACGCCGCGCAGGAAATGGTAATGGACTCCAATCCCATAGAAAGGGAACGCGGTATTACGATACTTTCCAAATGTACTTCAGTACAATATCACGAATATACCGTCAACATAGTTGACACTCCGGGCCACGCGGACTTCGGCAGCGAAGTTGAACGCGTATTAAAAATGGTAGACGGCGCTATACTTATGGTTGACGCCGTAGAAGGCCCTATGCCGCAAACAAGATTTGTGCTGCGTAAGGCTCTTTCTTTGGGTTTACGCCCTATAGTCGTAATTAATAAAATGGACAGGGAAAACGCCCGCCCTTCCGCCGTTGTGGACGAAGTTTTTGAGCTTTTTATGGAACTCGGCGCCAACGATAAACAGTTGGATTTCCCCATTTTATACGCCTCCGGCCGCGAAGGCTGGGCGTCGTTTAATATGGAAGAGCAGGGCAAAGATATTGCCCCTATGTTTGAAGCCATCATAAAGCATGTTCCCGCGCCTGCCGCAGACGAAAATAAACCTTTGCAGATGCAGGTTACAATGCTTGATTACAGCAATTTTCTGGGCCATATCGGCATAGGCAGAATATTAAACGGCTCTATAACAAAGGGTCAAAGCCTTGTTATGATAAAACATAACGGAGCAAAAATTGCCGCCAAAGCCGTTAAGATAGAGAAGTTTTTAGGCCTTGGCAGACAGGAAACGGAA
>CAZBCE010000053.1:0-10124 GCA_964490555.1 uncultured Elusimicrobium sp. | reverse complement strand
GCCGCCGTCCTTGCAAAGCTTGCCATAACGGTAAGGCGTCTGCGTGATATAAATTACTCTCCCCTCTGGATTTTGCTTATCCTTGTTCCCGTTGCGGGCGCGGTTGCGCTTATTGTTTTAATGCTTAAAAAGGGCGTTAAACAAAAAACGGCTTTCGGCCCGCCGCCGCATATCCCCGCGCGCGGCAAGGTGCATCTTTTTACTTACGCCGCGGCAGGACTGATAGCCGCGCTTATAATATGGAACGCGCTGCTGTTCTTTAAAACTCTTTCAAAGGCTAAAATGCCGTGGTATGAAGATAAAAAATTTATAACCGCTTTGGAGGCCGCTTCCCCAGAGGATTTACAAAAAAGAATTAACTTTTTTACCCGTCTTGAACTTAAAGATAAAGAAGGCAATACCGCCCTTATTTATGCCGTAAGAAAGCACCCCGTCAAGCAGATTTTATCTGTATTCATAAAGCGTAAAGCTAATGTAAACGCCGCGCTGCCCAACGGCGATACTCCGCTTTTTATATCAATAGTCAAAAGTGCGGATTTGGACACTTTGCAGTTTTTAATTGATAACAAAGCTAATGTTAACGCTGAGAATGAAAAAAATATAACCCCGCTTATGGCCGCGGCAAAACGCGGTAACGAAAAAACTTCCGCCCTGCTTTTGCTTAACGGCGCGGCTTATGCCAACAGTAAAGGGCAAACTGTTTTGGATTGGGCCTCCCCCAAAAATCAGATAACGCGCGCCATTTTGGAACTTGCCGAGCAAAACGATAAAGATACTCCGTTTAAAAACGGCGTTTACAAAGATGTTATTGCGGGGAAAGACGTTTCCGACCGTTTATTATCCCTCCCCCGCCCGCCCGCGCAAAAACCGCCCAGCGACGAAGAAGTTGCCTTTACCGCGCAAAAAACCGCCGCGCTTAAACTTTTAGGCAATATACCCGAAGCCTTTGCCGCCGCCGATGAAAGCTGGGCCAAGAAAATGGTGGAAAAAGGCCTTACAATGGGCAAAATATCAGACGGCGGGCAAACGCCTTTAATGTACGCTGTTATGCTTGCAAAAAAATCCGAAGCCGCAGAAGTTTTTATAAAAGCGGGCGCGGATATTAACGCAAAAGACGACGACGGTATTACCCCCTTAGCTTGGGCTGTAGCCACAAACCCGCGCGCCGATATTACCGCTATGCTTATAGATAAAGGAGCTGACGTTAACGCCGTAAGCAAGCAAAAAATTTCCGTTTTAACTTACGCCGCAATGCAAACTTCTAACCCCGAGATTATTGACCTTTTGGTTAAAAGCGGCGCGGATATAAATTATAAAGGCGCGGGCGGAGGAACGCCGCTTATTTTTGCCGCGCTTTATAACGGCGAAGAAGATGTTATAGAAGCGCTTATAGAAAACGGGGCCGATGTAAAAGCCACCGACGCGGGCGGCAACGCCGTCATAAATTACGCGGCGGATAATAAAAACTCCAAAATCCTTTCCGTCATAAGAAAACACCTGCTTAAATAGCCCCGCGTAATAAAAGCTATAATGTAATTATCCTTATGCCACAATTAACCCAAAATACCATAGCGGAAAATATTGCTCAGTCCGAAGGTCTTATTATAACGGAAGAGTTTGCCCGCGCCCTTGACCTTATAGAAAGCGGCGCAAGCGTTTTTATACACGGCAAACCCGGTACGGGCAAAAGCTGTTTTATCAGCTTTTTGCGCGAAAGACTTTATAATTACGGTATTGCGGTGCTTGCGCCCACAGGCCTTGCGGCTTTAAATTCAAAAGGGCAAACCATACATTCTTTTTTAAGTCTTTCAATTTACAAAACCCATAAAACCGCAGGTATGCGCAAGCAGGAAAAGGTTGCCCTGCGCAAGCGTTTGGAAAATATTACAACGCTTGTCGTGGATGAAGTTTCTATGGTGCGCGCTGATTTGTTTGACGAAATGGACAAAAAACTGCGCGATGTTTTGGAAAGGAACCTGCCCTTTGCGGGCCTTCAGCTTGTGCTTATCGGCGATATGTACCAGCTGCCGCCCGTGGTAAAGCCCAAAACTTTTTTTGAAGATATGACGGAAAAAGACGCGCTTTTTATGGATAGTTACGGCGAAAATAAAAGTTTTCTTTTCCACTCAAAAGTTTATAAAGAACTTGATTTGAAACATATAGAATTTACCCATAATTTCCGTCAGGACGACGGGGATTATATAAAAAACCTTGATATTATCCGCGCCGATAAAGAAGATATTCTGCCCGAAGCTTTGGGGTATTTTAACTCCTGCGCTTCAACCTTGCCCTCTAACATAACCTGGCTTACCGCCACCAATGCTACGGCCGACGCCATTAACGCCAAAAAGCTGCGCGCGCTTGAAGGGCGGGAATATTCAATTACCGCGCTTATACAGGCTTCCCCCGTTCAAAAAAGGCCCGATAACTGGCAGGATTGCCCCCAAAATCCGCTTAAACTTAAAGAGGGCGCATTTGTTATGTTTGTAAAAAATGACGAAGGCAAAGAAAGGCGCTGGGTTAACGGAACCACAGGAATTATAAAAGAGATTTCCGCAGGGCAGGACGGGCAAGTGCAGCACATAGTAGTGCAGACGGAACACGGCGAATATATGGTGGAACGCCACACTTGGTACAAACTGCGGCTTACCGCGGAAGGCGAACAGGTGGAAGACCCCGAAAGGACATATTCCCAGTTTCCCTTACGTCTGGCTTGGGCCGTAACCATACACAAGGCGCAGGGCCTTACGCTTGATAAAGCTGTCATAGACCTTGGCGCGGAAGCTTTCGCGCAGGGGCAGGTGTACGTTGCGCTAAGCCGTCTTAGAAGTAAAAAAGGCCTGTATCTTGCGCGTCCCATAACCAAGAGCGACATTAAAGTAAGTTCGCAGGTAAGCGATTTTTTATCCGCCGCGCTTAAAAAATAAATAACATTTTTACCCTATTAAAAAGCCCCGCCTGTTGCCAAGCGGGGCTTTTGCATTATAAATATTGTTTGCGCTTATTTATAGATAACGTAAGTTCCCGCTATCATATCGTGCAGGGCGCGCTTTCTGTTGGTAAAAGCCGCCATAATAAACCCGATAAAGATTATTATGGTAGAAATGAAAGTGGCAAAAAAGCGACCTGTGGCGTGCGCAAAGCTTAAGCGGTTGTATTCTTTATCCACCACTACAAGGCCAAATAACATTTTGCCCGGCGTGGCCATATATTTTGAGCTTTGGAATAAAGCAAAATAAAGCCAGGTTGTAATAATTGAGAGTACAAAAGAAACCATTCTTAAAAGAAAAACATTTGCGGGGTTCATTTCCACATTGCCCGCATTGGCGGCAATGCCTATGATTATCCCTAAAATCATACCTATTACAATGCCTATAATATTATTTAATATGCCGTCTATAAAATAAGCTACTAAACGTATCCAAAACCCTCCGTAACGGGGCTCTGCTGCGGATGATTGCGTATAAATTTGCGGTTCCATTTTGACTCTCCTCTGAAAATATAAAAATAAAAATATTTCAAAAATATTGTAGCATATCCGCCTGAAAAAAGCGCATTGTAAATAAACGCAAAAAATACTGTGGATTATACAGTGTAAATCTATTATAATTACTCCATGAAAAAATTACTCTTTTTTGCCTTGTTGTTTTTGGCGCTTTCCCCCGCCGCGCGCGCGATGGAAAGAATAACTTCCTTTGACGTAACTTTACAGGTGCAGACGGACGGAACACTTATTGTTACGGAAAATATTTCCATAGTGGCGGAGCATAATCAAATAAAACGCGGTATATACAGGGATATTCCGCAAAGCCGCCGCAGCCCCATAACCCCTTTAAGCCTTACCATGGACGGGCAAAATCACCCTTATTTTGCGGAAAATAAGGGAAGTGCTTTGCGTATAAACTTTGGAAACGATGATTATCTCCCCCTCGGTCAACATACCTACTCTTTTAAATATAAAGCGGCAAATGCCGTGGGACAATTTAGGAATTACGACGAGATTTATTGGAATATAACAGGTAATTATTGGAACTTTCCCATAGAGCACTCAACCGCAACCGTAATTTTGCCACAAGGCGCACAGCCTATAGACGGCAAAATATCGCTTTATACGGGCAGCCGCGGCAGTAAAGGCACGGACGCGGCAAGAACAGGGCCCTTAACCTTTGCCGTTACCCGCAGCATTAACCAAGGGGAAGGCTTTACCATTGCCGTACCTTGGCAAAAGGGTATTGTAAATATGCCTACGGTTCCGTTGCAGGAACGCCCCGCTTTTTTGGTAACGCTGATACTGCTGGCTTTATTTGCATATTATTATCTTGCTTGGGCGCTTGTAGGGCGCGACCCGCAAAAAAGAGTGGTGCGCCAATATGCTCCGCCAAAGGATATTTCCCCCGCTTTTACAAGATACCTTACAAGGATGGGTTTTGACGATAAAAACTTTGCGGTAATCCTTATAAGCCTGACTTTAAAAGGCGCGATAAATATATCGCAAAAACAGACTTTAGAATCCCTCTCTACAGAGATGCAAAATTCTTTTGTTGGCAAGCTGCTATCAGGCATAAAAGGGCCTTATATTCTGCGCGCGCAGGAGATACCGCCAAGCGCTAGCCTTTCTAAGGAAGAAGAAGCCGTTTATAACAGTTTCTTTAGCGGCATTGCCAAGCAGATTACGCTTACGCAAAGCAGCAGAAAGCAAATATTAGCAGCAATTGAAGCTGCTAAAGAGGCGCACAAACAGCAGGAGGGTAAAGCCTACTTTAAAACCAACGGAATATGGGAATTGCCGATGCTGCTGCCCTTGGGCTTTTGTGCTTTTAAAATGTTCCAAATCAGACCTGAAGCTATATTCTTTATATTGTTTTTCGGCTTCTTTTTTACGATAATATCAGCCGCAGTAATCAACACCATAAAAAACATTAAAAGATTTTCCGTTGTTGCTTTGGTTCCGTTTCTTATATTCGGATTTTTATTTATAAACTTCTTTATAAGAATTGCAGGTTCTTTTAAGGGTTTCCCCTCAATAGACCCCGATTTATTGTGGTACGGTTTCGGCGGGGCTGGGGTGATTATCAGCAGTATTATTTTCGGCCGCCTTATACGGGCATACTCCGTTGCGGGCCGCGCTGTTATGGACGACATTGAAGGGTTTAAGCAATACCTTGCCGCCGCGGAAGAACACCGCGCTGCGGTAAGCGACCCTACCGACGCGCAAAAAATGTTTTGCGATTATTTTGCCTACGCCGTCGCCTTAAATGTTGAAAACGAATGGATAAAAGGTTTTGAATCCGCCTTAGGCGCCAGCGTTATAGAGGAAAGTCTTAACAGCCGCGGACTGCACGCAAGCGGCATAGGTACGGCTGCGGGGCTGTCTTCCTTCGGCAGTTCTTTATCGTCGTCAGTTTCAAGCAGTTCAGGCTCAAGCGGAAGCGGCGGGGGCGGCTCTTCGGGCGGTGGTGGTGGAGGCGGAGGAGGCGGCGGACGTTAAATTTTAAAGACCCGTGTTTTAACAAATGCGGGTCTTTATTTTTTTATTGCTTATCATCGGGCAATATAGTAAATTATCTTGGTAATGATAAAAAGCATCGTAAACGCGTTTGCAAATATTTTTGACCCTTATCGCCGCGGCCCGCTGTTTGTGCGCTACGGCATAGGCGGACTTGCTTTCCTTGCTGCGGGTACTTTACTGTTTTATCTTTCTTTCGCAGGCAAAACTCAAACAATATTCGGCCCGCTGTTTAATTTTTTTACGATAGGCGTACACGAATTGGGCCACCCGCTGTTCCGCATGGTATTTATGGGCAATCATTTTATGACCATTATCGGCGGCACGGCTATGGAAATTATTGTACCCGTTGCGGCTTATATTTATTTTTTGCGGCGCGGCGAGCATATACAGTCCGACTTCTGCCTTATCCTTTTGGGCATAGCGTTTAAATCCATAGGGTTTTATACGGGCTATAATCTGGAGGCTAACCTTTGGCTTATCAACGCCGACGAAAGCACCAAACCCGACTGGGAGTATATGCACCAATGGTTCGGCACCGCCGATTATGATTATATTATGAGAAACGCTTTTTACCTGCTTGGCGCGTTTTGCATAACGCTTGCGCTTTATTTGCTTGCAAGGCATATCTACAACTGGGCAAAACATGATAAACTTTATGATAATGAGAATTAAGGGGATTTATATGAAAAGAAATTTAGTTTTTTTGCTTTCTGTTTTTTTGCTTATACCCGCCGCGCTTAAGGCTTACGAATTTGACGCCTCCGCCGTGCAGCCTCAGCCTTTTGATATCCGTTTTGAGTTCTTTCAGGACGATATAAACGGTTATAATGCCATTCCGCTTGAAATTGAAACCGATTTAAAAGACCTTAAATTTGACGGCGACAATAATGCCGTAATAAAAGACGTTAAGACGGAAAAAGGCTATATAGTTTATGTCCGCGCGACGGCGGGCTCCGTTGATATTTTAGCCTGCGGCTTTTATCCCTATACCTTAAAAATGCCCAAGCTTACCAGCTATACCGATAAGAAAGCCTTTAAAATTACGGTTAAAAGCAAAGGTAAAAACCCTGCGGAGTTCGGCGGCGCTTTTGCCATAGCTTCCGTAAAGGACGACAAGGCTAATTTAACATCGGTAAACGAAGCAGACGGCAAGCCCGTAATAATTGTAAAGACTGATTTGCCATTTGCCAAAATTGACGGACTTATTTTTAAAGAAACGGGCGCATTTCTTATGGGGTACGAGGACTGCGGCCCGTTCTATTACACCGTTTTAGACGGCAATAATACATTAAAAGATATTCTTTTGCCCGAAGTTATTACAAAAAAGAATGACGGCTCTTCCGCCGCCGCCAAAGATAATGCGGAAATAGCTTCCTTTAAGCTGCTTGCCGATACCACTTATTATATGACGATTTCCTGGGGCGAGGACGCCGTAAAACCCGCCGTAACTGTTGCCGCCGCGGCAGAACCCGCAAAAGAAGTTAAACAGGCCGAAAAGCCAAAAACGGCAAGCGTAAAAACAACGCCGAAGACGGCCGATAAGAAAGCAAAAAAATAATTTAAAAAAATTAAATAATAAAAAACCCGCAGGGCAATAAGCTTTGCGGGTTTTATTTTTAAACGGCTTAAAAGTTGTTTATATATTATCTTCTATAACTTTATCTATTTCCTGTACGTCGGGGTGCTGCGGGGCAAAGTCCAGCGTTCCCGCGCACTCGTGGCAAAGGTAAATTATCTTAAGGTACTTCTTTTCCAACAAAAGCGGCAGATAATCTTTATAAGATTTTTCTTTGCAAATCTGCGAATAATATTTATATAAACCCTTTTGCCCTTTAGAACTGTTGCAGCTTTTGCAAGACCATATTATATTGTGTATGCCCTGTATATGGTGGCAGGACGGGCAGCGTTCGTTTATTTTTAAGGTTTTGGGGATAATATGCTCTTTGGTAATGTTTTCTGTTGAGCCGCAAAATATGCAGGCTTTTTCGCTTTCGGCAAAGTTAATGTCCTCGCGCAAAATATCGGACCATTGTATTTTGCCGTCGCGCAATTCCCTGAATTTTGTTTTTATAAAGCCGTAACCTTTAAGCTTGGCCTCTTTACCGTTTTGATAGCCAAACGCGGCGCGCGCAATAGCTTTTGCGTACTGAAAGTAAATTATATCTCTTACGGTTTTAACATCTCTGTCGGGCATATTATTACCTTTTTACCATACATTTGGGGTTATTATCGTCTTTACACGGGTCTAAGTGTATAAGAATTTCGCAATTAGGTATTTTGTTTTTTATGTCGGCCTCAACCTCGGAAGATATTTTGTTGGCGTCTTCCAAACTTATTTGTTTGCACATTGTCATATGAAAATCAATATATCTTATTTTGCCCGATTTCCTAGTCCTAAGGTTATGAACATCTACAAATTTATCTTCGCAGCTTTTAAGCACGTCTTTTACCACGCTTAAATCTTCGTCGGAAAGGCGGGCGTCCATAAGCGGCTCAAAGGCATTTCTGGTTAATACAACCGCTTCCTTTAAAATAAATACGGCAACCAAAATAGCCACCAACGGGTCCAGAAAATGCAGGTTTGTTACCCACAGCAAAAACAGGCCCGCGGCTACGCCCAGAGAGGTATAAACATCAGCTTTAAGATGCAGCGCGTCGGCCTCTAAAGCCATAGAATCTTCCGCGCGCGCCACTTTATAAAGTTTTTTGGAAACAAATATATTAACGGCGGCGGAAATAAGCATAACGCCAAAGCCCCAGCCCGCGCCCGATACGAAATGACCCGAGATAAGTTTTTTTACTGATTCAAACATAATCCAAAACGCCGCGCCTATTATAAGCAGACCCTCTATAACGCCTGAAACGTTTTCTATTTTTTCATGCCCGTAAGGGTGATTGTCGTCGGGCGGCATTGCTGAAATTTTAACAGCCGTAAACGCTATCACGGCGGCAAGCCAGTCTGTGGCGGAGTGGACGGCCTCCGATATTACGCTGACGGACCCCGTCATTACGCCAACAATCAATTTTAAAGCTATCAGTATTGTATTGGAAGCTACGGAAAGTAAAGCTATGTTCTTTTTCTCTTTCATTTTTTATCTTTTTCCTGCCTTTAGGTATATTTTATATATATTTTTGCCGCACGGGTAAGGTTTAGGAGGAACTTACTTTTTTCATCGTCTTTTATTATAATGTTTTTATGATTAAGAGTTTTAAACCTGTCGCCGACGCAAATACGCAAATAATGATTATAGGCAGTATGCCGGGGGAGGCTTCCCTTAAGGCGGGGCAGTATTATGCCTATAAATATAATCAGTTTTGGCCGCTTATGACGGATTTACTTTCCCCCGCCGTCCCGCCCGCAACCTATCCGCAAAAACTGCAAATGCTTTTAAACCATAATATCGGGTTGTGGGACAGCCTTGCCGCGTGCCGCCGCGCGGGCAGCCTTGACGGGAATATAAAGGAAGAAAAACCAAATGATTTTAAAACGCTGTTTAAAAAATATCCTAAAATAAAAACACTGCTTTTTAACGGGCAGGCGGCGCATAAATATTTTGTAAAATATTTCGGAAAGATTGACGGCGTGGAATATAAACTTCTGCCTTCCACCAGCCCTGCCGCGGCTGCTAAAACATTTAACCAAAAGCGCACGCTTTGGGCAAAGGCATTGCATAGGGGAAAATAATATGAATAAAAAAGCTTTTACTCTTATAGAGTTGCTTGTAGTTGTTTTGATTATAGGTATTTTAGCCGCAATAGCTTTGCCGCAATACCAAATGGCCGTTGCAAAGGCACGTCTTTCCGAAGCTAAAACAAACGCTAAAGTTATGGTTGGCGCGGTGGACAGATATATGCTTGGCAAAGGGGAAGTTCCCCCCTCGTTTGATATGCTTGATATTAATATGCCGCCGGGGCAGTCAACCGGCGCTAACGCCTACGCCACAGACTCTTATCAAACAAAAAACTTTATTTACGAAATTGATAACGGCGGCGCATATGTACGGGCGTCGGGCCGTTTTGGCATACTTGCGGGGATGCAGCTGCATTACAGAAGAACGGGCGTTATTTACTGCTTTGCGCACCAAGATAATAAATATGCGCAGGAACAATCAAAACTCTGCGAAAATATGGGCGGTGTTACCACCTCAGGCTGGACAAATTATAACGCTTACATAATAGAGCATTAAATATTATTGCTTTGCGGTTTAAAAACGGTTTGTTTAAGCACGGGCAGGTAAACCAGAAAACCTAAAATAAGCGCGGCAATAAGCAGGGCCGCAAAAACGTTTATCCCCAACGCGCCCAAAAACGCGCCCTGCGCGTAAGAAACAACCGCCAAAGACGTCCACGAAACCAATGTAACCAAACTGCCTATTGTGGTTTTATCCTGCGCATTAGGGAATATCTTTGGGATAAACATTAAAAGAAGCATATTGTAAATTCTGTCCGTCATTGCAAAAATACCTATAAAAAAGATACTGTGCCAGACGGGCATAAAGCCCCATATAAAGGCAGCAAATACCGCCGTGTTTATTACAAGCGCGGCGTAAAATAACTTTTTTTGGCCTATCTTCATCAGTTTGGGCACTATAAAATTTATAACGGTTTCGCACAG
>CAZBCE010000052.1:0-10358 GCA_964490555.1 uncultured Elusimicrobium sp. | reverse complement strand
AAGATAGACGAACTGGGCCAAACGCAGGAAAAGGCGGAAAAGCTTAAAGCGGAAATCATAAAAATAATGAAGGAAAACGGCTATAACCGCCACTTTGGTATGAACTATCTTGCCGCGCTTACCGCCAAGACGGAATTTGATTTTACCGACCGACGGAAAACGGTTGATTTACTTAGGGAATTAAACCTTTTGCCAAAGGTTCTTGTTCCCACGCTTTCAAGCATAAAAGCTTTGTTGGAAAGCGGCTCTTTAACGCCGCAGCAAAAAGAAAAGCTGGAAGCGCTTATACAAAAAAAGGAAACGGTTAATTTAACCTGTACTAAGACGGAAGATTAAAGTTTTAAACTGACGGGGATAACAATGTTTAAGAAAAATAAACAACCTGATTTTGCTTTAAAATTCTCTCTTTGGACTGTATTTGCCTGCTTTATAATATTTGCTCTTGCGCGCCTGACTCTGCTGCTGCTTTACGGCAATTTCTTTGCGGATTTATCTGCCGCGCAGATAACAAAAGCTTTTGTACAGGGCCTTCGTTTTGACGGTTCCGTAATAGCTTTGTTTGTAGGCATTCCTTTATTTCTGCTTAATATTCCGCTTAAAAGCCGCCTTTGGGTTAAGTTATGGAGCTTTTGCGCCATAATTTCCGCAATGGTTGTTACGGGCTTTCTTATAGGCGATATAATTTACTTCCCCAATGTAAACCGCCATATTACCGACGAACTTATTTATATAGGTAATGATTTGCCTTTCCTTATCAAATACATTTTATTTAAAACTCCGCTTCAGCTTGCTTTGCTTTTGGCAGGCGGCGGCTGGTTTCTTTATTATATCGGTGGCAGGATTAATAAATATTATCAACCCGCGCCGATACGCTGGAGCAGGGAGATATTAAAACTGTTCCTTATACTTGTTTTTATACTGCTTGGCATACGCGGGCATCTTGGCAAAGATAAGCCCATAGGCGTCGCCGATGTTTATAAATATGCAGATACCCCCGCCGCCGCCACGCTTACGCTTAACGGCGCGTTTACCACCTATCAAATTACCAGAAAGGGCGGCGTGCATACCGTCAATAATTACCCGCTTGATAAAGCTTTGCAAAATACTCAGGCTGCGCTGCTTACGCCTGATGAAAAAGTTTTAAACCCGCAATATCCGCTTATGCGCCAAATCGCGCGGGCGGAAAATCTTACAGGCATAAATGTGCTTATTGTTATGCTTGAGGGCTGGTCGCCCTATTATATAGATTCCTTAAGCGGCAATAATTTTGGCGTAACGCCCGTGTTTGACGGTATTGTAAAAGACGGCGCGGTATTTACCAACGGTTACGCGGTGGGCACGCGCAGTATCTTTGGTTTTGCCTCTATATTGGCTTCTCTGCCGATGACGCCCGGGCTGCCTATCTTTGGCTATGGCACGGAATTAAACGAGATTACACCCTCAATGAAGCTTTTTGCCGACAGAGGCTATTACACTTTTTATGCGCAAACTTCCCTGCGCCATTCCTACAGAATGTGCGCCTTGGCAAAGTTTTTGGGCGCGCAGGAGCAATACGGTTGGGAGGATATTCCGCAGCAGCTGCCGCATTTGGAAAAGGCCCCCTTCGGCTATGACTACGACTTAATGATGTTCGCCGCCGACAAGATAAAAGCGCGCAGCCGCAAGAACTTTTTTGCTATGCTGTTTACAGGGATAACGCATGACCCTTTTGTAAAAACTTTGGAAAGATTTGATATTTATAAAGGCGGCACGAAAGAGGACGGCTTTAAAAATTCTCTTGCTTACGCGGATTGGTCCATAGGCGAACTTTTGGCGCGCGCTAAAAAAGAAGGTTGGTTTGATAATACGGTATTTGTTTTTGCGTCCGACCATACCAACCATTATAACGGCACGGCTAAAACAATTAAAGAGAATTTTAATATACCTTTTGTGTTTTACGCGCCGAAAATTTTGAAAGCGGGCAAGTATGATATTGTTGTTTCCCAGACGGATATTATGCCCACTTTATATAAAATGGCGGGCATTAACGCGCCTTATACGGCTTTCGGCAAAGATATTTTTGATGAAGCGCCGCAACCGCGTTACGCTTTTGTTTACGAGGGAACTTCCATCGGGCTTATAACCAAAGACGGCGCAATGAGTCATTCCAGAACGGAAGTTTTAAGCCAAGAGCCTTTTACAAAGGATTTTGACGCGCAAAAAACGCAGGACGTTTTACTTTCTTTTGATAAAGCGGCAACCACGCTTTTACAGACGAATAAATGGTTTAAAAATGAAAAATGAACTTATTATAGCTTTAGACCAAGGCAGTTCCAGCTCCAGAGCTTTGGCGGTTACGGCGCAGGGCGTTATAGCTGCAAAGGCCGCCGTACCGCTTTTGCCAAAACACGAAGAGAACATCTGCGAATATAACGGCGAAGAGCTGCTTAAAAGCCAATTTGACGCCTTAAACACCGTTATGTCGGCCCTGCCAGCGGGCCAAACACCGTCGCAAATAGCGGTGGCCTGCCAGCGTTCCACCATAGTTTTGTGGGATAAAATAACGGGCAAAACGCTTTGCCCCGTTTTAAGCTGGATAGACGGCCGCGCGGCTGCAATTATTGCCCAAAATACGCTTTCGCAGGAAGAAGTCCATTTTAAAACAGGGCTTTATAAAACGCCTTATTTTTCCGCCCCCAAACTGCAATGGTGTCTGCAAAATTGCCCCGCCGTGCAGGAATCTTTAAAAGCAAACCGTTTGCTTGCGGCGCCTGTGGGCACATTTATTATTTGGCACCTTACGGGCGGCAAGGTTTTTGCGGCCGACCCTACCACCGCCCAGCGCACGCTTTTGTTTAATATAAAAACGATGGCGTGGGACGCGGATATATTAAAATCCTTTAATATTCCCCTTTCAATTTTACCCGAAATCCGCCCCAGCGCGGCCGATTACGGCGCATATAAAGGCATACCCATAACCGTTTGCGTGGGCGACCAGCAGGCTGCGGCCGCAGCGGCAGGTTTGCTTGGCAAGGGCGACAATGCCATAAACTACGGCACGGGAGCGTTTTTGCTTGCCGACGTCGGCACAAAACCCGTTGATTTGCAGGGTATATTAACCTCCCTTTCTTGGAACTCCGCCCAAAAGAACGCAGATTACCTTTTGGAAGGCCCGTTAAACACGGCGGGCGCGCTTTTAACATGGCTCGGGCAGACGGGCTTTAACTTTGATATTAAAGATTTGGACGCGCTTTGCGCGCAATCGCGCCAGCCCGTATGGTTCTTGCCCGCATTGGGCGGCCTTGGCGCGCCTTATTGGGATTTCAGCTTAACGCCCGTTATAAAGGGTTTTACGCCCAAAACAACCAAGGCGGATATTGTGTGCGGCGCGGTGCGCGGGCTTTGCTTTTTAATGGCGGATATTGCCTTTTATATGCAACGCGGCGGCGTGCAGATTAAAGATTTGCGTGCTTCGGGCGGGCTTTCTTCCAATAAAACTTTACTGCAGTTGCAAAGCGATATTTTGCAGGTTAATATAAACAAAACGCCAGAGGCGGAAACAACTGCGCTTGGCGCGGCTTTTATAGCGGCGCAAAGCGGCGGTTTAGACGCGCTTAACTGGCCTGTATTTAAGGCGGAAGCCGTCTTTACCCCCTCCATATCGGCGCAGGCCGCAAAAGAAGAATACCTTAAATGGCGGCAATTTTTTGACTGGGCCATAAAACAACCCAAGTAAAACTATCTCAATACAAACCAAACAAAAACCCGCAGGTCAAAAAGGACCGCGGGTTTTTAGATAACAAAACTTACAATTTAAAAACTGTTAAGTTGTTTACTCTGCAGCGATTGCTGATACGGGGCAGGTGCCTGCGCAGGAACCGCAATCAATGCATTTGGAAGCGTCAATAACTCTTTTAGCGTCTTTTTCAGAAATTGCCGCCACGGGGCAAGCGCCTTCGCAAGCGCCGCAGTTTACACAAACATCAGGGTTAATTTTGTATGCCATCTTAAAAACCCCTCCTTTTTAATATTTCTTATATTATACAAAAATAGGTGCCGCCTAAACGGCAAAACATCAGCGGATAAAGTCCCAAATAAACTTGCCCATAATCATTACGGACACAAATATAATCATAGGTCTTATAATGGCCGCGCCGCGCTTTTTGCCGACGTGAACGCCCAAAACATTACCCAAAATATTAAATACGCCCATAAGTAAACCCAGTTTAAGGCTTATGGAGTTTGTAAGCAAAAAGAAAGCCAGCGCAAATACGTTTGAAGATAAGTTTAATATCTTTGCAAGAGCGGTTGCCTGCACAATATCAAAACCCGAGTATTTGGAAAGGAAAACCGCAAACATAGTGCCCGCGCCGGGGCCCAAAAACCCGTCGTACCACGCTATTATGGCGGAAGATATTTTGGCCGCGCGGTTGGACTTTTTTATAGTTATCTTCATTCTTAAATCTACAATACCCAGCGTTTTATTGCTTATAACAAACCACGCCATAACGGGTATTATGATAAGAATTATAAATTTAAGGTTATCGGGGTTAATAAGCTTTGTAAAAGCCGCGCCGAGGGAAGAAAAAATAAAAGTGATAATTATAAGCCACTTTAAAAACTTTTTGCTTATAGTTATATTATCCCTCAGTTTATAGGCGGAAAACAGCGTGCCTATGCACGAAGAAAGCTTATTTGTGCCCAGCAGCAAAGCGGGGTTAAGCCCGAATGCCATATAAGAGGGCAGGGTTATTATGCCGCCGCCGCCCGCAAGACTGTCTATAAAACCTGCGCAAAACATCATAAAAGCAAGAAAGATATAGTCCATAAATTAGTTTTTTTTGGTAAAGATATATTTTGAAAGGCCGCTCCTTTTGCTTAAAGCAAATATTATAAATTCGCTGCGCAACTGCCGCGCCGCGCCCGTCAACAACAAAGCCGTAATAAAGCAGTACAAAGCCCGCAGTAAAGAGAGATACTGCGCCCGCGCGGCAACAAGGCACGCGTCCAGCGCGGTTATTATTATAAATACTGTAAAGAGGATATTAAAGTAATAGATAAATTTTAAAAGCTTAACTTCCGTCTTAAAATTTATGATTCTTATTAAAAGCGGCAGGATAACGGGGCGCGCAAAAACAAAAAATAAAGCCAGACAAAAGCCAAAAAGGTATTGTCCGTTAAATACCTGGCCCATGCCCGGCGCGATAAGAGATAAAACAAAAGCTATAATTATGCTCAGCATAAGTTTTTAAATGCCGTAGCCACCTTGGATACCTGCGCGTAATTTAAGCCTGATGCTTTTGTAAGCCTTTGCGCCAGCTCCGCCAACTGCGCGGCGTCGCCTTTTTTCAGTTCCATTTCTATTTCAAACATTTTAATATTTTTTTCGCCTACAAGTATATTACAGTCGTCAAAACAAACTTCCGCCGCAAATGACGGACTTTCCAACAATAATATCTGCCTTTTGTTTTTTATTATAAAAAGTTGCTTTACGGGGCCGAGTGCGGGCCAATTTTTGTGCACCAAACCTTTAAATTGCGATAAAGCGCGCGTGTGGGATTTGGCAAAGATAGGAAAGGTTTCTTCTCTGCGTTTTACAAAACCGTTTTTAATTTCCGACGCGGTTTTATATACGGCTTCGTACACGCCGTCTGCGGAGCGCAGTCTTAACACGGCTTTTTGGGCGGCAAGAGTGCCTTGCGCGTCGTCAAAATAGCTGTCCATAATAAAAACTTTGGACAGACTTTTTCTAAAATCCGTATCGGTTAAAGCTTGTTTAAATTTTACAAAGTCAGCCTGCCCGCGGGCCTGCCACTTGTATTCTTGTTCTATCATTGTATTGTATAAAGCCGCTTTGCGCGCGGCGGTTTATTTCTCCGCCGTTACAACGGTTTCGTCCGCGTCTTTTGCCACCGCGCTTATCTTATAGCCGTCGGGGGTAACGCCAAGGCTGAAACCTCTGCGCCTTAAATTATATTGTATATCGCGCTGAAGCTGCACCGCGTCCCCGCTGATAAGGCCCAAGCGCACTAAATCGGCCGTGTAATAACCAAAATTTTCTTTATGTATTTCTTGTAAATAAGCCAGTCTGTTTACCTGTTCCTGCGCCGCTTCCACCCTTTCTTTTTGGAAAGGCGAAGGCAGCATAAACAGTACAAAATAGACGTAAAAAGCCATAAGCGCAATAAGGAATGTGCCTAAGGCGGCTACTGCGGTGGCTTCCGCTGGGGATTTCTCCCTCACGCTTACAACTATGCTGCCGCTTATTAAATCCTGCAGGGCGCGGGTGTTTTTGTTAAGCAAAGCAAGCGCAAACCCGCCGAAGAAAGTAATAAATCCCGCGTAATACCCAAGGGTTCTTATAAAGGCTTTTACAAAAGAAAGGGGAGCCTGCCCGTCTTTTGAAACAACTTTTATCCCTATAAGAAATTTACCTAAAGTCTGTCTTCCGCCCGACGATAAAACACTGCAATATAAAACAAATAAGATATTAAAAGATATATAAATAACAACATTTTGAGTTGGTGTTGTAATCCAATCTAACTTCATTATTAATATATAAGACGCCCACAAATAAACAGAGGCAAACATCAGTACGTCAAACAGTAAAGCTACGGCGCGCTCAAAAACAGAGGCTGTCTCGTATTGCGGCTGCCCGCTTTTAAGTATATTGTCAATCATAATAACCTCCCGACTCTACCTTTTTATTATACAAGTTTTATTTTTTTTTGTTAGAATTTTATCAATATGAAATATAAATACTTTCCTTTACTTTTGGCAATGTGCCTTTTGTGTTCCTGCGCTTCTGTCGGTTTGACGGGCAGAAAGCAGCTTATGCTGATAAGCGAAGAGCAGGAATCCGCCCTCGGTCTGCAATCTTACGACGAGGTGCTGAAAACGGCAAAAATATCTAAAGATGCCGCTAATACCGCGCTTGTAAATAAAGTGGGACGGCGCATAGCCGCCGCCAGCGGGCAGAATTACGACTGGCAATTTGTTCTTATAGAAGATAAACAGGTAAACGCTTTTTGTATGCCAGGGGGCAAAGTGGCTGTGTACACAGGTATTTTGCCATATACCAAAGACGAAAACGGTTTAGCCGTCGTTATGGCGCACGAAGTCGCCCACGCACTTGCCCGCCACGGCGCGGAAAGAATGAGCCAGACTTTAATATTGCAGGGCGGGCTTACCGCCGCTTCTTTAGTTTTGGAAGAAAATAAAAATAAAGCTTTAATTTTGGGCGCGTTCGGCGCGGCGGGAACGGTGGGCGTTATGCTGCCTTACAGCCGCAAGCACGAATACGAGGCCGACCGCATGGGCCTTATACTTATGGCAAAAGCAGGTTACGACCCGCGCGGCGCTGTCGGGTTTTGGCAAAGAATGTCCACCGCCAACGGCACGGTTAAGGAAGGCTCGCCGATAAGCGGTTTTCTTTCCACACACCCTTCCGACGAGAACCGCATAAAAGCCATACAGCAACATTTGCCGGAGGCTTTAAATTATTACGGCAAATAAAATTTAGGTTAACAGTTTAAATCCGCCTGTTTTTACGGGCGGATTTTTTGTTTTACCCTCTCAAAAGTCCCGCCGCCTTATTTAATAAGTGATATAATTTAACCTTAGTGCAAACTAATGTAAATTTAAGGATATAACTGATGAAAACACTTATAAAATATAAAATACCCCTGCTTCCCGCCGTCTTAGCGGCAATGGCGCTGGGCGTTATCGGCGGAATGATATTCCCCCACTGGACGGTAAGAATATTTCTTACAATTAACGGACTATTCAGCAATTTTTTGGGTTTTATAGTACCCATTTTAATACTCGGCCTTGTGGCCCCCGGTATTGCGGACCTTGGTAAAAGCGCGGGTAAACTGCTGCTTTTAACCGTTGCTCTGGCTTACGGGTTTACCTTGCTTTCGGGCTTTTTTAGCTACTTTACAAGTATGGCGGCGTATAAATTTTTGTTGGCGGACGGGCAGAAGTTTACCGCCGTGTCGGAGGCTGCAAGCGCGCTTAAACCTTTCTTTACTCTTGCCATACCGCCCTTTTTAGATGTTGTAACCTCACTTGTTCTGGCATTTACGCTGGGCTTGGGCATGGCGGTTACGGAAAGTAAATTTTTAAGACCCGCTATGGACGATTTCAGGACGATAATATACAAAACGATACAAGCTGTTATTATTCCGCTTTTGCCGCTTTATATCTTTGGTATCTTTATGCAGATTACCGTGGAAGGGCAGGTTGCCGCAGTGCTGGGCGTATTTATAAAAATAATAATTTTTATTTTTATTATGACCCTTACAATGCTTGTAATACAATTTGTTATTGCGGGGCTTGTGGCTAAAAAGAATCCGTTTAAAATGTTAAGGAATATGCTGCCCGCTTACGCCACCGCTCTGGGTACGCAGTCTTCCGCCGCTACTATCCCCGTAACCTTGCAGCAAACGCTTAAAAACGGCGTAAGGGAAGATATTGCGGGCTTTGTTATACCTCTTTGCGCTACCATACATTTATCTGGCAGCACAATGAAGATTGTGGCTTGTTCGCTTGCCATTATGATAGTTTCTTATATGCCTGTTGACTTTGTGCAATATGCGGGTTTTATATTTATGCTTGGCATTACAATGGTTGCCGCGCCCGGCGTACCCGGCGGGGCTATAATGGCGGCTATCGGCATATTGCAAAGTATGCTGGGCTTTGACCAAACTGCCATTGCTCTGATGATTGCGCTTTATATTGCTATGGACAGTTTCGGCACCGCCTGCAATGTTACGGGCGACTGCGCCGTTGCGGCGATAGTGGATAAACTTTACAAAGAAAAAGCTGTTTAATTTTATTTTCCCCGCCTGTTATTACGACGGGGAGATAGACAATAAAGCCTTTTTTTAGTAGAATATTTAAGTAATAAAAATGCTTGCTTTAAAGCATTTGCCCTTATAGAAGGGCTGATAGCTCAACTGGTTAGAGCGTCCGCCTTACACGCGGAAGGTTGTAGGTTCGAGTCCTATTCGGCCCACCATTTTGATACCCTGCTTGAAGTTTAATAAGCAGGGTTTTTCATTTGTGGGGCGAAAGTAAAGCCGCCTGCGCAGCTTTACGCTGGGACTCGAAAGGCGGAGTGTTATGCGAGTTTGCGCTTGCGCAAGGCGAGCATCACGAGCCCGGACTGCAGGAATTTTACGTCAGTAAAATTACCGGAAGGAGAGTCCGCGATAATCACCATTTTGATACCCTGCTTAGGCAGGGTATTTTTTATATATATGTTTTGTTCCATTAAACAAAGTAAAGCTAGCAGGTTTCCATATTTTGGTAAATTTTGTTTTTTTATTCGCTAAAGTATCGAGAGTCGCTCCGCTCCCATTCTTCTTTATACTTCGCACTCACAAAAAAATCAAAATTTCCTCAAAATCTGAAAACCCACGCACCCTGTATATTTAATGTGTTCCATTTCAAACGGCATTGATAAGCCGAGTCCGAGAATCTAAACAATAAAAACCCCGCACAAATAAAAAATGCGGGGCTTTTTAAATTTCTTATAAACCAGTTTTTAATCTTTTTTAAGTCTGTTTAAATAGTCGGAATAATCGGGCAAAACTTTTTGGTATTTCTCCTGAAACAACTGGGAGGAAATTAAAAAGTCCGCCGTCGCGCGGTTACACGCCACTGGAATATTCCATACGGCTGCCAGACGGAGCAGAGCCTTTATATCAGGGTCATGCGGAAGTTGGTTAAGAGGGTCCCAAAAGAATATAAGAACATGTATTTTGCCTTCCGATATCGCCGCGCCTATCTGCTGGTCCCCGCCGAAGGGGCCGCTGTTATAGCGGTGTACTGGGCAATTTAAAGCCTCTTGCAGCAATGTCCCCGTAGTTCCCGTCGCAAAAAGGTTATGTTTGGCAAGCGAGCCTTTATTAAATAAAGCCCATTCCAAAAGGTCCTGCTTTTTATTATCGTGCGCCACAAGCGCGATGTTCTTTTTTTCGGGTATAGTATTCATAAATTAACCTTCCTTTTTTACATTCTAACAAAATATACAAAAGGAATTAAAATAAATATAATAGAAGAAGCGCACTTTTTTGCCTGCACACGCGGCGGAGATTTTATGTTTTTCCTTCAAGTTTATTTTATAGAGCCTTTAACAAAAGATATTTTTGACTACAAATCCCGTACGGGCAGAAAGCAGTACTGGCTCTTTATTTTATCCCTTTCTCTGGCGGCTCTGCTTGCCGTTATAACCAATTTTTTAATCGGGCAAAACGCCTATAATATAGGCAGCTTTACCAAATTCCTTTGCGGATTTTTTACGCTTATGGGAGCATTCGCCGCCGTCCTTGCAAAGCTTGCCATAACGGTAAGGCGTCTGCGTGATATAAATT
>CAZBCE010000051.1:0-10725 GCA_964490555.1 uncultured Elusimicrobium sp. | reverse complement strand
GCGGCTTTAATATCTTTGGAATACAAAATTTCCACCGCGCCGCGCGGGCCCATAACGGCAATTTCCGCCGAGGGAAGAGCGAAGTTAAAATCCCCGCCCAAATACTTGGAACTCATCGCTATATACGCGCCGCCGTAAGCTTTGCGCAGGACGAGAGTTACTTTTGGCACGCAGGCTTCCGCATAAGCGTAAAGCAATTTTGCGCCGTGCCTGATTATACCGCCGTGTTCCTGCTCAACGCCCGGTAAATATCCGCCGATATCAACCAGGGTTAATATGGGAATATTAAAAGCGTTTAAAAAGCGGACAAATCTTGCGGCCTTGTCGCTGGCATGCATATCAAGCGCGCCGCCCAAATGGTCGGAGTTATTGGCAACAACGCCAACCACTTCCCCGCCCAGTTTGATAAAACCCACAACGACGTTTTTGGCAAAGTCGCGGTGAATTTCAAAAAATTTATTTTCGTCGGCAAGTTCCCAAATTATATGCTGTACGCGGAAGGGCTTTCTGGGGTCCATAGAGCAAATTTTTTCCAGTAAAGGCGTTTTCCTGTCCATGGAGTCCACGGTGGAACTGTAGGAAGGTTTTTCGTAACAATTTTGCGGCAGGAAAGTTAAAAGTTCGCGCACCTGCCTGAAGCAATCCTGTTCGCTGTTGGCTACAACGTGGCAAACGCCGCTTTTTTGGCTGTGCGCCTTGCTGCCGCCTAAGGTATCAAAATCAACATCTTCGCCCGTGGCGGATTTAACCACGCTGGGGCCCGTTACAAACATATGGCTGATACCGTCAACCATAAAAATAAAATCGGTAAGTGCGGGAGAGTAAACAGCGCCGCCCGCGCACGGGCCTAAGATAACGGAAATCTGCGGGATAACGCCCGAGGCTTTAACGTTGCGGTAAAAAATTTCGCCATAGCCGTCAAGACTGTCCACGCCTTCCTGTATTCTTGCGCCGCCCGAATCCAAAAGACCGATTACGGGTATTTTGGCTTCTATGGCAAGGTCCATAATATAAGAGATTTTTTTGGCGTGGGCTAAACCCAAAGAGCCGCCAAGCTGTGTAAAATCCTGAGAGAAGATTGCAACGTCGCGCCCGTTAATACGGCCGAAACCCGTTACAACGCCGTCGCCTTTAATGTCTTTATCTTTTATGCCGAAATCCGTGCAGCGGGTTTGGACAAGCGTGCCGATTTCGTAAAAGCTGTTTTCGTCCAAAAGATACTGCAGGCGTTCGCGGGCCGTAAATTTGCCTTTGGCTTTTTGCGCCTCCACTTTATCTTTGGGGCCTTGCGCGGCGGCGGCATAAACTTCTCTAAACTTCCTTATGTTTTCCGCCACGGTTTCTTTTTTATTTTTGTCGCCGTTTTCGTTTTTATCGTTTTTAATGCTGTCTGCGTTTATTGCTTCTTCCATAAAAACCTCTTTTAGTTATAAAAGCGGGGCTTCGCTCGCGATTACAAGCTTATATCCGCCGTCCAAATCTTTAACTTCCGTGAGTATTTTAGGACTGCCCTCTTTAGCCCATATATCCAAAGCTTTGCCGTAAAGGTGCAGTCTGCCGTTTATAAAACGGATTTCCGTCATATCTATTGAAAGACCTACGCCCAAAAATTTCAACACAGCTTCCTTCTTGGCCCAAAGTTCCGTTAAAAATACGGGGGCGAAAGAAGAAATTTCTTCTTTATCAAAACATTGCTCGGCCCAGCTGCGGCTGCGGGGTTCTATAATTTCTATATCTATGCCTATATTGTCGCCCGTAACGCTGACGGCGGCCGCGGCATAATCCCCGCTGTGGGTAATGGAAACAGGCAAATGCGTACCGCCCGGAACAAGCAAGACGGGTTTGCCCGATGGAAGATTTTTTACTTCCATCTCTTGCATTTTAAAAGTAAAAAGTTCGCACGCGGCAAGCTTTAAGGCATAGCGGCCCGCCAGCCATTCATTGCGGCGTTTGTCTATCTTAAAGGCTTCGTAGTCCTGCGCTTCTCTTTCTGTTAAGACTTCCTGCGCGGCAGGGACGTTTTTAAGTTCTACAACTTTAAGTCTGTAGGTCATTTTTTACCCTTAAAACTTTTAAATTTGCGCCGCGCTTAAACAACGCGGCGCGTATAAAACTTACTGGCCTATCATCTGGTAGTCGCTGAGTTCCGCCCAGAGTTTGCCTTTTTCGTCAAACACAAAAGCGTCGTAAACGCTCTTGCCTTCTATATTCTTGCCCGTAAAGACGGCAAGCATATAAAGCTTTTGCGGGGCTTCGCCTTTACCGTGGATATAGACTTTGCCGATAGAGTCCGGAAGAGTCATACGGTTTTCAACGGCTAAATCCCTGTAGCCGCAGGTTTGGAAAGCGGCTTCTATAAGCATAGGATAGGCAAGGAGGTGTTTGGGACCGTCGTGGAATAAAACTTCCTGCGGTTTTTTGTAAACGCCCAAAACGGCATTATTATCAATTTTTAAAATACCGTCAAGCACCTGAAAGCTGGGGCCATGGAAGTATTTTGTATAAATCTCTTCCTTGGTAACAGCGTAAGAGCCTTCCAAATTAACTTTGCTCTTATAGTTATTCCATTTGCTTTCAAAAGCTTCCAGCACGCGCGCCGTAAAGTGGCGGCGGGTATTGCCCATCTTAATACCTTTGCTGTTAATAAAATCTGATTCAATTTCCAAATTAATCTTACCGCTTTGCTCCTGCGCTTTAATGCGCACGGTTTGCGGATTGCGTCTTAAAAGTTTAATAGGTAAATAGAAGTGGACGTCTTCCAAACCTTGCGGCTGACTGCCAAGCAAAGTTGTGGCGGCTTCCACAAAAGTTTCTATACCCATTACACCGGGGACATAAGGCGTGCCTTCTATGGCGTGGTCAAAAAGGAAAGGATACTGCGCGGTAAAAGTATTTTCCGCCGCAAGCTCTTTACCTTTGACTAAAGTTTTTATATCGCCTAAAAAGAAGTTTTCCTGCTCTACAAGCGCGGAGGGCTGTACTTCAGCCGTATCTTCTTGTTCTGCGGCAGTTTCCTGCTTTGCGGAGGGAGCGGGTTCTTCCTGCTCTTCCTGTTCTTCTTCGGCGGACGCGGCCTGTGCGGCAGGCGCGGCGGAAGAAGGTGTGGAATTACCCCCGGGCAAAAGCGCGCCCGAAGGGTTTTCCTCTTCTTCTTCAAAAGGGTCGTTGATGCGGATTTGTTTATCCCAGTCAAGTTTGCCTAAGTCGTCTGTTAAGACGATTTCGGGGATACGGCCGTAAACAATTTCGTCCAAGAATATTTGCATACCGTCGTAAGGGTCAACAAATATTAAGCCCTGTGATTCCAAAAATTCCACTACGCCGGGGCGAACGCCCATACCGACGCTGGCATATGCGCTCATATCTATGCTGACGGCGCGCTGGCCCTGATTTTGCAGAGAGATACAAAGCTTTGCCAAAAAGTCGTTTGCGCTGGCGTAATCGCTTTGGCCCAGATTGCCGTATTTGCCCGCTATCGACGAGGCAAAGGCATAAAAGCCTGTATCTTTAACCAAATTATTTGCCACAAAAGCGGCTGCGCTGGTAGCTTTGACGTCAAATATTCTGTAATATTCTTCGGTCGTTTTATCGGTTAAAAGTTTGGAGCGTTCAAGGCCCGCAAAGTGTATTAAACCGTCCACTTTACCGTACTTGGCTTTAATTTTTGTAATAACCTCTTTCATCATGCTGGAGTTGGTAACGTCGCAGTTGTAGTAATCAACGTCGCCGCCCAAGGCTTTAATCTTTTGCATGTTTTTGTAGAGGGTAATAGAGTCTTTAATTTTGCCGAAGGCTCTTTCCAAAAGTACAGGCGTTGCGCGCACTGAGGTATCCGCCTTTAACTCCTGCCAAAGCTGATTCTTAAGCTCTTTAAGTTCGGCTTCGTTAAGCGTGGCCCAGTAGGCGGATTTTTCGTTATTATCAATAATATCCAAAATTAAAATTCTGGATTTATATTGCTGCGCTATCTTTTGGGAAAGTATCGCGCCGATACCGCGGCCCGCACCCGTGAACGCTATGGTTTTACCCGTAAGGTCCATGTGCTTTTTGCTTCTGTTAAGTTTGCGCGGCAGAGAGAATAATGTGCTGCGTTTATCTTCGTAGAAGCCTATTAAGGCCCTGTCGTCGCCCGTTAAAATTTCCTCAACGGTTTTCTGCGCCATATATTCGGGCGCGGCGGAGGGTTCAAAGTCCACAATCTTGGTAAGAACGCCGCCGATTTCGTAGAGGTCTTTTCTAAAGCAGGTTGCGCCGCCGCATACCGCGCCTATGGTGGGGCTGATAGCTTCGGTCGTTTTGTAACCCAAGGCGCCGTCTACCTTAAACACGACGGAGAGGAAGGTGTCCGCGTCCGTGTGGTTGGAGAGGTCTTTTACAAAAATCTTACACGCCATAAATAGCGGCATTAAGTATTTTGTAAGTTCATTATGCGGATTAATTTTTTTGTCAAACTTTTTAATTGAGCAGCCCAAAAGGTATACGATACCCTGCACGCCGCCTTCGTTTTCTTTTGCGAACTGTTCAAGCGCGGCTGTGGTTTCTTCAAGACTGTCCCAATTTACTATTGTTGTGTTTTTACCGCGTGTTTTAAGCGTGGTAAAGATATGGGTTTTTACGCCCTGTTCTTTAAAGCTGTCGCTGTAAGCTTTGGTAAGCGGCGCGCTGTCGGAGAAGATAAGAACGGTGCGCTGCGCTGATAACTTACGCGCGGCCTTTTCCGCCAGAGGAGCTTCTACCAAAGTAGGAATAAAGCGAAGTTTTTTATTATGGGAATTTTCGCCTTCGTAATGTTTAGGCTCTTCCTGTTCGGGCGCGGCCTGTACGGCGGGAGCGGGCTGCGCTGTTTGTGCCGTTTGTGCGGGAACTTCCGCAACATGGGCAGGCGCGGCTGCAGGTTGGGCTACAGGGGCGGCAACTACTTCCGCCGCGGGTGTTACCGCGGGAGCAGCTTGTTCCGCAACTGGTGCGGCAACTGGATTAGCGGCCGTTGTTATTACATAGTTAATGCAATGTCTGATGGTCGGGTAATCTTTAAGCTGTATGCCTTCCGTTTTGGGCAGGTCATAGTTTTCCCTCATAGAGGCAAAAAGTTCCGCCTGTTTAACGGTGTCTATGCCGAGGTCGGCTTCCATATCAAGGTCTAAGTCCAACATATCCTTGGGATAACCTGTTTTATCCGCTATTAAATCAACAATTTCTTCCGTTACTTTTGCCTGGTCCAAAATTTTGGGGGCTGCTGCTTGTACGGGTGTGGCGGCAGGTGCGGGCGTTGCAACAGGTGCAGTCTGAACAACGGGAGTTACAACAGGCGCAACTGCGGGAGCGGCCTGTACTGGAGCAGACGCGGTTACGGGTGTTACAGCGGGAGCGGCTTGCTCTGCCGCGGGCGCGGCGACGGGATTAGCGGCGGTAGAGATTACATATTTAATGCAATGTCTTATCGTCGGGTAATCTTTAAGTTGTATGCCTTCCGTTTTGGGCAGTTCGTAAATCTCTCTCATAGAAGCAAAGAGCTCGGCCTGTTTAACGGTGTCTATGCCAAGGTCGGCTTCCATATCAAGGTCCATATCAAGCATGTCCTTGGGGTAGCCTGTTTTTTCCGCTATTAAATTGACAATTTCGTCCGATACTTTAGCTTCGTCCAATATTCTGGGCGCGGCGGCGGGTGCGGACTGTACTGCGGGCTGGGCAACGGGCGCAACTTGAACAGGAGCGGGCGTTGCAACAGGGGCAGGCGCGACAAACGCGGGTTGTGCAACCGTAGTTACCACAGGAGCGGCAACAATAGGAGCAACAGGTGCGGCGGGAGCGGCAACAACTTCCCCGCCTTGCGCGGCTGTTGTGATTACAAATTTAATGCAATGCCTGATTGTAGGATAATCTTTAAGTTGCATACCTTCCATTTTAGGCAAGCTGTAAATATCGCGCATAGCGGCAAAAAGTTCGGCCTGTTTGACGGTGTCTATACCAAGGTCGGCTTCCATATCAAGGTCAAGTTCCAACATATCTTTTGGATAACCTGTCTTTTGCGCTATTAAATCTAAAATTTCGGCTGTAACCTGCGTTTCGTCCAAGTGTCTGGGGGCGATTGCGGCAGGCGCGGCCTGTACTGGTGCTGCTGCAGCGGCAGGTGCCGCAACGGGAGCAGGGGCAACAACAGGCGTCGGTGCAACAAATGCGGGCTGGGCCGCAGGTATTACCGCCGCAACTGCAGGGGCGGCAACGGGCGTCGCAACAACTGCTGCAGGCGCGGAAGCTTCTCCGCCTTGCGCGGCTGTTGTGATTACAAATTTAACACAATGCCTGATGGTAGGATAATCTTTAAGCTGCATACCTTCCATTTTTGGAAGAGTATACATATCCCTCATAGCGGCAAAGAGTTCGGCCTGTTTAACGGTGTCTATGCCAAGGTCGGCTTCCATATCAAGGTCCATATCAAGCATATCCTTGGGGTAGCCAGTTTTTTGGGCAATTAAATCTAATACTTCCGCCGTAACTTTTGTTTCGTCCAGCTGTCTGGGCGCAATGGCGGCAGCTGCCTGTACGGGCGCGGCGGCGGGAGCAACGGCGGCAACAGGAGCGGCAGCTTGTGAAACGGGTGCGGGCGTTGCTACTGGTGCGGTAGCAGGTGCTGCCGCATGGTGAGAATGGCCTGCATCTGCCTTATCCACAAAAGCCTGAGAAGCTTCCATAACCAAGGCGGGTTTTTTGCCTGCCTGATAGTTATCTTTAATTCTTAAAGTGTTATTGATGACTTCAAGGACAGGATTTTCCTGATTGGAAGATTCCTTAAGCCATGCCGTATATTTGGCATTGTCTTCTATTCTGGGTTGTCCTGATGTCCAAACCTTTTCCTGTAAAGTCATAGAAAGTTGGGAACCAAAACCCGCGGCAAGCCTTAAAGCGTACTTAAAGTTATAATGCCCGCCCTTGCTTAAATTAATACCTTCAAGTTCCGGATCTGGTTCTTTATAATTGGCGATAGGCGGAACATTGCCCGTGTTAAGGGAGTGGACTGCTATAACATCTTCCAAGCCCGCGCCCATGGAATGGCCCGTAAAACCTTTTACATTGCTGACGATAACATTGTTTACATTATCTTTAAAGGTATTTTTGAGGGCAAACACTTCCGCGCTGGCGCTGCCGCCGCGTGCGGGGGTGTAAGTTTCGTGCGAGATAAAAACAGTTTCTTTAGACATTTCCGCGCGGTTAAGATTATATTTCTTTTCCGCTTTGGATACCATTCTGTCCATAACTTCGGCAACGTGGTTAACGTCTAATCTGGTGGGGTGGAAAGCGCTGTTGGTAATTTCTGTAGCTAATAATTTTGTTAAAGGCAACATGCCGCGTTTTTTAACTTCGCTTTCGGCTTCCACTACCAAGCCAGCCGCGCCCATACCTACAATCATACCGTTTCTTCTTCTGTCAAACGGAAGGGCGGCTTGGGTTACGTCAGCTTCTTTGCTGACTGCGCCCGAGGCTAAGAATCCTGCTAAAATCCATTCTTGTACAATATCGTTTGTAACGTCGTCGGCGGCGATGATTACTACTCTTTTCGCGCGGCCGAGTTTAATCCAGTCTTCGGCCAAGCTGATAGACTGCGCGGTGGAGGCGCACGCGCCGCTTAAGTGCGTCGCTGGTCCTCTTGCGCGTATCCATTGGCAGAACTGGCTGTGCGCTATAGGGATAGCTTTAAGTAAAAAGTCTTGGGAGAATACTCTTGCCTGATGCTGTTCGTACTGGGCAAAGTGTTCGTTAAACCAAGCGGTGATATGAGCTTTAAGAGCTTCGTCGGCTATCGTGTTAATAAGGTACTGGTAGAAAGCCTTAACTTCCTCTTTGGTTTTGTTCATCAAAGTATCGGCTACTTTTGTGGAAACTTCGTAAGCCCATGTATTGATAACGGGGAAGGCGGAGGTAAAAATTACGCCCGTATCGTCTATCATGCTTTGCGGCAAGCCCCATCTGTCGGGCAGGTAACCGCCTGCGGTTGTGGGTTTGTAGTAAAGTACCAAAGGTATACCTGCGTCCTTAAGCGCAAGAATACCTGCGGCTATGGCAAGCGTAAAGCTGCTGTCCATAGATTTTACCCATTTTGCGGGCATACCAAATTCTTTTTCTAAATCAAAGGAGCCTTTGCGCGCGGCAAGTTTTACGGATTGTGATATATCCTGTAATTTTTCCACTCTGTGGTTGCCCACGCGGGATTTGACTACATATTCTATATTCTTATCAATCTGTTTTTGCTGGGCTTCAACGGAAAGATTTTCTATAAGGTTTTGACCGCGTAAAATTTCGTCAAGGTTACCTTCCCTAAATACCTTTTCCCAGCTGCCGGGAGTACCTGCGGCTATACCGCTGATAACAACCTGCGTATTGCAGCAAGAGGAGGAAGAAGAAACTTCCGCCTTTGCCGACGCGCAGGGAATACAGGGGCTTTCTGTTTGTACATTATCCTTGAAAGCCGCGGCGAAAGCGGGATTGAAAATAGTGTCTTCTTTTGTCATATCTGTTTTGCTCCAGTCTACCGCAATTCCTGCGGAAACGAGATTGGCCATAAGGTCGTTAAATTCCGTTATGCCGCCGCGTTTGGGGTGGTTGGAGGCAAGTACCCAAATGTCTTTTTTGTCGGCAAGAGTGCTGGTTACAAACGCGCTTAATACGCGCTTGGGGCCGCATTCAATAAATAATCTTACGCCGCGGGAATAGGCAAGTTCCACCTGCTTTATCCATTCAACGGAACTCATTATCTGCGTCATCATAATATCTTTAATAAGTTCGGGGTCATTGGGATAGAAATCCGCTGAAACGTTAGAAGTTATGGGGATTTGCGGCGCATTAACCTTTAAGCTGTTAAGGAAATTTCTGTAAAAAGGCATTGCGGGTTTTACTATTGCGGAGTGGAACGCGTGGGAAACAGGCACCAATACCGCCTGTATGCCCATAGCGTTAAACAAAGCTACCGCGTCTTCTACGGATTTACTTTCGCCCGCTATAACTGTTTGGGTGGGGCAGTTTTTGTTGGCTACGGCTACATAGCCTGAAATCTTTTTAAGTTCGGGCTCAATTTTTTCTACCGAGGCGGAAACAGCCGCCATCTTACCCGGGTCTTCCACCTTTATGTTCGCCATCGCGCTGCCACGCATTGTTACCGCTTTAATAGCGTCGCCAAAAGATAATACGCCCGAGGCTACCGCCGCGCCGTATTCGCCAAGGCTGTGGCCCATTGCGACATCGGGCTTAATGCCGAACCGGTATAAAAGCCTCATCATAGCAACGTTTGCCGTAAGTATGGCGGGCTGCGTGATTTGGGTTTGTTTTATGGCTTCTTCGCGTTCTTTATATTGTTCTTTTGTTTCGCCTTCTTTGGACCATAAAACTTCTGTAAGGGTTTTGCCGATTAAATCGTGTACGATAGCGTCGGCTTCTTCAAAGGTGTCGCGGACAACTTTATACTTGCTCGCCAAGTCTTTCATCATATCCACATACTGCGCGCCCTGCCCGGGGAACATAAGGCAGACTTTAGGCTTTTGCTGGGTAGGGTGGAAGGGATAAATGCCTTTCATCTTTAAATATAAAGACTGTTCCGCCCATACGTCGCTGCCGCTGGCGGTTTTGATAAAGTATTCAATTTTTTCTTTAAGCTTTTCGGGGGATTCCGCATTAATGGAAACCGCAAAAGTTTTTTGTGAGGCCGTATGATTTTGGTAAGCCGCTTTAGTAAGGTAAAGCGGGTCTGAAGTAATGCTTCTTACGGCGGAGTTTAAGTTGTTAAATAAATCCTGTTTTGTATCGCCCGAAAACACAAGCATATCGCCCTGAAGTTTTTCTATGGGTACCATAAGCTTATACTGTGTTTGGGAGTTTTGGGTTTGGGTCATTTCTTTCTCCTGATTTACTAAATTGGGTTCTGCCGTTCTTGTTGTTAAGGCAGGGTGGTACTCTTCCGCTGCAAGGTGGAAGTTGGTACCGCCAAAACCGAACGAGGAAACATTTGCTCTTCTTATTTGATTTGTTTCCCACGGGGCGGCTTTGGTTATTACTTTAAAGGGGGAGTTTGCCCAGTCCACAATGGGGTTGGGCGTTTCAAAGTTAATGGAGGGCGGTAATACCTTATTATATAAAGCAAGCATTATCTTTATTACGGAAGCTATACCCGCCGCTGCTTTGGCGTGGCCTATCTGGCTTTTAATGGAGCCTAAACCTATTGTTGCGGGTTTGGCGAAGGGTGCAAAAACTTCGTTTAAGGCGGAAAGTTCGGCAGCGTCGCCAACCTTGGTCGCCGTGCCGTGCGCTTCCATAAGGCCTACCATATCAGGCGTATAATCTATCTGTTTAAAAGCGTGTTCTATTGCAAGCTTCTGACCTTTGGGATTGGGCGCGGTTATACCCTTGCCCTTACCGTCGCTGGAGGAACCTATGGAGCGTATTACGCCGTAGATTTTATCGCCCGCGGCAACAGCGTCGCTTAAGCGTTTTAAAATTACTATGCCCGCGCCTTCGGCCATAACAAAACCGTTTGCGCGCGCGTCAAAAGCAAAGGAGCCTTCCGCAGAAAGCGCGCCTATCTTACAAAACTTAATATAAGCCGCGGGGGACATCATTTGGTCCACGCCGCCGCATAAAGCCATATCATAATTGCCCAAGCGCAAACCGTTTACAGCCTGGTCTAAAGCGGCAATGGAACTGGCGCAGGCTGCGTCTATGGCAAAGGAAGTGCCGTTA
>CAZBCE010000050.1:0-10764 GCA_964490555.1 uncultured Elusimicrobium sp. | reverse complement strand
CCGCTAGCAATTAGGCGTGAGTCGGCTTCTTTTTTATTTTTTGCTCACTTGGGTACAGAGAGTCGCTCCGCTCCCATTCTTCTTTTTGCTGCGTCTTTTGCGGCAATACTTTGTCGCCTTGGTCGGTCAGATACTCGGCCTTTCAGGCACTCTAGGTATCCTTCCCTCCCTGCTTGGGGGTGCGCCACCGCACCCGCGTCTTGCCGCAACATACTTGTAAAAATGGAGCGCGTTCACAATAAAATAAAAAATAAGCACAACCCCGCATAATCACGCTGCCAATTTACAAATTTGTTCTGTGCCAAACGGCATTAATAGGACGAGCCACGTAACTTGTATGAAATCGTGTTCTATATCAAACGACATTAATAGGGCCTAGTCACGCAATTTCTATGAAATAGTGATTCTCGCATAATGTAAGGCTGGCGGCGCAATGATTTGGATATTAAGGCTAAATTTGGTTTAATGAAAATAATAATACAATGATTTGGGGGATTTATGTCTGCTAAAAAGGGCTTTACGCTTATAGAATTGTTGGTTGTTGTGCTTATTATAGGCATTTTGGCCGCCATAGCTTTGCCGCAATATCAGATTGCAGTGGAAAAATCCAGAATGGCGGAAGCCGCTGCTCTTATTAAAACCATTGCGCGTGCAAATGAAGGTTATTTTCTTGCAACAGGTTCCTATGCGCCTGATTTAAGCGTTTTGGATATTGATGTCCCCGGTACTGATTATACTTATCAAGGACAAACGCGCCGCCAAACCAGATATTTTATATACACAACAATTCCCTCGGCAGGTTCGCCTGATACACTGGCGCTTGCGCAAAGAATTCCTTTCGCCTCTTATTATTACCTCGCCGTAAATAAGCAGGGTAAGGTTTCCTGCTACTCATACAACACACGCGGAGAAGATGCCTGCGCCTGGTTTAACAGCAGCTACTAAAAAGGTCTTTCCACAAGCGGTTTTCTTAAACCGGTTTTCTGGCTGGGCTTAAGTTCCATTTCGCTTAGTATTACCGAGGGCGCTATTATTGAATAAGAAGGTTCCCTTAAAGAAGAAAAATTATAAACCTCCAAATCGTCCCCCGCAAATTTAATATCGCGTAAAGTCCTTGTGGTAAAAGAGTTTTTGTCTATACCGTAGACGGGCGTTTCTTTACCGCTTACCGCGTCCATCTTGTATGCGGAAAAGACTCCGTTTAAAGGATTTGTCCTTATTATATAGCAGTAATCCAAACCCTCTTCTTTGCAATACTGCGCAAATTTAGTTTTTAATTCTTTTTCTTCCACGGTTTTATGGGGTAAAAACATTAAATTGCCTATATAAGCCTGCGCAAAAAGTTTATCATCGGCGGGCGCTATGCGCGCGTGTCCGTTTGAAGTTTTTTGGTCTTTTATAAGGCTTCTTGTGGTGGGCAGGTTTATTAGTTTGCCGTTTTTTACAAGCTGTAATTTGGAGGCTTTAACGCCCTCATCGTCCACCTTATAATAGCCCGAAAGGGTTTTGTTTTTAAAGGTTTTAAGCAGAGGGTCATCTATAACATCAAAGTCCGCGGGCATAATTTTTAAGCCTTTCTTTTGGGCAAATTCGCCCATAGCGGCGTCATTGCCGTCGGAGGCGGAGCGTACGGGTCTTACCCTTATAATATTTTCCTTAAAAGCTTTGTCAAACAGTATTGCCGCGGCTGTCTTTTCCAATAATACGGGGCCGATAAAAGGCTCGGCTTTTTCCGCTTCAGTTAAATCTTTGGCGCGCAGGGCGACTTCTTTTGCTTTCTGCGCCAGTTCCGCGGCGGGCGGAATGTCTTTAAAGTCGGCATAGCTGAAAGATTTGGCTTCCCTTATTTCAAAACCGTCCTTTGTTTTAGCCTTAGCCATAAAATATATAAAGATGGAAGTATCGTCTTTAAGATACTTTGCGCCTTCGCTTGTTATAAAGTAAGAGGGTTTTAACGTTATGGCGGCATAGGCCGTAAATTCATCCAAGCCCAAATCTTTACCCTGCACAGATGTTTCCTTTACAATATTTATCCAAAAATCTTTATCTATCGGTTTGGGCGAAATTTCTTCTAAATCCGTTGCGGCGCGGGCAGAAGAAAAATCATCATAATTTTCCGTTATATTCTTGCTCTTTTTAAAAGCCTGTTTTTTGGCAAGCTGCGCCAAAGCCTGTTTGTAAGAAACATCGCTCAAACCCCAAAGCGCGCTGCGCAGGCCGTCGTAACTGTCGGAGGGGTAAGGAATGGCGGCGGTATTTATTATAAAAGCTTTAAAAAAGCTGTTGTCTTCTTTGTCGCTGCCTGCGCGCAGCATAACCTGCGCGGCCATTTGCGCCTCTTGGTCCTGAGAGGATAAAGAACCTGAGGATGCCTCAAAAGTATAGCTTTGCATATCCGTAATTTTGTAAGCCGCAAAGTACGGTTTGGGCATATTGGGCGCGGCAAGCAGATTTATGGTGCGGGCCATTTCGTCCTGCATGGCGGAAAATACGGTTTCGTCTTTTTGCGTAAGCGCAAAGGCGGAGAGGGAAGAAGATAAAACTAAAAGGGATAAAATAAACTTTTTCATAATTATTTAACCTCCTGTTTATTCTGCGCGGGCGGCGCGGGGAGAAGAGGAAGGTTTTCGTAACTTTTATCTACTTTTTCTACCTCTATTTCAGATACAAGCACGCTGGGCGCAATGGCGGAAACAGGCACCCAGCCCGATTCCGCTCCGCAGGAGCCGTTAAACACTGAGTCATCATTTGCGGCTGCGGTAATTTTGTTAAAGCTTACAAGCGGCGTACCTACAATATCCGCGCCGCGGATAATTTCGTCGGGGCGGCCGTCTGGGTAAACTTTATATACCAAAAGCGGCAGCACTTTAAAAGCTTGCGGGGAGGAAGTATCCGTCATTGTAAACCCGCCCGAAATATCATCAATAATAAGGCCGTAAGGTTTATCTTGCTTCTTAATTTCTTCTATCAGCAGTTTTCTTAATTCTTCAAAGCTTACTGTTTTATTTGCTTTTACTATAGTGGTTCCCATGCGGGAAACCGCTATTCTGCCCGGCTCTTTTCTGCCGTGTCCGTTGGATTGGGGGAAGTTATTTACCGGACTTCTGGACATTAAAAAGTTTTTAAGCACGCCGTTTTCAATCAAAGTAAGGTTTTGCGCCATAACGCCCTCGTCGTCCACCATATAATGCCCGCGCAAATCGGTTCCGTTAAAATTTGCCAGCAGCGGGTTATCATATACGCTTATCAGGGGGGAGATTATTTGCTGGTTAACCTTAGCCGTAAAAGTTTGCCCGAAGTCATCATCTTTCTGGCGGTGTCCCTCTATTCTGTGTCCAAGGATTTCGTGGAAGAAAACGCCCGTCGCCCTGTTTTTAAGTATTGCGGGGCCGTGGAAAGGTTCCGCCACGGGCGCGTTTTGCAGGGCTTTAAGTTCTTCTATGGATTTTGCTATATCGGCTTTAACAACTTCCGTCTTTGGCAGGCCTTCAAATGTAAAACTGTCGTATGAATTGCCGCGCTGCAACTGCATACCGTCTTTGTTACGGGAGGAAATGGAATAAGACAAACGCAGTAAATTTTGGCCTTTTCTTATTTTTGCGTCTTCCGTATTAACAAAATAAACATTTATATTTTGCGCGGAAAACTCAACAGAGGAAGTTAAAATAAAGTCATAACCCGCAAACAGCTTTGAGTATTCCTTTAACTGCTGCTTTACGGCTTCTTTATCAAAGGCAGGCATTTCTTTCGCTTCGTAAAAGCTGTGGGCGGATATGGGGGCGGAAAAATCGTCAGAACTGTCCGAGCGTTCGGAGGCGGTTGCGGAATTTGTTTTTACTTTAAGAAAATCTTCCTGCGCGGATTTTACGGTATCTTCCGTTTTAAGCCAAAGGACGGTTTGCAGGGTTTTGGCGTCGTCGCCAAGCGGGACGGAGTATCCTGCTGAGCCGCCGCCGCGGGATATATCGTCCAAATCAAAAGATTTTATTTTGCGGGTATTGTCCATCTTGCGGCTGCCCGTGCGGGCTTCAACGTCTAAAAAGCGTTTTGTGTTGGCATATTCGTAGGAAATCCCTCCCAAAACCGCCGCCGCGTAATAATTATTTGCGTCTGTAATTGTATAAGATAAAAAATAAACGGGGGGAGTTGCTTTTGTAAGCTTTTTAAAAGAGCGGTTAAGCTCTTTATTCATAATGTTAATAACGGTGTCATTCTTTATGGTTTGCGCCGCGGAAAATGCGGCGGAGGCAAGGGCAACAGCCAATACGGACAGGATAAATTTCTTCATACTTTTCCCCCAAAATGTTCTATACTTTAATTATATCATTTGTCTGCAGCAGCCCAAGGCCTGTAACCCCCTATATATCCTTAAATATATAAGAAACGCCGCCCGCCGTGCGCCAGCAAATGTGTTATAATAATCAGGAACGCTTTTTACACCGTGTAAGAAGCTTTGGAGGATGCCGTGAGTGAAACTTTCTATGTAAGTCGCAAGAGCTACGAAAAGCTCAGACAGGATTTAGAAGACCTGAAAAAGCTTAAAACCCAGCTTTCCGAAGAAATCGGTGAAGCCGCCCGTCAAGGCGACCTTAAGGAAAACGCCGAATACCATGCCGCCAAAGAAAAGCAGGCCGAAACTTTATCTAAAATAAACGATCTTGAAATAAGGCTTAGAAACGCCAGCATAACGGACGACCTTGACGTTGATAAAACAGAAGCCAGAATAGGCGCAACGGTTACCATTGAGGATTTGGAAGACGGAGAACAGTCTTTCTATACCTTGGTGGGCTCCATGGAATCTAACCCCGAAAAGAACCTCCTCTCCGTAAAAGCGCCCGTGGCCGCAGCCCTTTTGGGTAAAAAAGAAGGAGATGTGTTTGAAGTTATTTTGCCGCGCGCAAAACGTAAATACAAACTTATTAAGTTGGAATATAAATAGGAGGGTTAATGAATACAGGACTTGAGACTTTTGCCAATAAAACAGCAGAACCTTTTGTGGTTTTGTTTAATAAATCGGTAGAACTTATCCCGGGGATACTCGCCGCGCTTATAATGTTGTTTCTGGGGTTGTTTTTATCCCGTTGGACCAGCACGATAGTAACTAAAATACTTAATTCGTTTAAGCTGGACAGCTGGACCTCAAAAATAGGCGTTAACGAGATTTTAACCCGCATAGGTTTTGGCAAATCGCCCACTTACGTGATAGCTTTTGTACTGTCTTGGGCGGTGATGATAGCTTTTATCATAGTAGCGGCAGACGCGCTGGGCCTTGAGGCTGTGCGCTCTTTGCTCATCAGCCTGCTTGTATTCCTGCCCAAACTTTTTGTTGCAATAATCATACTGTTCGCGGGTCTTTTGCTGGGCAGATTTGCGCAGAGCGTTGTGGAAAATTCCGCCAAAGCCAATAATATCGGCGGCGGTGTTTTGTTTTCCAGAACGGTAAATATGGTTGTTATTGTTTTTACCGTGCTTTTAGCCTTAGAACAAATTGATATAAACTTTACCCTGTTAAACGATGTCATTCTTATAATTATGGCTTCAATAGGGTTAGGCTTTGCCATAGCTTTAGGGCTTGGCGGCAAAGGCCTTGTGGAAGAATTCTTAAAGAAGACTTTTACAAAAGAAGAAAAATAAAAGTTTTAAATAATACGGATAAAAAAATACCGCCTTTTAACGGGCGGTATTTTTATTTGTGTTCTAAAGATTACATTGCCTGTTCGGAATAATCCTTTAACATTCTGGTTCTGCTGGGGTGGCGTAATTTGCGGATAGCTTTTGCTTCTATCTGGCGCACGCGCTCGCGCGTTACGTTAAACATCTTACCCACTTCTTCCAGAGTTCTGGGGTAGCCCGATTCTATGCCGAAGCGTAATTTGATAATTTTTGCTTCGCGTTCCGATAAGGTTGCCAAAACTTCCGCAACTTCCTGCTTTCTTAAAAAGTCCGTAGCGGAAGAAGACGGGTTTGGCCCTGTCTTATCTTCAATAAAATCTTCAAGGTTCGAGTCCTCATCTTCGCCGATAGGCGTGGAGAGGGAGATAGGGTCCTGCATAATTTTAAGTATGCCTTTAACCTTTTCAACGGAAAGTCTTAAAGCTTTCGCATAATCTTCCAAGCCCGGTTCGCTGCCGTGTTCCTGACGGAATTTGTTTGTAACTTTTGTAAGTTTGGAAACAAGTTCCTTCATATGCACGGGTATGCGGATTGTATTGGCCTGGTCGGCAATAGCGCGGTTGATAGACTGGCGTATCCACCAGGTTGCGTAGGTGGAAAACTTAAAGCCTCTCTTATATTCAAACTTTTCAACGGCTTTCATAAGACCAAGGCCGCCTTCCTGTATCAAATCGGAAAGTTCAAGGTTAGAGTTAACGTGCTTTTTGGCGATGGAAACAACCAATCTTAAGTTGGCTCTTATCAATTTAAGTTTATCCTGTAAAATCATACTTTCAAAGAATTCAATTCTTTCGTTAAGGGACAAAAATTCCGTTTCGGAAACGGGCAGCGTGGATAAAAGCTTTTCGTATCTGCTCTTTACGCCGTGGATATTCTCTATCGCTTTTTGCAGGTCCGCGCCGTTTGCCTTTGTTTTCTTTACAAGCTGGGCGTCGGTAATTTTGCCTGCTTTATATTGCTTTAAAAGTTTTTCAGCTTCCGCAAGCGGGCCGAAGTATTCGTCAAAGCGGGCCATATCGCTTTTATATTCGTTAATTTTATCGGCGATGCCTTTAATTCTGTTTGTTAAGCGTTTAATTTTATTTTGGTTTAAGTTAAGCTTTATAATTTGGTCAACAACTTCTTTTTGTTTTTCTTCCAAAGCGCTGGTGTATTTGCTTAACATAGCGTCGCTTATTTTAGGTTCGCGCAGCTTCTTCATAAGTTCGGTAATAACTTTTTCTCTCTTAGAGATAAAGGCAGCCGCTTCTTTAAGTTTCTTGCGCATGGTATTAAGTTCGCGCGTAGTTCTTTTGCCGCGGGGCATAAGTTCTTTGGTTGTCATTTCTTCTTGGTCTACAAGCTCTTCCCAAGAACAAATTTCGCGCATGGTAATGGGGGATTCCAAAACTAATTTTCTTAATTCTTTTTCTCTCTCTCTTATGTTTCTGGCCAGTGTAACTTCCTCATCTCTGGAGAGCAAAGGTACTTTACCCATTTCGGAAAGGTACATGCGTATGGAGTTGGAAATATCCATATTAGCCGTCCACTCTTCGGTGTAGGCTTCTTTTTCCGACATTGCTACGGCTTTATATTTTTTATCTACTACTTTAATTCCCAAGTCTTCCAATGTGCCCATAAGTCCGTCAATATCTTCTGAGTTGCTGGCGGCGGAAGTGAGGGATTTGTTAATTTCGTCTAAAGTTAAATATCCGTGTTCTTTACCAATTTCTACAAGTTCTTTAAATGCCTTGTTATCTTGTGCCATATTATAAAATGCTCCCTTTCACGTATCTTAAGATTTTAGCTTTTTTTGTATCTCAATTTGCTCTTTTAATAAATCAAGCGGCACCTGCCCCGAAGGATATTTTTTTAATTCCTCCTGCAAATGCTTAAGTCTTTTGGCGTAGGCGGCTTTCCTTATAAGCGCAAGGCAGTCTTCTATATCCTTTGAAGGTTTGACTTCCTTGGGCATAGCTTCAAGGGAAAGTTTTAGTATTGTACTTTCCAAACTTGGCAGCTTTTCTATAAGTAAGGCGGCTACTTCTTCCACATTAGGGGTTTCTTCCCTTATGGCTTGCACTCCATTAAGTATAAGCCACATTTCATTATTTTCAAAGTGTTCTTGTGTAAGTTCTTTGCAGTTATCGGCGTAACGCGGGTATTTTAACAACAGTTTAATAAGGTCGCTTTCGCGCGGCGGAGTATTGTCTTTAACCTTTTCTTCCACGGCTTCCTGCGGCGCGGGCGTTTGATATTTATTTTGGTACGCCGCTTTCCTTAACAGTACATTCGCGTCTATATCCAGCCTGTCTGCGGCGGTGCGCACCCATTCGCGTTTTATAATTTCGTCGGGCTGCTTTTTGATAGTTTCCAAAAGCTGGCTTGCTATATTTGTTTTTTCCTGCGGGTTAAGCGCGTCGGACGAGCCTTTAATAAGTATATCTATCTGAAAGTTCATTATATCCTGCGCCTTTGCAACTAAAGTTCTAAAGGCGTCCGCGCCGTGCTTTAAAATAAATTCGTCGGGGTCCAAGCCTTCGGGCAGGGTTACCACGCGCACATATAAACCGCTTTCCACCAGTATCAGCGCGGCGCGAAGGGCGGCGTTTATGCCTGCGCTGTCAGGGTCAAAAACTACGGCGACTTCGTTGGTATAGCGGCGTAAAAGTTTTGCGTGCTCGGGTGTAAAAGAGGTGCCAAGCGGCGCAACGCAGTTTTCCACACCCGCCTGATGACAGCCGATAACGTCCATATAACCTTCAAGCAGTATGGCTTTGCCTTCTTTACGAATGGCAGGGCCAGCAAAATTAAGCGCGTACAAAATGCGGCTCTTGGAAAATAAAGGAGTTTCGGGCGAGTTTAAATATTTAGGCTGGCCTTCGCCCATTATTCTTGCGCCAAAGGCAATAGGCTCTCCCCTGTGATTATGTATGGGGAACATAAGCCTGTTTCTAAAGTAATCCCCGCCGTTATAGGAAGCAAGCCCAAGTTTTTTAAGTTCTTCCACATTAAAACCCTGCTCTAAGGCTTTTTTTACAAGGCCGTCAAAAAGAGAATAACCGAGTTCAAACTTTACCGCGGTTTCTTTTGTAAGGCTTCTTTCCTTTATATATGTTCTGCCCTGTTCGCCCGCGGCGGACATAAGCTGTTTATGATAAAAATCTTTGGCAAAGCCCATAATTTTATAGGCTTGCAGACGGGATTTTTCATCTTCCGTCATTTGTTCTTCCTGCCGCCATTCAATGCCCGCTCTTTGGGCAAGTTTACGGGCGGCCTCGTTGAAAGAAAGGTTTTCTATCCTCATTAAAAAAGCAAACACGTCCCCGCCCGCCTGACAGCCGAAGCAGTAGAATAAGCCTTTATCGGGGCTTATTGAGAAGGAGGGGGTTTTTTCGTGGTGGAAAGGGCAGCAGGCCTTGTAAGTGCGGCCTGATTTCTTTACCGCCGGCACATATTCTTTAATAAGTTCCAGCAAGTCTACGCCGTCTCTTATCTGCTCTATGAGGTTATTGTTCATTAGAATAAATATAGACACAACAGTCCGCCCTTTTTAAAGCGGACTATTGTGCTTATCTTCTGTTAATACTAAAAGCGTTTTCTTTTAGTGCGTCTCATTCTGCGCTGGGCTTCCTGAGATTTAAGTTTTCTTCTGACGCTGGGAGGAGTATAAGTTTCTCTTCTTTTAATTTCTTTAAGGATACCGTTCTTCTCGCATTCTCTTTTAAAGCGCTTTAAAGCTTCTTCAAGATGTTCCGCGTCGCGTACTTTTACGAATACCATTTACTTTTCACCACCTTATCCGGGGGACAATAAAATAAAATTGTTTAGGGCTTAACCCGCGGGCCACAGAAAACGCCTGCCCGCCATTAAATGGTAGTGCAGGTGCATAACTGTTTGGCCTGCGCCTTTGCCGTTATTGGCGACAAGGCGAAAATCTTTAAGACCCAGTTCCGCCGCTATCTTTGCGGCCGCGTATTGTACTTTGCCCAAAAGTTCTATATCTTCCTGCTTGGCGGCGCCAAGGCAGTCTATATGCTTTATTGGTATAATAAGTATATGCGTCGGGGCGTGAGGATTTAAATCTTTAAAAGCGACAACATCATCATCTTGGTAGACAATCTGCGCTCTCGTTTCCCCTGTTGCTATTTTGCAAAAAATACAATCGCTCATCGTTTTTTTATTATACAAAATTATAATTGAAAAATGACGCTTTTTTTAAATTTCCGCTGTTTTGGGGCCTTAGGCATTTGCCTTGGCCTTTTTTATTTAATATCATTTATGGTATGAGAAATTCACCCAAGCTGCAAAGCTTTCGTGCAAAGCCTTCCTATCTTAAAACCCTAACAATTGATCAGGAGTAGATTTTTATGTCTAAACAGAACCTTGAACCCATAGCAGTTATAGGTATAGGCGCAATAATGCCCGGCGCGCTTACTAAGGACGAGTTTTGGAAAAATATTACAGAAGGGAAAAACAGCATTATAGAAGTTCCTGCGGACAGATGGAATACCGACCTTTTTTACAGCACGGACAGAACCCAGCCCGATAAAACTTACTCCAAGATAGGCGGGTATATACAAGGCTTTCACTTTAATCCTTTAAAATTCAGAATACCGCCAAACATAGCCAAGCAGATGGATACGGTACAGCAAATGGCTTTGGAAATTTCCGCCATGGCTCTTGCCGATTCAGGCTATGACAAAAAAGAATTTGACCGCACCCGCACCGCCGTTATTATAGCCAATGCCATGGGCGGCCTTAAGAACGAAGATACAAATGCTCGTATCTACAAAACGGTTTACCATGATATGTTAAGGCATTCGCCTGCCTTTAGCTCGCTTTCTCCCGCAACGGCGGAAGCTATAATAGGCGATATAGATAAAGCCGTGAATGAAAAATATTTGCCCGTTACGGAAGACACAATGCCGGGCGAATTGCCCAACGTAATATCGGGCCGCGTGGCAAATGTGTTTAACCTTAACGGCACTTCCTTTGCCATAGACGCAGCCTGCGCCAGTTCCATTGCCGCTTTGGACCAGGCCGTAAACGGTTTGCGTCTGGGTAATTATGATATGGCTTTATGCGGCGGCGTGGACCAAATGATGTCCC
>CAZBCE010000049.1:0-10903 GCA_964490555.1 uncultured Elusimicrobium sp. | reverse complement strand
CCGTTATAATAAAGCGTTTTCATACTGCCCCCTTAAAAACTACATAAAAGAACAAACCCCGAATCTTTTACAGGCATAAGTGGAAAGCAAAGAAGACGCGTCTTTATCAGCCACTATATAAGCGTTGGGGTGTTCCTGCAATACCGTTATGCTGCAATTAATATCGCGCGGCCCTTCTATGGCGCGGTAAACGGCGTCGGCTTTTTTAACGCCCGTCGTCATTATTATAACTTCACGCGCGGACATAATTGTGCCAAGCCCCATGCTTACTGCACGCAGGGGGACGGAGTTAACATCATTGTTAAAAAATCTTGCGTTTGCAAGGCGCGTATTTTGATTAAGCGTTACAACCCTTGTAGGGGAATCAAACGGGGAACCCGGTTCGTTAAAAGCTATATGCCCGTTACCGCCCACGCCGCCCAAAAATAAATCTATACCGCCGCAGCTTTTTATTTTTTCGTCATAAGCGCGGCAGGCGGCCTGTAAATCCGCCGCATTACCGTTGGGGATATTAATATTTTCCGCGGGTATGTCTATGTGAGAAAAAAGATTTTTGTGCATATAACTGTGGTAACTTTCTGGGTGGTTAACGTCAAGGTTAACATATTCGTCCAAGTTAAAGCTTATGACGTTTTTAAAACTAAGCTCACCTTTTTTGTGGAATTCAACAAGATGCTTATACATATCCAACGGCGTTGAACCCGTGGGAAAGCCGATGACAAAAGGCTTTGTAAACGTCGGGTTAAAAGCGTTTATTCTGTTTTTTATATAGGTTGCCACAAGCAAGCCTATATTTTGCTCTGTTACTATAAGTTTTATTTTTGACATTGCATTACCGCTTTAATCTCGTCGGCTATCAGTTCCGCCTCAGGGCCTATAATAACCTGCACACTACCCTGTACGGTGTTCATAACGCCTCTTGCGCCGGCGGCTTTAAGAGCGGCCTCATTTATTTTTGTATTATCGTTAATTTCTACGCGAAGTCTTGTAGCGCAGGACCCCAATACTTTTATGTTCTGCGCGCCGCCAAGGCCTTCTAAATAACCTTTTGCGCGTCTGCTTTGCGTACCCTGCGCGGCAGAAACGGCTGCCTGTGCGGCCTCGTCTTCCCTGCCGGGGGTTTTAATATTCCACTTGCGTATAACAAAACTGAAAAGGAAGTAGTAAATAACAAAATACGCTATACCCACGGGAATAAGTAAAATGGGATTGGTGCTTATACCGTAGTTTAAAAGATAATCAAATAAACCTGCGGAGAAGGTAAAACCAAGTTTTACGTTAAGCACATTCATCACAACCATGCTGACACCCGTTAATACGGCGTGTAAAACGTAAAGCGGAAAAGCCAAGAACATAAAGGCAAATTCTATCGGCTCGGTTATACCTGTTAAAAAGGAAGTAAGCGCGGCGGAAAGTAAAATACCCGCAACTACTTTTCTGTTTTCTTTAAACGCGTGTACCACCATGGCGCAGGCGGCGGCAGGCAAACCGAACATCATTACAGGGAAGAAACCCGCCATAAAAGGACCTGCGGCAGGGTCGCCCGCAAAGAAACGCCATAAATCGCCGTGTTTTACTATAGTTTGGCCCGCTTCAATAATACTGTAATCGCCAAACTGGAACCAAACCAAAGTGTTAAGAACGTGGTGCAGACCGAGCGGGATTAAAAGCCTGTTTGCAACACCGTAGGAAAATAAACCGATATTGCCCGAGCCTATTATCCAGTTGCCGAAAGAGCTTATAACGTGTTCAACGGGCGGCCAGGCGTAGCTTAAAACCAAAGCGTAAAGAAGAGCGGAGAAACCTGTTACTATCGGAACAAAACGGCGTCCGCCAAAGAAAGCCAGATAGGAAGGCAATTTAATATCTTTATATTTATTGTAAAGCGTACCCGCCGTGATACCGACTATGATACCGCCGAACACGCCCATATTAATATCTTTATTAAAGGTTTTCATACCCGCAGTCATAACCACATAACCGACGAAGGCGGAAAGGGCTGCCGCACCGTGCGCTTCCGCGCTGAAGCCGACGGCAACACCCATGGCGAAGATAACGGCAAGGTTATCAAAAACCGCGCTGCCCGCCTGAGCCATAAACGGAATATTGAGCATATCGGGCTGGCCTAATCTTAACAAAAGACCTGCAATAGGCAGTACAGCTATGGGCAGCATTAAGGACTTGCCCAGTTTAACAAGCATTGCGCCGATTTTGGAAATAAGTTCTTTCATTTTATTTAAAAACCTCTCTTTGATAATGTTGCTTTATAATTTAAACTGCGTCTTAATCATCTCTCTTACCTGCGACGCTTCCTGCATACCTAAAGCCAGACGCGCTATGTTTTGGCATTGGCTTATATCAAGCGTCCTTATAAAAGCTTTTACGTCGGGGATAAGCGCGCTTACCACGCCCAGCTCCCTTATGCCTAAACCCAACAATATCGGTACTGCGGCTAAGTCCGACGCCATTGCGCCGCATACGCCCACGGGCTTGCCGTGCTTTGCGCCGCCCTGCACCGTCATCTCTATAAGTTTTAAGACGGCGGGGTTAAGACTGTCGGCCAGCGGGCTTAAAGTGCTGTGGCCTCTGTCTATGGCAAGCGTATACTGCGTTAAATCGTTTGTGCCGATAGAAAAGAAATCAACGTGGCGCGCAAATTCCGCCGATAAGACGGCGGCGGAGGGAACCTCCACCATAATGCCCATTGATACATCTTTAATGCCAAGCTTTTCCTGCTCTGCAATAATGATGCGTTTATATGTCCAAAGTTCGTCAATAAAGCCGACCATGGGCAGCATTATCTTGGCTTTGCCGTGCGGCGTTACGCGCATAATTGCGCGCACCTGCGCTTTAAACATTTCCAAATCCAAATAGTAATTGCGTATGCCGCGCAAACCGACTATCGGGTTTTCCTCTTTGGGAAGGGGCATATAACTTAAAGGTTTATCGCCGCCAACGTCTAAAGTTCTGATAATAACGCTTCTGCCTTTTTGCGTGTCGGTTATCTGCTGGTAAAGTTTATACTGGGTTTCTTCGTCGGGGGCTTCTTCCGCCTGGGCGAACAAAAATTCGCTGCGGACAAGGCCTATGCCTTCGCTGCCCAATGCGGCTGCGCCCTGCGCTTCCGCCAAGGTGCCCACATTACCCTTTACAAAAACTTCCGTACCGTCTTTTGTAACGGCAGGCTCGAAACAATGACTGCGGTTTAAGGCGCGCAGTTTTTCTTTTTCTTCTTTCTTCTTTTTAATTTCTTCTATATTGGCGGGATTAACCGTTATAATTCCGTGCTGCGAGTTTAAAATAATATCGCTGCCCTGCGGGATTTCCAAAACCTCTTCCCCCGCGCCTATGACGGAGGCAAGGCCCATATTCCTTAACATTATGGAAACGTGGGACGTGGGCGAACCCAAAGCCATAATAACGCCCGTAACATTTTTGGTAAGCATATTAAGTTCAAAAGAAAGTAAGTCTTCCGCCACAACAACGGTGTTGGGGGCAAAATCGGGCAGGGAGGTTTTAACGCCCGTAAGAGCGGAAAGAACACGGTTTTCTATATCGGCAAAATCCGCGCCGCGCTCTTTAAGCAAAGTATTACCCGTTGAGTTTAAAACATCTATACTTTTTTGTATCGCGGACCTGAAAGCGAAACCCGCGCTTTTGCCGCGGCCTATAAATTCTTTTGCGGTATTTTCAAGGAAAGGGTCTTCCAACATACCAAAGTGCGCTTTTAAAATTTCACATTTGCTTTTTTGCTGTTCGCACGCGGCAACATCTTTTTGTAAAGCGTCTTTTACGCTTTCAACAGCTTTTTGAAGTTTTAATAATTCTTCTTGGGCATTGTCGGCGTTTTCCTGGACTTCAATGGTTTGGCGGCGCATAACATAGGTTTTGCCGATAGCTAAATCCGGAAATACGGTTACGCCTTTAAGTACAACTTCTTTTGAAAAATCCAAATGTTTTGGTTTTGCCGCCGGCTGCAAGATAGGCAGCGGGCCTTCGTTTAAACCTTTAATAATGGCGGAGCTGATTTCCTTTAAAGCAGCCTCGGCGTTTGCGCCGCCTGCCGCCACCTGTATGTCGTCGTTAAAATCTATGGAGAGGCCTAAAATTTCCACCATACTTTTGGCATTGGCGCGCATATTATTTTTGATAATAAAAATATTGGTGCCTTTAAATTTGCCCGCCAGTTTGGCTATCATTGAAGCGGGGCGCGCGTGAAAACCGTTTTTATTGTGTACTTTTATTACGGGGCTTAAAATTTCGTTAATGGCATGGGGTTCTTCCGTAACGAGCTGTTCAACAGCGCCAGCGCCGATATTAAACACCTCGTCGCCCGCCTTAACGTGAGCGGCTTTGGTTTTATTTAAAGGCTCTTCGGGCCTGTTTGCCACAATTATTATAACCATATCGCTGGTTGCGTTTTTGGCTACAAAATGTCTGTCAAACTCTAAAAGTTTATCGCCCTTCTTTACCTGCTGGCCTACCGAGCAGAAAGACTTAAAACCTTCGCCTTTAAGGTTTACGGTTTCCACGCCGACGTGGATAAGGATTTCCGTTCCCTCGGCTTCAATAACAAGCGCGTGGAGAGTTTTTTGTAAGGTCTTAACAACACCGTCGCAGGGGGAATAAATAAAATTTTCTTTGGGGGTTACGGCTATGCCGTCGCCCAGCATTTTTTCAGCAAAGACCGGATCTGGAACCGTGGAAATATCTGCAATTTCGCCTTCTAACGGCGAATATACCTTTAAACTTGTATGGGTGGACATTAAAAGAGTCTCCTTTAAGAATACCGCTGATAAACTTATTAAACATTATTAGATTTGCCTTGTAAAGCACAGCGGAAAAGGCCAAAAAAAATGCTGTTAAAATAAAAGGTCTTTTTTGTATAATTTATTTTATGGGAAAATTAAAAATTCCCCAAGACAAAGAAAAAAGAAAACTTAACCTCAGCAGTCCTGGACATTTTCAACTCAATAAAAATAAATAAAAATTGGAAATAGCTTCTGGGTTAAATTTTGTTATAAATTAATCCTTATGGAGGATTGAACTATGGATGCAGACAGCACTACACAAAGCGTAACAAAGCAAGGCCATCCCAAAGCATTATATATGCTTTTCATGGTAGAGATGTGGGAAAGATTCAACTACTATGGTATGAGGGCTTTACTTGCCTTGTTCATGATAAGCACGGTAATAGGCTTTTCCAAGGCCACTACCAGCAAGATATACGGTTGGTTTACGGCTCTTGTTTATTTAACCCCTGTCATCGGCGGATACTTAGCAGATAAATATATCGGCAAAAGACATTCAATAACTATCGGCGCTATTTTAATGGCTATCGGTCAGTTTACTTTGGCTTCTTATGATATTATCCCTGCGCGACTTGCCTTAGGTTTAGGCTTGGTCCTTATTATATTAGGTAACGGCTTCTTTAAACCTAATATTTCTTCTATCGTAGGCCAGTTATACGAACCTAACGACCCCAGAAGAGACGGCGGTTTTACAATATTTTATATGGGCATTAACCTTGGCGCTTTCTTTGCGCCGTTTGTGTGCGGTTATCTGGGCGAAAAAATCGCCTGGAAATACGGCTTTGCCGCCGCAGGCACAGGTATGCTTATAGGCCTTGTGTGGTATCTGTTAACCCAAAAGAAATATCTCGGCGATATCGGTTTGCATCCCGTCAGCCAGGATACGACGGCTAACCACGACGAACTTAATAAACCCCTCACCCAGGAAGACTGGGATAAAATTAAAGCAATATTTACATTTGTGTTCTTTGCGGTTTTCTTCTTTGCTTTCTTTGAACAGGCTGGAACTTCCCTTACTTTCTTTGCGGAAGAAGCTACAAACAGATGGATTAACCTTCCTTTTATAGGACAGTGGCAGGTACCTACCTCCTACTTCCAGGCGGTTAACCCAGTGTTTATCGTGCTTTTGGCTCCTATCTTCTCCAAAATGTGGATTAATATGGGAAGAAAAGGCACAGAACCTTCCATACCCAATAAATTCGGCTGGGGTTTATTTTTGCAGGGTTTGGGCTTTTTAATCATCGCCATTGCGGCAAGCCTCTTCTTAAAGAGCGGCCCCGTGGGTATGATATGGATTGTCGCCCTTTACTTATTCTGCACTTTGGGCGAATTGTGCTTATCCCCCGTGGGTCTTTCAATGGTAACAAAGCTTGCACCCGCTAAGTTTATGTCCCTGTTAATGGGCGTATGGCTTATGTCAAGCTTCTTTGGTAATTTGTTGGCCGGCTGGCTGGCAAGCTACTACGAATCTTGGAAGCTTACCACACTCTTCTCCGTACCCGCCGCGCTTTCTATCGCATTTGCAATAGTAATGTGGCTTATGGTAAGAAAAGTTAAATACTGGATGCACGGCGTAAAATAAGATATATAAGACGATTATAAAAACCCGCTTTGTGCATAACAAGGCGGGTTTTTTATTGATACCGTCTGAACATAGAGATATTATTTTTGTATAATTAAGTATACGGGAGTTACATTAACCTCAAACAAAACCGCTTTTTATAAATTTAGCCGAATACGTCCAGATTATTTATACACAATAACAAAACAAAAAAATAACCGGAAAGCTATCCGTAGTTTGTAATTTTATAGAAAACGCTCCCGTCGGAGAAATTATTTATGACTGATACTGTAAGAATAAAAGAAAAACACCCTTCCGGCTTATATCTGTTGTTTGCCACAGAAATGTGGGAACGCTTCAGCTATTACGCAATGAGAGGCCTGTTTGTTTTGTACTTGGTTAAAGCCCTTGGCTTTACGGAAGGCAAAGCAAGTAATTTATACGGCAGTTTTACAAGTTTAATTTACCTTGCCCCTATCCTTGGCGGCTTTATTGCCGACAGATACTGGGGACAAAGACGCGCCATAATAGTGGGCGGTATTTTTATTGCCCTAGGGCAGTTTGTTATGGGCCTTGGCGGCATAACATTTTTGTATACCGCTATGGGACTGCTGATTATCGGCACAGGTTTGTTTAAACCCAATATATCCTCCATCGTCGGCGACCTTTACACCCACAACGACCCAAGACGCGACGGCGGCTTTACCATATTTTATATGGGTATCAACCTTGGCGCATTTTTGTGCAACCTTGTAGCGGGAACGCTGGGCGAAAGAGTGGGCTGGAGATGGGGTTTCTGGAGCGCGGGCATAGGTATGCTTTTGGGCTTGGCCGTATTCATTTGGGGTAAAAATAAATACTTAGACGGCAGAGGCAAAAAGCCTAAAAAACAAACTAAAGAAGAACGCGCCGCAAATAAAGTTCCATTGACAAAACAGGAACGCCAGAGAATAGCGGTAATATTTATTTTGGCTTTCTTTTCTATTTTCTTCTGGTCCGCTTACGAGCAGGCAGGAGCTTCCTTAAACCTGTTTGCGGATAAATATACGGACAGAATAATACATATTTTCGGACACACATGGGAAGTTCCCACGACGTGGTTCCAGTCTTTGACGCCGCTTTATATTATTTTGCTCGCTCCGTTATTTTCTAAATTATGGATACAGCTTGCAAAGCGCTCTAAAGAGCCCTCTACGCCGACAAAGTTTATGATAGGCTTGTGGCTGCTTGCGGCGGGTTACGCAATTATTTTGACGGGCGCGATACTTTTAGGCCCGGGCGTTAAAGTGGGCATGTACTTTTTAGCTTTAACTTATTTATTCCACACTTTGGGCGAATTATGTTTATCTCCCGTCGGGCTTTCTATGGTAACAAAGCTTGCGCCCGTTAAATTTGTTTCTATGTTGATGGGCGTGTGGTTTTTATCCAACGCGGCCGCGAACAAAGTGGCGGGTTTATATTCCAGCTTGTTTGGCAAGATAAGCAATGTAGAATTTTTTGCCTGGCTGGTTATTGCTCCTATGCTGGCTTCTTTCGCGCTGGCGGCGATGATAAAGCCTTTAAAACGCTGGATGCACAACGCTTAGTAAAACAATCTGCGCACAAAAAGCCCGTCTTACTTTTGTTAAGTAAGGCGGGTTTTTATTTGCTCACAATAAAAGATTAAAGTTTTTTATTAACGGCAACAGAATTAGTTTATTGTGTGCTTGGTTATCTTTTTTATTTGATATGTTTTTGTCTGATTATTCTTTTGCTGATTATTTATATTTTCTCCGAAAATAATTGTTTAGCTGGTATAAAAATTAAGCCAACACTTTTTAGAGATTATTTTACTTGTTTTTCTTTTTTGTCTGATGTATTTTTGCTTCATAGTCATATAAAATTTAACTTTTGCTTCCTATTTGACAACTTGTAAAAACCGACAGAGGCCTTAAAGGTAGCCGCCGTCGGTTTTTACTTCAAACAAGTCAAATATTTGGACACGCTAAAGTTACAATTTTATAGACATTCCAAATCAGCAAGAAATACCTCAGACGGGGAAGTTACAACAACGGCAAAAAAAGGTAAAGGAAACAACAAACAGCAGGAAACTACAACTTATAAATCTTCGGATTCGGAAAGGATTTGCGCGGCGCGGTCGTCGTCAACAATTTCAAGCAGGCGGATATCGCTGGGATATTCCACCATCTCTTTAGCCTTGGCTATAGATACCCAGTTAATTGCAAGTATTTCAGACGGGTCGTGCTTGCCTATACGCCCGAGCTTTTTCATAAGATACCATTGCACAACTTTTTTTACGTACTTGCCTTTAAGCGTGAAAGCATAGCGGACTTTTAAGAGGGGGCGCAATATGCCCGCGCGGTAACCTGTTTCTTCCAGCACTTCGCGCAAGGCGGCCTGACGGGGCGTTTCCCCCGCCTCTATATGGCCTTTAGGGAACGTCCAAATTTTGCGGCCCTTCATGCTTTTTACCTGCACCAGCAAAACCTTATTGCCGTCAAGCATAACGCCGCCGCAGGAAAACTCCGGCGTAACCATTAATCCTCCAAAAGTTTGGCTAAAGCGTAAATTTTATCTTCTTCAAAATAGTTGCCGTAAAGCTGCAAACCTATCGGCAGATTTTTGTCGTCTTTGCCAAAGGGTACGCTTAACGCGGGCACGCCCGCTATATTGGCGGGGGCTGTATAAAGGTCTGAAAGATATAAAGAAATAATATCGTTAATCTTCTCCCCCAGTTTAAACGCGGTGTTGGGCGTGGTGGGAGTTAAAACTATATCAACATTTTTAAAGGTTTTAATAAAATCTTCTCTTATAACGTCGCGCACGGCTTGCGCTTTAAGGTAATAATCTTCCGCATGCGCGCTGCCAAGCGAAAATGTGCCAAGCATTATTCTGCGTTTAACTTCGGGACCAAAATTAGCGCGGTTTTTGCTGTATGCTTCTTCCAGATTTTCGGCGGAGGAATCGGCAAGGCCGTAGCGCAGTCCGTCAAAGCGGGCTAGGTTAGAGCTGGCCTCGCTGCTGGTAAGTATGTAGTAGCAGGGAGAGGCGTATTTAGCATTTGGCAGGGAAACTTCTTTAAACTTAACGCCTTTGGAGGCAAGTTTAGCTTTTGCTTTTTCAACAGCTTCTAAAATTTGCGGGTTAAGACCTTCCAAAAATTCCGCAGGTACGCCGACGGTTAAGGTTTTGCCGTCAATGGCAGAGGGCGCAAAAGCGGGTTTATCCGCGCTGGTAGAATCGTGTTCGTCCGCGCCTGAGATTATGCTTAAGATAAGCGCATTATCCTGCGCGTCTAAAGTTAAAGGGCCAATCTGATCCGCACTGGAGGCGAACGCAACCAAGCCATAGCGTGATACTCTGCCGTATGTGGGCTTTATGCCCGAAATACCGCAAAACGCCGCAGGTTGACGCACGGAACCGCCAGTATCGCTGCCCAAGGCAACTGGTACTAAACCTGCCGCCACTGCCGCCGCGCTGCCGCCGCTGCTGCCGCCCGGGACACGCTCTAAATCAAGCGGGTTTTTGACGGGGCCGAAGGCGGAGTTCTCGTTAGAAGAACCCATGGCAAATTCGTCCATATTTGTGCGGCCTATAATTATTGCGTCTTCCGCCAAAAGTTTTTCCACGACGGTGGCATTGTATGCCGCCTTATGGTTTTGCAGCATTTTGGAGGCGCAGGAAGCTATGTGGCCTTTGTATAAAATATTATCTTTAACAGCCACGGGTACGCCCGCCAAAAGACCTTTGTTCGGCTTTTTATCTATATCGGCGGCGCGGGCAAGGGCTTCTTCCTCAAACACTTCAAGGAAGGCATTAAGTTTGGGGTTAAGCTCTTTAATTTTTGCAAGGCTTTCTTTTACAACTTCAACGGCGGTAAGCTTGCCTGCTTTAACTTCTGCTGCTATCTGACGGGCTGTTTTCATAATTATAAAACCTTTTTAACTTTCAAAAAATTATCCTGCTTTTCCGTAAACGCGGCGGTAACCTGCGCGGCGGCGGGATTTAAAACGGGGGCGTCTTCCCTCTGGCGGGCGGGCATAACTTCCAGCTTATGCTCCACGGAGGAAGTATCAACGGCTTTAAGCTGGTTTACCCAGTCTATCACGCCGGAAAGCTGCTTTGTATAAAGCTGCGCTTCTTCTTCCGTAATATTAAATTTTGCCAGTTTGGCTACTTTTTTTATTTCTTCTAAATTTATATTCATAAATACTATTTTACAAATTTTCTACCAATTAAAAGAATAGTCGTCTTTTTTATGTGTTGGCGCAATTTTTGCACCAGTTAAAATTGAGGTATTTTTTGAAAAAGAATAATGTTAAAAGTAAAGGAGGTTAATAGCAACGAATAGAAAAGTAAAACGTACAACCATAAATTGGCCTTGCAAAATTGCGTGATTTGATTAGGGGTTTTAGTATTGCCGTCCGTGCTGGAACAAATTTGCATACACTTCGCGTGATTAGGCGGGGTTTAGCCTATTTTTTATTTTATTGTGAACGCGGTGTACAAAGAAGAATGGGAGCGCAGCGAC
>CAZBCE010000048.1:7931-10942 GCA_964490555.1 uncultured Elusimicrobium sp. | reverse complement strand
TTTAAATCTGCTTGATATTTTTATGTTTTTCATAGTAATATTTTATCAATTTATGAAGAGAATAAAAATAAAAATTTTTGACGGGAAAAATAAAACCCCCGCCGTTTTAGACGAGGGTTCTGTTTTTTAAGCTTTTTAAAAGCTAGCCGAGTATGGCTTTAAGGTCAGCCTCGGGCGTTGATATGGGGCGCAAGCCGTAATTATCAACCAATACTTTAAGAACATTAGGCGATACAAACGCGGGCAAGCTGGGCCCGATGTAAATGTTCTTTACGCCCAAGTAAAGCAGGGTAAGCAGTATGCAGACGGCCTTTTGCTCGTACCAGGAAAGCACTAAAGTTAAAGGCAGTTCGTTAACGCCGACGTTAAAGACTTTGCTTAAAGCAAGGGCAACTTCTATAGCGCCGTAAGCGTCATTGCACTGGCCCATATCCAAAAGTCTGGGAAGAGGGCCGATATTGCCCAGTTTTAAGTCGTTAAACCTAAACTTGCCGCAGGCTAATGTTAAGATAACAGTGTCTTTAGGCGTTTGTTTTACAAACTCGGTGTAATAATTGCGGCCCGGTTTTGCGCCGTCGCAGCCGCCCACTAAAAAGAAGTGTTTTATCGCGCCGCTCTTAACCGCGTCCACCACAACTCCCGCCTGACTTAAAACTGTCTTCCAGCTAAAGCCCGTGGTAACGGTATTGCCGCCGTTTATGCCTTTGCCTTCAAACGGAGCGGGATAGCCGCCAAGTTCCAAAGCCTTTTTGATTACGGGCGTAAAATCTTTATCTTCGCCTATATGCACAAGGCCGTCAAAACCTACCACTTCCGTTGTAAATACTCTGTCTTTATAGCTGTCTTTGGGCGGCATAAGGCAGTTGGTGGTAAATAAAAACGCGCCGGGAACATTTGCAAATTCTTTCTGCTGGTTCTGCCAAGCCGTACCGAAATGGCCCTTTAAGTTAGAATAGGCTTTAAGTTTGGGATATCCGTGCGCGGGCAGCATTTCGCCGTGCGTATAAATATTTATGCCTTTGCCTTCGGTTTGTTTTAAAAGCTTTTCAAGGTCTTTTAAATCGTGTCCGCTTACTACTATAAACGGGCCTTTTTCCACGGTCATAGATACTTCAACGGGTACAGGCACTCCGAAAGTTTCGGTATTGGCTTTATCCAAAAGGGCCATACACTCAAAGTTCACCCTGCCCGTTTCCAATACTATATTTAAAAGTTCGCCCTGCTCGGTAGGTTTGCCTATCGCGCGCAAAGCTTTAAAGAAGAATTTATTAACTTCTTTATCGTGATACCCCGCCACTGCGGCGTGATAAGCATAAGCCGCCATACCTTTAAGCCCGAACAGGATTAAAGATTTTAAGCTGCGGATATCTTCATGCTCGTGCCAGACGCTTTGCATATCATAAGGTTTCGGCAGAACATTACCCGTTAACTTGGTTACGGCAACGGCAGTTTTATCAACCTGCGCGTTAATAACTTTATCGCTGAAGTTAACATTGGTTATGGTCATAAACAAACCTTCCAAAGCCAAAGCGTGCAGGGCTGCGTCTTCTTCCTGCGCGGGTTTGCCCTCCAAGGCCAAAGCAAGCGTTACCAGCATACCTGTTATATTATCTTGATAACCGGCCGTCTGCGGCAGCTTGCCGCATACCCCTTGTATCGTACAGCCCGTGCCTTTTGCGGTCTGTTCACATTGGAAACAAAACATTGACATAATTTTCTTCTCCTTATTTATAGTAAAGGGTTTTGGCCCTTTCGCATTTTTAACTGCAACATAAACTGCGTTTGAATAACTGAAAAAATTATAGTACAGTATTTTAAAGGTGTATGTTGCAACTGCAACAGGCTTATGACAGAAAAATATAATGATTTTTTACTTTCACTTCCCCTCTTTGAGGGCCTCGGCGGAACGGATTTAAGCTGTATCTCGCCCTGCCTTGAGGTGCGCAATAAAAGCTTTACCAAAGGCGATATTATTTGGCTGCAAGGAGATAATTTAAAGGAACTCGGCCTTATAATACAAGGCGCGGTTGATATTAATTCAAACGATATTTTGGGCGGTTCCTTTTTAATGGAAAGAGTGCCTAAAGGTAATATTTTTGCTGGCGTTCTTTTGTGCATGCAGATAGAAAGAAGCCCGTTTACGGTAACGGCCGCCGCAGATTGTGATATTTTATTTTTAAATTACCAAAAGCTTATAACGCCGTGTCAAAACATCTGTCCGCGCCACAGTATGCTTATAAGAAACCTGTTAAAACTTATAGCGCAAAAAAATATGCTTTTAAATAACCGCCTGCAAATAGTATCGCAAAAGAATATACGGGAAAGTCTGCTTGTATACCTGCGCGGGCTGGCTACAAAAAACACTTCTTTTACGTTTAAACTGCCTATGACGCGCACGGCCCTGGCGGCATATCTTTGCGTTAACCGCAGCGCGCTGCAACGCCAGCTGGCGCAAATGCAAAAAGAAGGCATTATAAAGATTAAAGGTAATAATATCACGCTTTCCAAAAAATCCGCGTAAATTTGCCGTATTCTCAACAATGCAAATTACTTTTTGCAAGTATTTTACGGCTAGACGCGGAGCAGGGAGGGAAGGATACCGCGAGCGCCTGGAAGGCCGAGTATCTGACCGACCAAGCGACAAAGTATCGCCGTAAAAGACGCTGCAAAAATAAAGTGGTACAATATAATGGTATGAACATCATTAACGATACCCTAATTAAGGAAACACTTGCAAAAACTGCAAACCATACAGCCTCCCAAGTGCAGGAAATTCTTGAAAAAGCAAAAAAATTCAACGGAATCTCCTTTGAGGAAGCCGCCGTTCTGCTCTCCGTAACAGAAAGCAACCTCCTGCAACAAATATACGATACGGCAAAATACATAAAAATACACATCTACGGCAACCGCGTCGTATTATTTGCTCCGCTTTATATATCTAATGTCTGCTTTAACGAATGTCTTTACTGCGCTTTCCGCGCGTCCAACAAAGAACTTAAACGCCGCGCGCT
>CAZBCE010000048.1:0-7831 GCA_964490555.1 uncultured Elusimicrobium sp. | reverse complement strand
AATGTCTTTACTGCGCTTTCCGCGCGTCCAACAAAGAACTTAAACGCCGCGCGCTATCGCAGGAAGAAGTTAAGGCCGAAACCGAAGCCCTGCTTAAACAAGGCCATAAACGCGTGCTTATGGTGGCGGGAGAATCCTACACTGGCGCGGGCCTTAAATATGTGTTTGATTCAATAGACTCCATTTACTCCGCCTCTTACGGTAAAAGCACAATAAGACGCGTTAACGTAAACATTGCGCCGCTGACAACCGACGAATTTAGAGAACTTAAAAAACATAAGATAGGAACCTTCCAGTTATTTCAGGAAACTTACCATAAAGAATCTTATGAAAAACTGCACATAGGCGGCCCTAAAAAGAACTATCAGTACCGTCTGGAAGCTATGCACCGTGCGATGGAAGCAGGCATAAGCGATGTGGGCATAGGCCCCCTGCTGGGGCTTTACGATTATAAGTACGAAATTCTTGCAACGCTCCAGCATATTAAAAGTTTGGAAGACGCCTTTGGCTGCGGGCCGCACACAATTTCCGTACCGCGTATAGAACCCGCCTGCGGCTCTCCGTTAAGCGAACATCCGCCATATGCCGTCAGCGACGAGGATTTTAAAAAAGTTGTTGCCGTACTTAGGATAGCCGTGCCTTACACGGGCATAATTTTAAGCACAAGAGAATCGCCCGCTATGAGAAGCGCGGCCTTAGAACTTGGCGTATCGCAAATATCGGGCGGTTCCAGAACTAACCCCGGCGGTTACGAGGAAGAAGACACGGACCCGCAATTTACGCTTGGCGATTTTAGAACGCTTGAACAGGTTATAACCGACGTTGTAAAACACGGATATATACCTTCTTTCTGCACGGGCTGCTATCGTTTGGGCCGTGTCGGCAAAGACTTTATGGACCTTGCAAAACCGGGCCTTATTAAAGCGCATTGCCTGCCAAACGCTATGTTTACTTTTGCGGAATATTTACACGACTTCGCTCATCAGCCGCTTAAAGAAAACGGCTTTAAACTTATAGACGATATGATGAAAGACGTACCGCAACAGGTACAGGAAAAAGTTAAAGCCAGCCTTAAGGAAATTGCCGAAGGCAAGAGAGATTTATATCTCTAAACAATAAATATAAAATGACGCAAAAAAGGCCCGCTTAAAACGGGCCTTTTTTATTTCTATATTCTAAATATTTAACCTTCAACGGGAATCTTAAATATCTCCGTAACTCTGTCCAAAATACCTGTACAGTAGGCTATTGTAACGCCGTAATTTGTAACGGGTACGCCTGCTTCCTTTATATTCTGTATTCTGGTTTGCAACTGGTTTTTGGTTACCATACAACCGCCGCACTGCACCACAAGCCCGTAGGAGGCTATATCCTGCGGCAACGGGTCTAAGTTAGTGATAATTTTAAAGTCCAAAGTTTTACCGCTTATCTCCCTTATCATCTTAGGCAGTTTTACGCGGCCTATATCCTCGCAACTGATGCCACTGTGCGAGCAGGATTCAAGTATAAGCACTTTATCGCCGTCTTTAAGCTTTGCAATTTTGCGCACGCTTTGAACATAATATTCAAAGTCGCCTTTCATTCTTGCAAAAGCAATGCTGAAGCTGGTTAAAGGAATTTCGGGCGGGACAATTTTGCTTACTTCTTTAAAAGCCTGACTGTCGGTTATAACAAGTTTAACCTTTACGGGCAATTTTAAAAAAGCAGCCAGCTGCTCCACCTGCACGACAACATTAATCGCATTATTATCAAGCACATTGCGGATAACATTCATCTGTGGCAATATCATGCGGCCTTCTGGCGCGGCGCTGTCAATAGGCGTTACGGAAACTATAACATCATCTTTTTCTATAAGGTCGTCAAGCAGCACAAGCTTTTTTACCGCGTAACCCGGGCGGTATTTTTGTATAGCTTTAAGTAAGGCTTTAACATCTTTATCTTTAGTGCAGCTAAATTCGTAAACTTCGGTTCCTTCCACCGTTAAAGTTTTGTAATTTCCTTTATCTTTTTTGTTATTGATTACAAAGAACGGTTTATTTTTTTCTTTAAATAAAGTTATAAGGTTTTTATCTTCCTCCGTCAATATGCCCGCGTCTGCAACAATTATGGCCATATCAATAATATCAACGGTCTGCATTGTTTTATCTATGCGGGCGGCGCCGAGTTCGGTAGAATCGTTAATCCCTGCGCTATCAATTAATACGCACGGCCCGATACCGTCAAGTTCTATTAATTTTTTTACGGGGTCGGTAGTCGTGCCTTCTTTTTCAGAAACGATGGCAATTTCTTGCCCGGCAAGCCTGTTAATAAGCGAACTTTTACCGCTGTTAACGCTGCCGTAAATTCCTATGTATAATTTTTCCATAAATATATTGTATAATTTTGCTTGGAGGATTTACCAATGAAAAAATTTCTACTTTTAGCGTTGGCTGTTTGTGTCGTGCTTCCCGCCTACGCGCAAGACAAAAAAAATAATTACTCAATTGCTTATGAAACCAGCAGTTACGGCTACAAAGAACCCCTTGGTCAGAGTCGCATGGAAGTTAAAGGCAGAATGTCAGGCGTAGCTCTTGACTACCTCGGCAGAAGCGCTTTTACCGCCAAAGAAGTAGACGCTAATGATCCTTCATTTTTAGCAATACAGTTACGTTATATGCAGGGCGATACAAATTACAGTTCTTGGGTTGGTGCTACCACGCATTATGCTCCTAATATCAATAATTATTATCTTGAAGGTCGCCTTACCGCAGGCGGAGTGTATGAATTAGGTTCAGCCTTGGAATTTTGGCCCTACCTCGGTATTGCGGGCAGATACTTGGTAAATGAACTTAATGAAGACCCTTCAGGATCCGGATACAGAAGAACATCTACTTACATATATGCTCCCGTTGGGGCAACGGCAAAAATAAAACTTCCCGCACAGTGGGCAGTTTCTTTCAACGGCGAATATGATATCTTTATAAACGGAACCCAAAGAACCAGATTAAGCGATGCTAATCCTGCCCTTGCCAATATCAGCAATGCCCAAACGCAAGGTTACGGCGTACGCACCTCAGCTAAGCTATCTAAAGACTTTCAACACTTCGGAATATTTATAGAGCCTTTCTTCAGATACTGGCATATAAAACAGTCTGATATAATTTTAAGCGGTGGTTCTACTTATTGGGAACCCGACAACGAAACCCATGAATCGGGCGTAAAAATAGGTATTACATTCTAAGCAGATTAGTTCTTTAAAATTTAACATAAGCCCGCCATAATAACGGCGGGCTTTTTTATTGCTATAATTGAATTATAAGCATACTTACAGGAAGGTATTATAAATGAAAGATTTTGAGAAGTACCTGACCCAACAAGCCAAGTACATAGAACAAGGCTTAAGCAAACATATAGCAGCAATCAAAAATACCCCGCAGATTATAAAAGACGCAATGGCATATTCCCTTAACGCAGGCGGCAAAAGAGTGCGCCCTATACTTTTAAGCGCAACGGCGCAAGCCTTCGGTCTTAAAGCGGCAGACGTTATGCCCGCGTGCGCCGCGGTGGAAATGCTGCATACCTATTCCCTTATACACGATGACCTTCCCGCAATGGACAATGACGATTTAAGACGCGGAAAACCGACAAATCATAAAATCTTCGGCGAAGATTTGGCAATATTGGCGGGCGACGGTCTTTTAACCTATGCTTTTGAAACCTTAGCCTCCAACGGCAAAATTAAAACCGTGGGCGCAGAGCGCGCTTTAGCGGCGGTATCTTCTCTCTCTCACTACGGCGGCGTAAGCGGTATGGTGGGCGGGCAAGTATCCGATATTTTTGCCGAAGGTATTTTGGAAGGCCCTTCAAAAAGAGCCGCAAAACTTACCGCTTCAAAATATTTTAAAGGTAAAAAACCCGTTTACTTTTTGCTGCCGCAGGAAAGTAAAGAAGTTTCCGCCGCGCAGCTTTTAACTTATATACACAAAAACAAAACAGGCGCGTTAATTTTAACCTCGGTAGAAACGGGCGCGCTGCTTGCGGGAGTTAAAGGCGCGGACTTAAAAAATATAACCAAATATGCCGCCGCAATAGGTTTTGCTTTCCAGGTGGTTGATGATATTTTAGACGCTACCGCCACCGCCAAACAGCTTGGCAAAACAAACAGCGACGCAAAAAATAAAAAGCTTACCTATGTAACCCTTTACGGACTTGAAGAAAGCCGCCTTGCCGCAAAGAAGGCCCTTAAAGACGCCATAAAAGCCTTGGACGCCATAAAAGGAGCGGACAAAACAAAACTTAAACCTTTATATGATATGGCTCAGTTTATAGTAAGCAGGTCCTATTAATTTACGGAGATTAAAATTATGAAAATATTGGAAAATTTAAAATCCCCCAAGCAGCTGCGCCTTATTGACGCGGAACATCTGCCTGAGTTATGTAAAGAAATAAGGGACGTTATAATCAACACCATCAGTAAGACGGGCGGTCATTTGGGGTCAAGTCTGGGCGCGGTGGAACTTATTACGGCATTGCATTATGTCTTTGATACGCCTAACGATAAACTGGTATTTGACACGGGCCACCAAACTTATGCCCACAAAATACTTACGGGCCGCTTGGATAAGTTTGACACTATCCGCAAGAAAGACGGCTTAAGCGGGTTTTTGAAGATTTACGAATCTCCTTACGATACCTTCGGCGCGGGCCACGCTTCAACCGCCCTTTCCGCCGCTCTGGGCGTTGCCATTGCGCGCGACCAGAAGAAAGAAAAAAATAAAGTTGTCGCCATAGTTTCCGACGGCTGCATGACGGGCGGCCTTTCCTACGAAGCTTTGCAGAACGCTGGACAGCTTAAAACAAATTTACTTGTGGTGCTTAACGATAATCAGATGTTTATCTCTAACCGCGTGGGCGCGCTTGGTTCTTTTTTAACAAAACTGCTTACCACCAAATATGTGCAAACTGCGGAAAGCGAAGCCACAAGAATAATAAGCAATTTTGAAATCGGCAATAACGCAATTAAAATTGCCCGTCGCGCGCGCGCCATACTTTTTTCGGGCGCGTTATTTGCGGAAATGGGTTTTAAATATTATGGCCCCGTTGACGGCAATAACGTAAAAGAACTGGTAAACATTTTAAAGCAAATTAAAGATACTCCCGGCCCCGTTATGCTTCACATAGTTACCAAAAAAGGTAAAGGTTACGCGCCCGCTGAAGCAAAGCCGACTCAGTTCCACGGCCTGGGTATTTTTGACGCGGAAACGGGAGAAGCTGTTGCCCACGGTAATCAAATAACTTTTACAAAAGCTTTTTCAAACGCGCTTTTAAAACTGGCGCAGGAAGATGAAACAATATCCGCCATAACAGCCGCCATGCCCGAAGGCACGGGCCTTAATGCGTTTAGGGATAAATTCCCCTCCCGCTATTTTGACGTCGGCATTGCGGAAGAACACGCAGCCACCTTTGCGGCGGGCCTTGCAACGCAAGGCATAAAACCGGTTGTGGCAATGTATTCTTCTTTCTCGCAACGCTGCTATGACCAGATACAGCAGGATATCTGCCTGCAAAATCTGCCCGTCGTATTTGCGCTGGACAGAGCAGGCGTTGTGGGCGAAGACGGCCCCACCCACCACGGCGTTTTTGACTTAAGTCTGTTCCGCAACATTCCCGGATTGATAATAGGCGCGCCCGCCGATGAAAACGAAATACAGCATATGCTTAAAACAGCCGTATATTGCGGTAAACCGTTTATTTTAAGATACCCGCGCGGCAACGGCTTTGGCGTTACTATGGATAAAACGCTTAAAAACTTGCCGATAGGTAAAGGCGAATGGCTTAAAAAAGGTAAAGACGTTAATATCCTTGCCATCGGCAACAGGGTTCACCCCGCGCTTGCCGCGGCGGAAATTTTGATGGGGAAAGGCATTGATTGCGGCGTTGTAAATATGCGCTTTTTAAAACCGCTTGATACCGATATTATAGAAGAAGCCTTGGCGCTTACGCCCAATCTTATCACGGTGGAGGATAATGTGCTTGCAGGCGGCTTTGGCAGCGCCGTGGCGGAACATATTACTGATAATCACCTTAAAGCCTCCGTTTTAAGGCTTGGCATCAAAGATGTTTTTGTTGAACAAGCCACCCAAAACGAACTTTACCGCGAGCTTGGCCTCAGCGCGGAAGAGATGGCAATTTCCATACTTAACAAACTAAAAAAATAAAAGGATAAAAAATGAAACCACATCGCAGAACTTATAACTCCTATATAAAAGCTTATGAAGACGTAGACTTTTTAAAAAGCGACGCGGCCCGCTCGGTAAGGCTTCAGCTTGAACTTTTAAAGCCCGAAGTTATCCTTGAGCAGGAAAATATCGGCGACAGCATTGTGTGCTTTGGCAGCGCGAGAATAAGAGAGAAAAAAGATTCCCTTCAAAGAATTGCGGACATTAAAGCCAAACTTGAAAAAAATCCCAAAGATAAAAAACTTTTAAGTCATCTTACAGAAGCGCAAGGGCTTGACCTTCTCTCCAAATATTACGAAGAAGCAAGAAGCTTCGGCAAGATGGTTGTAAAGCAGGGAAGAAATAAGTTTGCAGTAGTTACGGGCGGCGGGCCCGGTATTATGGAAGCCGCCAATCGCGGCGCATACGAAGCAGGCGGCAAAAGCATCGGCTTTAATATCACTCTGCCGATGGAACAACAGCCCAATGCCTACATAACAAAAGGTTTGGCGTTTTTATTTCATTACTTCGCAATCCGCAAAATGCATTTGGTAATGCGCTCTAAAGCCGTGGTTGTTTTCCCCGGCGGATACGGTACGTTTGATGAAATGTTTGAAATTTTAACGCTTGTGCAGACAGGTAAAAAAGCAAGAATACCCATAATTTTGGTAGGTAAAGAATTTTGGTCTTCAATCTTTGACATCAATAAAGTTATGCACTACGGCGTGATATCCTCAAGCGACCAGTTCCACCTTGTGGAAACGGCAAAAGAAGCTTGGGATATTGTAGCCAAGTACTACAAAATAAAATAAAGTTTTTAACAATGCAAAAAGCCCTCTTTAACAGGAGGGCTTTTTTATCTGCGGGAAATTAAAATTATTTAAGCTGGCAGTAATAATACCCGTTAGTTTGAGAAGGCGTGTTTGTGGGGCTGACGCAAAGCTTATCGCATATAGTGCGGGCCTCCTCCGTTTTAGCGGTGCAGCTTCTTCCTCTGGCATAATTTATATAAATATAATATTGATATTTTTGAGAAGAGGAATTTATACGCGTAGCGATAACTTCGTAACCGACTCCATTTCCGGGAGAAATAGATATTTGGTAGTTATAAAATTTTGTATCAATTGAAGTGGCGGAAACATTTGCGGAACTTATGGAAGTGTCCAAATCGGCAAATTTATTTGTAGGCTGCCCCTGCGCAAGTTTGTACATTTCAACCGCTCTTGAAATTGCGGTAAGAGAAGAAGCCGCCTCCGAAGCTCTGGAAGTTTCAACAGCTGTCTCGTACTGAGGCAAAGCTATCGCAGCCAATATACCTATTATTAAAATTACAACCAACAATTCTATCAACGTAAAAGCCTTTTTATTAAACATATCTGTTTCCCCCGTACGGCACATCTTTAAACAGCAATACAAAATTGTACTATTTTTACGTCTTAACAGGGCATAAAAAAACAAGGCTTGAAATTAATTTCAAACCTTGTTTTTCAGCATTAAAGTCTATTTCTTTTTTGCTACTTTTTTTGCCGGTTTCTTTGCTACTTTCTTGGCCGGTTTTTTAGCTGCTACTTTTTTTACCGGTTTCTTTACTACTTTTTTTGCAACTTTTTTAGCTGCTGGTTTTTTCTTTACAG
>CAZBCE010000047.1:0-11208 GCA_964490555.1 uncultured Elusimicrobium sp. | reverse complement strand
GAAAGCGGCATAGAATTTGAGCAGGAAATGCAGATGAAAGTGCAGGGCAAAATAAGCGACAGAATTTTTGTTGATATAGACTACGACGACCAACGCGAAGACGCTCAGAATATCTCCGTAAGTTACCGCGGCAAAGAAGACGAAGTTGTGCAAAGCGCGGACTTCGGCGACATTAATTTAAGTTTGCCGGGGACGGAATTTGTTTCTTATAACAAACAGGTCTTCGGCGCGAAAATGCACTTAAAATACGGCGGAGCTAACTTAAGGCTTATCGGCAGCCAGAGCAAGGGCGAAAATAAAACCAAGCAATTTAAGGGCGACAGCCAGCAGCAAACGGTAAACCTAAAAGATATCAGCTATATCAGACGCAGATATTACGATTTAACCTTCGGCGCGGACCCCGCTTGGACTTACGCCATAGTATCGGGCAGCGAAAAGGTTTATATAGACGACCATACAAACACAGGCTATCAGGAAGCTCTTAAAGTGCAGGATTTAAAAGTTCCCGCTTCCGTTTATCCAGATACAGGCGCTACCGCAGGCTTTAGGCTGCTTACGCGCGGCGTGGACTATGTTGTGGACTACAACAGAAACACAATCCGCTTTGTAAAAAGCCTTGGCGAAAGTGATATAGTGGCCATAGATTACACCAACAGCAACGGCCAAAAATTAAGCGATGCGGCTTATGGCGGTATGCCTAAAGTTATTAAAACCGCAAGCGACAGACCGTTGGCCGACCCCAATGAAATCGGCTATAAACTGGAAGTAAAACGTTTTTATGATATCGGCTCCACGCAGATTACAAAAGACGACGGGCAGGGCAGCTTTATACTTAAGCTGTTGGAATCCGACGGCAGGGAAGTTTGTTCCTCGGGCGACAGCCGCTTCTACTGTAAATATTCCGTGGATTATACGCGCGGCATTTTTGAAGTTTTGGGCGTTTTTGACGACCCCTCGGTATATAATCCCACGCCTGTTTCCTCCACAAACAGATATTTTTTAATTCAGTATAACTCCACGGTAAAAACATATTTCTTGGAGCCTGATATAGTTGTTCAGTCGGAAACGGTTAAAATAAACGGCGCGGCTATGGGCCGCAATAAAGATTATTATGTTGATTATGCCTCGGGTTATATAACTTTTTATAACGAAAATCTTTTAGGCTCAGGCAGCGTTATTGACGTAACTTATCAGGTTTCCTCGGGCGCAAGCAAAGACGCTTCCCTTTTGGGCGGCAGATTTAACTATGATTTTACCGATAAAATATCCATAGGTTCCACCATATTAAACGAGGGCGGGTCCAAGCCCAAGCGCGTTCCCAAAGTTGGCGATTTGGCTACTAACCTTACCACTACCGAAGCCGATATCCGCGTGAAAGATTTGGAGGTTATGGACGGCGTAAAATTATCTTTGGGCGCGGAAGCGGCGCAAAGCAAAAAAGACCAAAACCTTTTCGGCTATGCTTTGGTTGATAATATGGACGAAACCAAAGAATATGTTAAAGCCTCCACCGTTTATAACGACTGGCGTCTGGGCGCAAACCCTACGGCGGGCACAAGCTTTTTTGACTCCGTTAAGTGGGACTCTCAAAGCGTGCCTTTGTTGGAAGTTAACCCTAATGCCGCGGCGGGCAAAGACGACTATCAAAATGTCCTTGTTATAAATTACGACTTTACGCAAATTCCCTCCGCATATCTGGGCAGCAATGACGAGGTTTCCCTGGTTTTCCCTATAAGCAGTTCGGGCGCGGATTTTACCGCAAAAACGCTTATGGAGCTTTCAATGATGGGCGAACTTAACGGGCCGGAGATGAATATTTCCTTCGGCACTTTTGACGAACGCTCCGATAATTATAATTATCTCCCGACGGGTTTTGCGGAAGAAGACGTCTTCCCCACCTGCAGCAAATATTACGGCACATCCGCTTCCCGCAATGTGCCTAAGACGGAAGACCTGACCTGCCGCGGCGGCATAACCTCCTCGCAGGATGTCGGCTGGCTGTTTGTTAACCCCGACGGCTCTTACCAGCGTTATAACCCTTTTGTAAAGAATACTTACAATAAAGAAAGCCAGCCAAACGGCAGAGTGGACACGCAGGACTTAAACGACAACGGTATTTTAGACAGCGAAGATTCTACCTCGGGCGGCAGCTTCGGCTTTGCCGCGGCAGACCCTTACGGCGCGGGCGCGATTATAAACGACCCCGCTCAAACGGGTTTGGAAAACAATATAATCAATTTCAGCGGGTGGAAGCAGTTCCGCCGCGACGTAAATTTTGTTGACGCGGTAAATCCTGCCAGATGGACTTCCGTAAAGCAAATGCGTATCACGCTTAAAAGGCGCGCGGGCGGCAATGAAAAGGGTACAATAAAAATTGCCAATCTTGCGGTTTCCGGCAATACCTGGAAAGCGGTGGACGATACTTATAAAAAAGTAGTTTCGCCTTACGGTATTAACAATATTGATAACCCCGACTATAAACCTATATTTAACGATAACGGCGATGGCGGAATGGTGTTCCGCACTTTATACGGCTCGGTAAACGAACTTAGAACCTCCTCCAGCCAAAATAACATACAGGAACAGTCTTTGGCTTTAAAATACGATTTTACGCAGGATTCCACAATAACCGATTTGAATGTCCAGCGCAGCTTTAGCGCTATGGATTTCTCGCAGCACAAACAGTTCCGCTTCCTGCTTTATAATAACGGCAATATAGACGCGGACACAAAATTTTATATACGTTTAGAATCTGACGCCAACAATTACAGCGAGGTGGAAATACCTTTGGATTTTAAGACCGCCTGGCATCTTTACAGTCTTAAACTTATTGATACCGACGGCGACAATATCCCTAACAGGTGGGAGAACGCCTCCTCCTACCCCGCCGTAGTGAATAATTTGGGCAGCGTAAACTTTAAGCGTATATCTTCGGTAAAAGTAGGCCTCAGGACAAGCAACCCCGCCGCCAAGGGCGAAGTGTGGCTTGACGATATTTTTCTGGCGGAATCCGTAGTTTCAGTAGGTAATGCGTATATGGGTGAAGCTAAGGTTGATGTTGATAATTGGTTTGAAGTCAGCGGTAAAGTTAAATATATGGACGATAAATTTCAAACGCCTGTTACCGCCGCCACCAACCAAAAATTTACCGAGCAAAATTACGCCTTAAAAATTAAAAGGATAAAAGACTTGCCCGTAACAGCCACTTATTATAAGTCAAATATAACCACGCCCGACGTGCTAAACTCCGCCAACAACACCATAAGCGTGTTGGACCAAGGCGAAGTAACCAAAGATAAAGGTACCGTTAAGGCGGAATATATAGGCGCCGCCATGCCGCGCGTTGCGGCGGAATACGCTTTTGAAAACGCCGATTACGAAAAATTAAAACGCAGCGATAATAAACAAACCTACGCGGTTAATATGGATTATAATTCCACGCTGCCTTCTTCTTTTATAAAAACCCTAAACGCCAACAGTTCGCTTAAAAACAGCAAGATAAATTATAATGACCAAACCATAATGCAAAATTCCCAAACCTATTACGATACCGACGAGCAGACGCAGAGTTACGGTTTTAAACTTGCGTTGCAGCCGTGGGACGGGGCTTCTTTGGTGCCAAGCTATGCTCTTGCTCTTGTGGACGAAGAACGCCACGCTTATGATACTTCCCTTTTGGCGTTCCAAAACAAGAAATATTCTAAATCCGCCAATCAGCAGGTTGGGGTAACGGGCGCGTTCAGGATAAATAAATGGCTTGCGCCTACCGCCAGCTATACCATAAGAACTAACGAAACAAACAATCTTTCCCCGTTAAGCTACAGCACTTATGAAGGCTCTACAAAAGTAACTTATGATTTTGATATAGGCGAAGTTAAAAGTATAGACCGCAGCGCGGAAGGCAATGTGGCATTAAGTTTAAACGGTAAAGAAATTTTTAATAAATCCAAACTTCTTGCGGGCTTCACTCTGTCAGGCGCGTATAAAATGCAGGACGGCGACACTTGGGCAAACGTTAAGGATTCCTATAACTCTTTAGACGAGATTTGGATAAGGAACTCTTTAGGTATTAAAGCGCCTTATACATACAGAAGCAACCTTACTCTGCGCGATACTTACACGGCCTCTATGCGCTGGGTTCCGTTCAGGGAATATTCTTTTGACGGACGCTTAAGCCCGCTTAAAAAAATTACCATAAGCAATAACTTTTCAAAAGCCTATCAGACTAACGAGGATACAGGGTCTATGTACAAGACGGAAACAACCACTCTGCCCGACCTTGTGCTTAATATGGACGAAATGGAAAAGTTTATAAGCGACAGTAACAATTATTTTACTAACGTAAGCACAAAGCTTAAATACAGTTTTGTAAGCAGCGATATTGTCGGCACGAAAGAAAAAGACACCACGGCTTACGGCGGGGATTTGCGCTTTATGCTGCTTAATTACTTTGATACAACTTTTACCTATACCGAACAGAAACTTATACAGACGGACAGCGTTGCCAAAGCCCCGCTGGAAGATTATTTACGCAGGGATTTTTCGGGCCAGACATCTTTTATGTACGGCCGCTTAAGGTTTACTCCAAAGGTAAATTATATTTATGATATTAAGACGGAAAAAGATGATATTTTAACCAGCCGCGTGGAAGAAATTATACCCAGCCTTAACCTTAGGGCGGACTTTAATTTACCCTACGGCATCAAAATACCTTTTATAACGCGTCAGTATCTTATGACCAACCGCATAATATGGAACAGCAATGTAAGCTATTCGCGCAGACGTTCGTTTACCGTGTCGGAAAACAGGGATTTATTTACGGCCTCAACAAGCGTGGACTATGAAATATCAAAAAATATCCGCTTAACTTTAAGCGCGGGATTTGAAAAGTTTAAGCATATTTACCTGCCCGAAGAATCTTACACTGCTTATAACGCGGGCACCTTGCTTACTATACAGTTTTAAGGATAAATTTATGGCTTGGCTTTGGAAGATAAAAAATTTTTTGCTTTATATTTTTCTGCCGCGCGCCTGCTTTTGCTGCGGCGCGGATTTGCCGCGTAATGACGCCGGGCCTTTGTGCTCCGCCTGTAAAACTGATTTAACGCCGCTTGATAATATGCTGACTTGCCGCCGCTGCGGCCTGCCTTTGCCAGACGGCGGAGCGCATTGTTATAACTGCCGCGGCAGCAAGGCGGCAAAATATAAATGCTCAATGATACGCTCTTCTTTAAAATTTACTCCCGCTTCCCGCGCTCTTGTTCACGCGCTTAAATATCAAAAGTACATACAGGCCGCGGATTTTTTTGTTCCGTTCCTTTATAAAACTTACCTTAAAAATCCAGAGTATATGGAGGCGGATTATATCGTTCCTGTTCCGATACATTCAAGCAGGCTTAAGCAAAGGGGTTTTAACCAGTCGCTTTTACTTGCCAAAGGCCTTAGCGCGCGCTGCGGCGTGCCTTGCGCGGAGTTGCTTATAAGAACCAAAAAAACAAAAAGCCAAACATCTCTGGGAAGAGAAGAAAGGCTTAGCAATGTCCAATCCGCCTTTGCGTGCGCAGACGCGGCGGAAGTTAAAAGAAAAGCAATTATCTTGATTGATGATGTTTGTACGACGGGCGCGACTTTGGAAGAATGCGCTAAAGTTCTTAAAGCGGCAGGCGCGCGCGAAGTGCTTGCGCTTACCGCGCTAAGGGAATAAATTTATTTTTTTACTGCGTAGTTTATAGCTTCAAGCATACCGCTTTCATCGGCGGTATTTTTTGCGGCAATATCAAAGGCCGTGCCATGCGTGGGGGAAACGCGTAAAAATTTAAGCCCCGCCGTTATATGCACGGGCGGGCGTTTAGCGGCAAGTTTAAGGCCTGTAAGCGCAGCGTCGTGATACATAAACAAAATACCTTTAAATGTACCTTGTAAATGCTTTTGCCACAGCGCGTCATTTGGCCACGGCCCGCTTACATTATAACCCTGCGCGGAAAGTTGTTTTACGGCGGGCGCGATTATTTTAATTTCTTCGTCGCCAAGTTTTCCGCCGTCGCCAGAGTGCGGGTTTAAAGCAGCAATTCCTATCGGCGCGGCTTTGCCGAGAACATCAGCAAATATTTTTGCGGCATTTATAATTTTTTCTTTCGTTATAGCTTTGCTTAAATCTTTAATTTTGTAATGTTCCGTTACCAGCGCGCAATTTATTTTGCCGCTGTTAAACATCATAAGCGCGCCTTCTTTTTTGGCGCGCGCGCGCAGATATTCCGTATGCCCCGTAAATTTAACACCCGCTTTTGCCCAGGCTTCTTTTGAAAGAGGCGCGGTTACAAGCGCGTCTGCTTCTTGGCGTAACATCATATCAACGGCAAGTTTTAAGGCTTTAAAAGAAATATCCCCGCCGTAAGCGCAGGGATTTGGCGTTAATGGCTTTTTAAACCCGCTTGTAACGGGTATTAACGCGCCCATAGCGCTTTGCCAGCCTGCGGCGGCAAGGCTTTGCTCTTCCCCGATTACGGTAAAGCGCACGCCTTTTGCCTTCACTTTTTTTAAAGCTTTAACAAGCACCTGCGGGCCTATGCCCAGCGGGTCGCCTGCGGTTATAATGATGTGTTTTGTCTTCATAAATTAAAAAGGCGGGTTATTTTATTAACCCGCCTTTAAGTTAAAACTTATTTATTTTTTTGCCGCAGGAGCGGGTGCGGGCGCAGGTTTTTGCGCTTCTTCCGCTTTTGCCGCGGGGGCAGGCGTCTGATAATCAAACTTTATCAGCACTTTAATATCGGCTTTCTCTTTAAGAGATTGCAGATAATCGCCCATGGCTTTTTGCATTTCCACGGCGGAAAGGTACTGTCCCAATTCGCCTTCTATCTGGGAAAGCGCGACTTCCTGGCGGGCCTTCTTTTCGTTAACTCTTATAACGTAAAAACCGAAGTCCGTTTTAACGGGGTCGCTGATTTCTCCGACGGGAGTGCTAAATACTTTTTCGTCAAAATCTTTGGGCATTACGCCGCGTACCAAAATAACTTCCCCGCCGCTGGCCAAGGCGGATTTATCGTCTGAATACTGCTCAATGGCTTTAAGGAAGGTAATTTTATTATCCTTAATTTGTTTTTTAATGTCTTTGGCCTGATTTTCTTTATCTTTCAAAGCGGCGGCAGATAAGCCTTTGTCCGCTTTAATAAAGATGGGGGAAATCTTAATCTGCTCGGCCGTAAGCTGGTTTAACTTTGCGGCAAGCGGGATTGCGGTTTCCAGTCTTTCTTTGGGCAATTTTTCATAATCTTTGCTGTTGCCTTTCATAATAAGCTGTACGTCGTCAAAAAGCTGCTTTACGTCTTCTTTGGAAGGCTGTTTGGCCTTTGCTTTAACGGCGGCGTCAACCGCTTTTCTTACGGCAAGCTGGTCTTTAATTCTGTCTTCAAACTGTTTATAGGTTAAGCCTTCTTTTTTAAGTTCGTCGTTAAAGGCTTTTTCTATCTGTTTGTTATCGGTTATTTTTTTGCCGTCCGCGTCCACGGAAAAGCGGGTTTTAACCTCGTTTATTCCCTGGGCGATTTCGGTATCTTTAACCTTAATCCCCTGTTCTTTTGCGGCTTGTATAAGAAGTTCGTCCGTAACCATCTGGTTTAAAACTTCTTCGCCTAAAGCGGTTACATTATCCTGCTTTTGTAAAAGCTGGGGCGCGTTCTTTTTATATTGTTCAAGGACTGATTGTTTAAGCTTCTCGTAATCGGAACTTAAAATAGCTTTTCCGTTTACGGTTGCTACCGTGGAATCCATAACTTTAGCGCTTGCAAAACTTGCGGCTATTAAAAACAGCGCTGCAAACGCAATACTTTTATTTAACTTCATTCTTAACCTCCACGCCGTATTTATCTTTTAATGAATTTAAATAGGCGTCCATTTTTTGTCCTTCTAAAATTTGGTATATCCTGTCCTTTGCCTGCGCGTAAGACAGGTTTTCCTCGTTCACTTTCATTATTATATGAAATCCTTGCGGCGTTTTAATAAAACCCTGCACCTGCCCCGAGGGGACATTAGCCGCAGGCACTTCTATCTGCTGCATATATTCGCCGGGGATAAAGGGCGGCAGGCGGCCGCCGTCATTTTTGGTCTGCGGGTCTATTGAATAGCGCTGGGCGGCGGCGGCAAACGCTGCGGGGGAATTAATACCCTTAACCGAGCGCATTACCGTATCGGCTTCCTGCGGGTCTGCCAGTAAAATGTGCATAATATAAATTTGATACGGGTGCTGCTTGTAGTATGCCTGCACTTCTTTTTCGCTAACGCTAAGGGTGCCGTCCTGCGTAAGTTTCTCTTTAAGCATACGTCTTAAAGCAAATTCTTTGGCATATCTTAAACTGCGGGCCTGCTCTCTTTTAATAGCGTCAATTTCGTTTTGATATTCTGGGGAGGCTTCTATACCCATATCACGCGCGGCGACGGAAAAAAGCCTTTCGTTAATCATAAAACCCAAAAAGTTTTCTTTGCCCGAAGGCGTACTTAAATATTGCGTAAAATCTTTATCTAAAGTTTGGGCTTTTTCGTCCAAATCTTCCTGCGTTATGGGGTATCCGCCCACTTTTGCCAATACTACGGAAGACGGCGCGGGTTCTTTTTGCGCGCAGGCGGCAAAACAGGTTAAGGACAGGGCTGTAATAAGCAGTTTCTTCATACCTAGAGTTTAGCAGTTTATTGGCGCGGCGGGCAAGATGTCTTGCAGTTATTTTTTATTTGCGCGCGGGGATTAGCGGGGCCAGGCCCTCAAGCAAATATCTTGCGGCTTCTATGGGGTTTTGGCTGCGGTGGTATATTCTAAGTCCGTCGCCGTTTGGCGCGGGTATAAATTTTAGCGAACTTTTAAATTTTTCAAGCAGGGCGCTTATAGTTTCCGCAGGTATGGCAAAGCCGCGTATAAAAAAGAATTCCGTATAATTATCCCCGCTTTCTATATGGCGGATATTAAGGCCGCCCGCATCGGCGGAAAGCTGCAAAACGGCAATAAGGTTTTTAAGTTCCTGCGGGGCTGGGCCGCTTAAATCTTCCAGCTTTGAAAGCAGCACCTGCTTTTGGTCTTTATCGGCGGACATAAGTTCTTTATAATAGCGTAAACGTTCGCTGTCATTGGGCAGATAGTCGGGCGGAATATAAGCCGCAATGCGCAAATTGGTTGTGGCAAAAAGCTTCTTTTCCACCGCTTCGCCTTTAAGTTTTTTAACTTCCGCCGATACTAAATCGCAATAAAGCGCAAGGCCGACTTCGTTTACATAGCCGTGCTGGCGTATACCCAAAAGTTCGCCGCCGCCCCTTATTTCCAAATCTCTTAAAGCAAGTTTAAAGCCGCTGCCAAGTTCGCTGAATTCCATTAAGGCGGACAGGCGTTTTTTGGCGTCTTCGGTAGTATCTTTTTCCGCCGTTTTTATTCTGCCGAAGAAGGAATTGACTGAATAATCCTGCTCTTTCTTTTTAAACAGCCAGTCCGGGTGCAAAAGGTAGCAATAAGCTTTTGTATTGCCGCGCCCTATTCTGCCGCGCAGCTGGTAAAGCTGGGCAAGGCCGAAGTCCTGCGCGTTTTCCACAATAAGCGTGTTGGCATTGGTAACGTCCAGGCCCGATTCTATTATAGTGGAGGCTAAAAGCACGTCGTACTTTTTATTATAAAAATCCCAAAGGGTGGTTTCCAGCTCGCGTTCGTCCAGCTGCCCGTGCGCCATGCAGATGCGCGCTTCGGGCAGTAATTGCTGAAGGCGTATAAGTTTTTCTTTCATACTTTCTACCCTGTTATAAAGGTAAAACACCTGCCCGCCTCTGGCAATTTCCTCGCGCACGGCAAGGGCGACAATATCGTCGCTGTAAGGCATAAGGCGGGTTTTAATGGGCATACGGCCCTGCGGCGGCGTTTCTATAACGGACATATCGCGCAGGCTTGAAAGTGATTGGTTTAAAGTTCTTGGTATCGGCGTGGCGGAAAGCATTAAAGTATGCACGCCCAAAGATTTTGCTTTTATTTTTTCTTTCTGTTTTACGCCGAAGCGGTGTTCTTCGTCTATAATACAAAGGCCGAGGTTTTTAAATTCAATATCCTTTGAAAGCAGTCTGTGCGTGCCCACGGCAATATCCACAAGGCCTTTTTTTATATCGGCGACTATGGGTTTTTGCTCTTTTTTTGTCTGAAAGCGGCTTAACATTTCCACCCGCACGGGAAAGCCCGATAAGCGGGACTTAAATGTTTTAAAATGCTGCGCGGCTAAAACTGTGGTCGGCACAAGTACTAAAACCTGCCTGCCGCTGAGTGCGGCCTTAAGCGCGGCGCGCATTGCCACTTCCGTCTTGCCAAAGCCGACATCGCCTATAAGCACGCGGTCCATTGCTCTTTCCTGCGTTATATCAAGCAGAATTTCCGCTATGGCTTTTGTTTGGTCTTCCGTCTGTTCGTAGGGGAAGGAATCGGCAAATTCCCGCTCCAGCCTGTCGTCGCCTATAAGCACGGCGGCTTTATTGGCTTGGCGCAGGGCTTCCAGTTTTAAAATTTCTTTTGCGGTTTTTTGCGCGTCTTCTTTTACGCGTTTTTTAACTTCTTTCCATGTGTTGCCGCTTAGGGAAGAGATGCGCGGCGCTTTGCCTTTAATGCCTATATATTTTTGTATTTTTTTAAAGTCGCTTATGGGGACATAAAGCTTTTCCCCGCGCTTAAATTCTATTATCAGGCAGTCCACGGGTATGCCGTCATTTTCCAAAGTTTCAAGGCCTATGTAGCGGCCTATGCCGTGTTCTTGATGGACTATATAATCACCCGCCTCCAGTTCTTTAAAGCGGACGTGTTTTGCCTGCGTACTGTCAAACTTGCGCACCAAGGCCGAGGAGCGGTAATTTCTGTTTAATACTTCGCCCGATGTTATAAACGCAAATTTTTCCGACGGATTGTAAAACCCCTGCCTTAAGGGATTTATAACCATAGGCAAATTTTTAAGGTTTGGATAATCGTTAAAAACATCTTGCAGTCTGTCCAGTTCGCCGCGGTTAAGGCAGAAGAAAGTTATATTATAATTTTCTTTTTTAAGGCGTCCCGTTTCCGTATTAAAAAGGTTTAAATCCCCGTTAAAACTTATATTGGGGCGCAGGTTTGCGTCTTTGGCATTTTGCGCGGCAAAGGGGGATATTACTGTTATTTCTCCCTCAAAATCAGCAAGGTTTTCTTCCTGCGGGTTATCAAGGAAA
>CAZBCE010000046.1:0-11293 GCA_964490555.1 uncultured Elusimicrobium sp. | reverse complement strand
TCATACCCTGCGCTGTCCAAAGCGTTTTGTATGGTCGTTCGCAGTACGGCGGAATCGTCAACAACTATAATCTTTTTCATATTATTTCATACCGACGGTAGTAAGCAGTTTTTGACCGAAGTCCAAAAACGCTTCCGTCTGTTTTTTATCGGCGGTTTCGCTGTAAAGTCTTAAGGTAGGCTCCGTGCCTGAAGGGCGCACCAGCAGCCAGTCGTCATTGTCTAAAATTATCTTAAGCCCGTCAAAAGTTAACACTTCCGCAACGGAATGTCCGTTAATCTTTTTGGGAAGCTTTCTTTTAAGCTTATCGGCAAGAGAGGTTTTATCCACGGGTTTGGCAAGCGGGATATCGCGTCTTTGATATACGCTTGCGCCGTATTCTTTTTCTATTTCTTTTACCAATTCGCTAAGGCTAAGCTTGCGCGTAGCCATAATTTCCATCATAAAAGCGGCAAGCGTAAGGCCGTCGCGCTCGGGCATAATGCCCTTCCAGCAATAACCGCCCGATTCTTCCGCGCCAAAGGCTATATCTTCAAGCGGGGTACGTTCGGCTATATACTTAAAGCCGACGGGTACTTCTTCAAAATCCAATTTAGCGGCGCGCGCAACTCTCTTGTTAAGATAACCCATAGAGATACATTGCAGTACGCGGCCCGTTAATTTTTTATGTTTTACCAAATGGTTAAGCACCACAGCGGAAACTATGCAGGGGGAAAGATATTTACCTTTCTCGTCCAAAAGGGCTGTTCTGTCGCCGTCGCCGTCAAAGGCAACGCCCATAATGCACTTATTATCAATAACGGCTTTCTTAAGCGCGCCAAGAGCATTTTCCTTAGGTTCGGGGTTAACGCCGCCGAAGGCAGGGTCGTGATTAACATTTAAAGCCACAACTCTGGCGGGCGGTAAAAGCTGCTCAAAATATCCCGCGCTGCTGCCGTGCATATAATCAACGGCAACCTTGCCTTTAAGCTCCAAAACTTTCTTCATATTAACCTTGGAGGCTATATATTTAAAATAAATTTTCTCAAGTCCGTCCACGGCTTCAACATTATGGCCGGGGATATATAAAACGGGTTTTTGGTCAATAAATTCTTCTATTTCTTTTGTAAGTCTGTATGATATGGAGCCGCCGTTCATCTTAACCTTAATACCGTTATACTGCGGCGGATTATGGCTGGCGGTAACCATTATACCAATCCAAAATTTTGTATCGGTAAGGCAGCTTAACATAGGCGTGGTAACGGGGTTTTTAAGCAGAGTAACGTCAATCTTATTAAGTTTTAAAATGCTGGCTATATCCGCAGCAAATTTATCCGATAAAAATCTTCTGTCATAGCCCACCACAACCAAATTTGTTTTAGGTTCAATGTTAGAAGGCGTATTAACGTTAATAAAGTTAGCCAAGGCCTGGGCCATGCGGCGCACATTGTCAAAAGTAAAATCCCACGCTATAATGCCGCGCCAGCCGTCTGTACCAAATCTTATATCTGCCATAAAATCTCCGTAATTAAAAATAAAGTGGAGGCGGCGGGATTCGCACCCGCGTCCAAACATCCATACAACTCGGTTACTACAGGTTTAGCTTCGGTTGTTTAGTAAAGTTTATCGCCCGAAGCTGCTTAAACTTTACCTGTTTAATTTGTCTTAAGCAGGGTTAGGCTAAACGGACCTTCCCCACAGCATACGGCTGATTTGACCGTTTAATCTAAGTACACCGTCGATACAAAGATTACGGGTTTAGGCTGTTGCCCAAACGTTGTTGTTGTAGTTGTTGCCAACTAGTGTTTTTGGCCCTATTTTAACCGGCCTGGCCAACCGGTACCTGCAACCGGGCCTCAGCGATATCTGTCGAAACTGGTCGCCCCCGGTGCTACAAATTGTTTTAAAACCGTATATTGAGCATATCAAATTTAATCCGCAATGTGCAACACGCGTTTAAAGGATATGTTAAGCCTGTCTGGCCGCGTCCTTTTTTTGCTTCTGTAAGGAAGCAACCACCGCCGCTGTAAGTATGGAAATTATAACAAGCAGCGACGCCCATGTGGGGATATGATAAAAGTGGGAAATCATCATCTTAGTACCCACAAAAGCCAGCACCACGGCTATGCCGTGCTTAAGGTATTCAAATTTACCCGCCATACCAGAAAGCAGGAAGTATAAAGACCTTAACCCTATAATGGCAAATATATTTGAAGTGTATACTATAAAGGTATCGTGCGTAATGGAAAGCACGGCGGGGATAGAGTCCACTGCAAAAATTAAATCCGAAAATTCTATAACCAAAACCGTGGCAAAAAGCGGCGTGGCAAAAAGTTTGGCGTTTTCCTTTATAAAAAAATTGCTGCCGTGGTAATTTTCCTTAACGGGCATTATCTTTTTAAGTATCTTTAACACGGGCATTTTGGAGGGGTCAATAGTTTCTTCCCCTTTATTAAGCATCATCTTTATGGCAGTGTATATAAGTAATGCACCAAAGATATAAATCATAAACTTAAAGGAAGTTATAAGCTGCACGCCCACAAAAATAAAGGCAAAGCGCATCAAAACCGCGCCTAAAATACCCCATAACAAAACTTTGGGCTGGTATTCCCCCGGTACGGCAAAGTAGGAGAATATCATAATAAACACAAACATATTGTCTATTGAAAGGGAGTATTCTATTATATAGCCCGTAAAATATTCCAGCGCTTTCAAATGACCCATGGTAAGCCAGATAGCCCCGCCGAAAGCCGCCGCTAAAGAAACCCAGGCAATAACCATTAAAGAAGCCTCTTTAATTGTTACATTGCCGTGATGCTTGTTCATTAAAACAAGGTCTACAAACAGAGCAACAGAAACTATTGCCCAAAACGCCGTCCACATTATTAAGTGTATATGATGCATAAGTAAATTATATAAAATTTAAACCCTTCCTCCCGTAAGGCGCAGGGGTTATAAGAACGGCGTTTTTTTGCTAGAATGTGATTAATGAACGTTATTGCTTTTGACAACCTGCCTTCTACCAATGCTTATGCAAAAGACAATCTAAAAGAACTTAAGCACAAAGATATAATACTTGCCGGCACCCAAAGCGCAGGCAAAGGCAGAATGCAGCGCGTATGGCTTTCACCCCCGGGCGGCCTTTATTTTACCGTAGTACTAAAGCCGCATAATACTGATGTGCAAAACTTACAGTCCCTAACCCAAGCCATGGCTTTATCCGTATGCAAAACCGTTAACTTGCAAGGTATAAAAGCTTATATAAAATGGCCCAATGACGTCCTTTGCGAAGGCAAAAAAATATGCGGTATTTTAAGTCAGGCCGTATATGATGACCAAGCCCTTTCAGGCGTACTTATAGGCGCGGGCGTAAACATTGCAAAGCAAAACTTTGACTGCGCCAAACCCGCCGCCGCGCTGCAAGACTTCGGCCTTACATTATCCAAAGAAGCTTTTTTAAAACTTCTAATTAATAACTTTGAAGAACTTTACGGGCAAATTATAACGCAGGGTTTTAAAGCGATAAAGCAGGATTTCAAACAAAATTTTCCTTATCTAGGCAAAAAAACGCAAATAAAAACGCAGCGGGAAATCATTGAAGGCGAAGTATTTGATTTAGACGACTGCGGCCGCCTGTTGCTTAAAACGCAAAACGGCATAAAAACCGTTGCCTTGGGCGATATGGATTTTTGATAAGCATAAGTAAAAATATAATTAAACGGAGTCCGCCGATGGAAGTTAACCTTATAGAAAAAAGCGTAGAGCTTATGATTGTGGGAATGGGAATGACTTTTCTGTTCCTTATACTTCTTGTATATATAATGGGAGCGCTTAGAAAGCTGGTTGAATTTTTAAACAAACGCTTCCCGCAAGAGCAGCCGAAAGCCGCTGCGGCGCAGACGGCGCAGAGCAATACCGCCGTCGCAATAGCAATAGCCGCGGCAAAAAACTTTGCCAAATAACCACTAAGGAGAACCCGAAAAAATGAAAAAAATTAAGTTTATGGTGACCGCGTTCAGGGACGGTTTCCAATCCGTATACGGCGCAAGAGTACTTTCCAAAGATTTTTTACCCGCGGTTGAAGCCGCAAGAGAAGCAGGGATAACACACTTTGAATCAGGCGGCGGAGCAACCTTTCAATCCGCTTTCTTTTATAATAACGAAAACGCTTACGACGTTATGGACGCTTTCCGCAAAGCCGCGGGGCCTGAAGCCAATCTTCAAACTTTAGCGCGCGGCGTAAACGTTGTCGGCTTGGATTCCCAATCAAGCGATATTATAAAACTGCATGCTCAAACATTCAAAAAGCACGGCGTTACAACCATAAGAAACTTTGACGCTTTAAACGATGTTAACAATTTAATCTTCAGCGGCAAATGTATTAAAGAAGCTGGCCTTAAGCACGAAGTTACCGTAACAATGATGTCCCTTGCCCCCGGCTGGGATACTTCAGGCCTTGTTCACACCCCAGAATTTTACGCGGGTAAGTTGAAAGAAATTATTGCCTCGGGCGTCCCCTTTGACAGCGTTGCTTTTAAAGACGCCTCAGGCACCTCCACCCCCGCAACGGTAAGGGAAACCATAAAACTTGCAAAAAGGATTTTACCGCCCGAAGTTGAAGTCTGCTTTCACACTCACGAAACCGCAGGCAACGGCGCAACCTGCTATCTTGCCGCTTTAGAGGGCGGGGCGGACAGGATTGACCTTTCCATGGCGCCCGCCAGCGGCGGCACATGCCAAACCGATATTATGGTTATGTGGCACGCTTTGCGCGGCTCAAACTATACTTTAGACATAGATATAGAGAAAATTAAAAAGGCGGAGGAAGTATTTAAAGATTGTATGAAAGATTATTTTTTACCGCCCGAGGCCACAAAAGTTGAGCCTACAATTCCTTTCTCCCCAATGCCCGGTGGCGCGTTAACCGCCAACACTCAAATGATGCGCGATAACGGTATTTTAGACAGGTACGAAGAAGTCTTTTCCGCCATGGGCGAAGCCGTAAGAAAAGGCGGATTCGGCACTTCCGTTACGCCCGTAAGCCAGTTTTATTTTCAGCAGGCCTTTAACAATGTAATGTTTGGCCCGTGGAAAAAGTTTGCGGAAGGCTATGGCAAAATGGTGCTTGGTTACTTTGGCAAAACACCGCTGCCCGCCGACGCGGAAATTGTTAAACTTGCCGCCGCGCAGCTTGGGCTTGAACCTACAACCAAAACCGTTTTGGAATTAAATGACGCCAATCCCAAAAAAGGCACCGCCCCAGCAAAAGCTATGCTTGAGGAAGCCAAACTGCCCGTAACGGACGAAAATATTTTTATAGCCGCCGCTTGCGGACAAAAGGGCATAACCTTTCTTAAAGGCGAAGCTAAACTTAATATAAGAAAGAACGAAGCCAAGGCAGAAAGCAAAGGCTCGGACTTTACCGTTACGGTAGACGGCGCAAAGTACAGCGTTTCTCTGGCGGAAGGCAAAGCGGTGGTAAACGGACAAACTTATGCCGTAGCCGTTAAAGAAGGCATTGAAGACAGCGCAAAGACCGCAACTGCCTCAGCCGCCGCTACAGGCGCGGGCGCGGAAATTAAATCCCCTCTGCCAGGAGTGGTATTAAAACTGCTGGTTCAGGAAGGCGCTTTTGTTACCAAAGGCACTCCCGTAATCCTTATGGAAGCTATGAAGATGGAGAGCGAAATTAAAGCTCCCGCAGACGGCAAAATATCTTTTAAGGTAAAAAACGGCGAACAACTGCAAACAGGCTCTGTTGCAGCCGTGTTGAATTAAGGAGAGATAAAAATGGAACTTGCTCAATCTTTCTATAATCTTTGGACAACAACGGGTATTTATAACTTTACCGCGGGACAGGCGATAATGATTGTGGTCTGCCTTTTTATTCTTTGGCTGGGTATAGTAAAACAGTTTGAACCGCTTTTGCTTATACCCATAGGCTTTGGCGGATTGCTTTCAAATATACCCGTGGCGGCCATAGCCTCTTTAAGCACAATAGCGGTTGGCGACGGCGGAACCGTTCATACGGTGTTTGGCGGGTTTCTGGGCCAGATATACGGCTTTGGCATAGAGTCAGGCTTATTCCCGCTGCTAATCTTTTTGGGTGTCGGCGCGATGACGGACTTTGGGCCGCTTATAGCCAACCCCAGAACGGCGCTTTTAGGCGCGGCGGCGCAGTTTGGCATATTTTTTACCATATTCGGCGCGCTATTAATAGGCAAATTTATACCGGGGCTTACGTTTAGTATAAAAGACGCCGCTTCAATAGGTATAATCGGCGGGGCGGACGGACCTACGGCTATCTTTTTGACCTCACGCCTCGCGCCTGATTTACTGGGCGCGATAGCCGTTGCGGCTTATTCTTATATGGCGCTTGTCCCCATTATACAACCGCCGATAATGAGGCTGCTTACAACCGACAGCGAAAAACGTATAGTAATGCAGCAGTTAAGACCTGTTTCCAAGAGGGAAAAAATTCTTTTCCCGCTTACCGTGCTTTTGCTTTGCATTTTGCTTATTCCCGACGCCACCCCGCTTATGGGTATGCTTATGTTCGGCAACCTTTTAAGGGAATGCGGCGTAACGGAAAGGCTTAGCAAAACCTCCCAAAACGAACTTATAAATATTGTTACCATAATGCTTGGCTTGGCGGTAGGTTCCAAATTGGCGGCGGAAAAGTTTTTACAGTTTAGAACTCTGGCCATACTCTTTTTGGGTTTGGCGGCGTTCTGCGTGGGTACGGCTTCGGGCGTGCTTTTGGCAAAGTTTATGAATATCTTTTCCAAAAACAAAATTAATCCGCTTATCGGCTCTGCGGGCGTATCGGCGGTGCCTATGGCCGCGCGCGTTTCCAACAAAGTCGGGCAGGAATATAACGAAGACAATTACCTGCTTATGCACGCTATGGGGCCAAACGTGGCGGGCGTAATAGGCTCTGCGGTAGTTGCGGGTATATTACTTTCAATGCTGCGCTGATAAAACCCTAATATTTACAAAAGCCCCTGCCGCAAGCGGGGGCTTTTTATTTGTATTGACAACTTTCGTACGCGCGCGGGCTTAAGGATTTATTATTTAACTCCAAAAATGGTAATATTTATTATATATGAAAAAGATATTAAACTTACAGTGCGTAAACTGCGGTAAAGAACACAAAACCAGAGAAGCCGATTATGTTTGCAGCTCGTGCGGCGGTAATTTGGAAATTAATTTTGACTATAAACTTATTAAAAAACGTTTTGACTATGATGTTTTAGAGCATAATACCTCTTACAATATGTGGCGTTACATAGACCTTTTGCCTATTGACGACCACGACGAAATTCCCCCCGTGCAGGTAGGCTGGACGCCGCTTTATAAGGCGGAAGCTTTGGCGGAAGAATTGGGAATATCGCAGCTTTTTATTAAGGACGAAGGCCGCAACCCCACAGGCTCTATTAAAGACAGGGGCAGCGCAGTTGTGGTGGCGCGCGCATTGGAAGTAGGCGCAAAGGTTATTACCGACGCATCAACCGGTAACGCAAGCGATTCTTTGGCGTGTTTAACCTCCAACCTTAACCTTAAAACAATTATCTTCGCGCCCAAAAATACGCCCGAAGCTAAATTGGTACAGCTTTATATTTACGGCGCAAATGTTGTGCGCATAGACGGCACTTACGACGACGCTTATGAACTTTGCAAAGAAGCGACGGAAAAGTACAAATGGTACAACCGCGCGGCGGGCTTTAACCCTTATGCCAGAGAAGGCAAAAAAACCTGCGCTTTTGAAATTTGCGAACAATTACAGTGGGAAGCGCCCGATAAAGTTATCGTAGCCGCAGGCGACGGTACAATAGTCAGCGCGATGTGGAAAGGTTTTACCGATTTTAATAAACTGGGCATTATAGAAAAAATGCCCCAGATTATAGCAGTGCAGGCGGAAGGCAGCGCAGCCATTAAAAACGCGTGGGAAAGCAACGGGGAAGTTGTGCCCGTAGAAGCTAAAACGATAGCCGACAGTATCTCCGTTAATATGCCCCGCGACGCTTACCTTGCCCTTCAGGCTCTGCACGAATCACACGGCATGGCAATAACAGTTACCGACGAGGAAATCCTTGCAGCCATACCGGAACTTGCCAGAGGTTCAAGCATTTTTGCCGAACCCGGCGGCGCCGCCACATACGCGGGTCTTAAAAAACTTGTCGCGCAAGGCGCGGTAAAGAAAGACGAATCCGTGGCGATAATTGTAGGCGGTAACGGACTTAAAGATATAGACGGTGCGGCTAAATCGGTCAAAATATCATCAACGCTAATCAAACCGTCGTTGGAAGAAGTCCTTAAACTGGGGATAACAGCCACCAAATAACTTAAGGGGAGCGCTATGGAAAACAATAACTTTTCCTCCACAACACTAATTAAGATAGACCACGACTCGGTAAAAGACGCGCAGTACGATTTACCGCAGTCCTACGGCAAGACGGAATCCTTCCTTCTGCCTAAAGATCCCGCATGGATGTTTCTTTTTTGGGACATCATAACGGATACTTACGAATTTATAAGAAATCAGTTCGGCCATGATATCTTTAGCAAATCTAAAAGCATAATCCGCGTTTACGATGTAACGGAAGTCGCCGCTTTTGACGGCACAAACGCAAAAGCTTTTTTTGATATTCCCGTCGTATTAGACGCGGGCAGCTGGTATATTAATGTCCCCGAAGGCGGCAAAAGATATGTGTGCGATTTGGGCATAATAACCCCTGCAAACCAGTTTATCACGCTTTCGCGCAGCAATGCCACCACCATACCTCCCGGTAAAATGTCGGAAGTTGTGGACGAAAAATGGATGCTTGTAGAAGGCGAATATCAAAAGCTTATAAAAATGTCGGGCGCGGAAATGTTCGGCAAAACAGGCTCCAGCGAAAAATTGCAGCACTTCCTCAGCCAAAGATGGAAAATGTTTGAATTTGATATCAGCAAAGCTCCCTCTTCCCACATATCTTCGTGGATGTCTTCACGCGCAATATCATCGCGCGACGTAATGCCCCAGCCGACGGAAGACGAAGATATTTGGCTTAAGGCCGACTGCGAACTTATCGTATACGGCCAGGCCAGCAAAAACGCAAAAGTTACCATAGGCGGCAAGCTTATACAGCTTAATCCCGACGGGTCATTTTCCCTGCGCTGTTCTTTACAGGACGGACAGGTGGTAATACCAATAAGAGCGCAGCATCACACCAAGGAAGAAAAACAAAGAGCCATAACAATTAAAGCCCAAAGAGAAAAGGAGGCTTAGTCTATGCCTGAAAAAGGATACCTGTCTTTAGTTTTACACGCGCATTTACCCTTTATAAGACATCCGGAATACCCCGACTTTTTGGAGGAAGACTGGTTTTATGAAGCTATGGTGGAAACCTATCTCCCCCTCTTGGATATTTACGAAAAGATGCTTGCCGAAGGCGTGGACTTTAGGATAACAATGTCCTTAACTCCGCCCTTGTGCGCAATGATGTCCGACGAGCTTTTAATAAGCCGCTTCCGCCATTATTTAAACCAGCGCATAGAACTTTCCGACAAAGAACTCACCCGCACAAAAGATACGCAGTTCTTTTATGTGGCGCAGATGTACAATCAAAAGTTCAAAAGATACAAAAATCTTTTTGAAGACTATTACCACGGGCAGGTCTTAAACGGTTTTAAGAAATTTCAGGATTTAGGCAAACTTGAAATTATTACCTGCTGCGCCACGCACGGCTATTTGCCTTTGCAGGTGCATAAGGAAAGCGTCCACGCGCAAATTAAAATTGCCGCAGACGATTACCGCCGCCGTTTTGACCGTAATCCGCGCGGTATTTGGCTTGCGGAATGCGCCTTTAACCCCGGTGATGACAAATTTTTAAAGGAGCAGGGTATAAGATTCTTCTTTATGGAATCGCACGGCCTTATGCACGGCACACCCCGCCCCAAATACGGTATTTACGCCCCCGTCTACACGCCAAGCGGCGTTGCGGCCTTCGGACGTGATATGGAATCCGCCCAGCAGGTGTGGAGCGCGGAAAGCGGTTACCCCGGCGACCCTGCTTACAGGGAATTCTACCGCGACTTGGGTTACGATTTAGATTACGACTATATTAAACCTTATCTCCATTCCGACGGAGTGAGGCGCAATATAGGTATGAAGTACCACAAAATTACGGGCAAGGTTTCGCTTAATCAAAAGCAGCCTTACTATCCTTCCGACGCAAGGGAAGTTGCCGCAAAACACGCGGGCAACTTTATGTTCAACCGCCAGAAACAGCTGGAACATTTGTCATCGGTAATTACGGACAGAAAGCCTTTGGTAGTGTCCATGTACGACGCGGAACTTTACGGACACTGGTGGTACGAAGGTATAGACTTTTTGGAATTCCTGTTCAAAAAAATCCATTACGACCAAAAAGATATAAAACTTATTACGCCTATGGAATATCTTGAAGCCAACCCCACAAATCAGGTGGTGGAGCCTTCAATGTCCTCGTGGGGCGATAAGGGTTATAACGACGTCTGGCTTAACAGCGGCAATGACTGGATTTACAGACATTTAATTAAAGCCGCAGAGCGTATGGCGGAGCTTGCAAACCGCTTTTCCAACGCCGAAGGCGTATTAAAACGCGCTTTAAACCAAGCCGCGCGCGAACTTGTGCTTATGCAATCTTCCGACTGGGCCTTTTTAATGACTGTCGGCACCGCTAAGGAATATTCCACAAAGCGCACAAAAGAACATGTAAAGCGTTTTATATCGCTTTACGAGATGATTACAGGCAACCGCATAGACGAAGGCTATGTGTGGGATTTGGAGCAAAAGGATAATATCTTCCCTCACATAGATTACAATGTCTACGCAAGCAAAAACGCGCAGGAAGTTTTAAGTAAATAACTAAAACCCCCGTTCAAAACAAACGGGGGTTTTTATCGTTAAAAAACTATAATATCAATATGCCCGATATTAAATATTTAAAAGGCGTAGGCCCCGCCCGCGCGGATATGTTCAACCAACTGGATATATCCACGGTCAGCGATTTGCTGCATTATTATCCGCGCACCTATCAGGACAGACGGCCGAATACCCCCCTTTCCGACTTTAAACATACCGAAAACATTTGCCTTTGCGCCACCGTTATAAGCGCTCAGCTTATACCCACGCGCTTTTTACAGTTATTTAAAGTTTTTCTGCAATCCGATGACAAACAAATTTACGAAGCCGTATGGTTTAAAAAAAGAACTTTCTCCTACGACGCTTTCGGGCAGATTAAGAAAGATTTTAAGACGGGCGCGAAGATTTGGGTTATAGGCAAGCGGG
>CAZBCE010000045.1:0-11514 GCA_964490555.1 uncultured Elusimicrobium sp. | reverse complement strand
ACGGTAAAGGCCATAAAGCCCAAGCCGTAACCGAACTGCTCTAAAGCCAAAAGAATGGTTACTACGGGTAAACTCGGGTGGGAGTAGGCCATATAAAGATAAACTAAGTTGGGTATATTTAGGGCCAAGGCAAAGGGCCAAATGCACTTTTTAAACCCGTGTTTGGAAAGTAAAATGCCGCCGTAAATATTGCCTAATATAACGGCTATCATTCCAACCGTGCCTTTAACCACGCCAAATTGCTCTAAACTAAGTCCCAAGGCGCCTTCCGCAATCGGGCGTATAAAGAACGGCGTTGTAATTTTTTCCAAGGTAGCTTCGCCCACGCGGTAAAGCAGTATAAAGGCCAAAATGGCAAGTATATTTTTTTGCGTAAAAAAGCTTTTAAAGGCGGCGTTAAAGTTTTTAAGGGAACTTTCTTTTGCTTCTTCGCTGGGTTTATCGCCCTGCGGACGGGGCAGCGCGAAAGAGTGCCACAGCCACATAAGCGCAAACAAAATACCCGCCGCGCAAAATGCCGTTATCCAGCCCGTCTGCAAACTGCCGCTGCGTTTTTCCACATATCCCGCAAGCACGGGCAGCATACCCGCGCCGGAAATCATCGCAAGTCTGTAAAATAAAGTTCTTATGCCTACAAAAAACGCCTGGTCTTTAGTATCAAGCGCAATCATATAAAAACCGTCTATGGCTATATCGTGCGTGGCGGAAATTAAAGCCCCTACAAAAAAGCCCGCCAGAGAGGCTATAAAAAAGCTGCCTAAAGAGAGCGAAAAGGCCACATACAAAAATACTCCGCTTAACAAAAGCTGCATACCTAAAATCCACTTTCTTTTGGTGGCATAGCCGTCTACAAAAGGACTCCAGAACATTTTTAATACCCACGGGAGATAAAGCCAGGAAGTCCAAAAAGCAAAAACATTGTTTGATATGCCAAGAGAGGAATAAAGCGCAACGGAAAGACTGTTAATTATTATGTAAGGCAGGCCTTCGGCAAAATATACCGACGGTACATAATACCAAGGCGAAAGTTGTTTTTGCATTTAGTTATTCTCCAGTTTTGCATTGCCGTAGATTGATTTTAAATCTATATTGTGTTTCCATTCCGTTATATCCGCGCCGCGCGGCATAATAATTTTAATGTCGCCCGCAAAGGAACGCGCGGAAATATTAAGCTTTTTACTTTCCGGCAGGGCGTCCCAGCGGGCAAGCAAAGAGCCTTCGGAAGAATAAAAAACAAGGCTTTCGCTTATGCCTTGTATTTTACTTTTGCCGCTGGTATTTAAAATATCCGTATTTTTAATTTTTAAACCTGTCGCGTAAATATTGCCGCTTGCGGTTTTAATTTTTAAATCTTCGCTTTCAATGTTTTCAAGCGATATTCTGGCTGTTAAAGTTTCTGCGGAAAGATTGCCTTTGTAGTTTGACATTTCTATCACGCCTTCCGCCGTATAAAGTTTTGCGCTTTTGGCCTGCGCGTCAAAAAAGCGTATATCGCCTGTGTCGGAAGACGCGTAAATATTCCTGTCCGCGCCTACGCTAAGCCTTATGCTGCAGGTGCTGCGCGGTATTCTTAATAGTTTTTTTAAAAAAGCGTTTTGCTTTTTGGGCGTTACGGTTATTTCCGTTACCTGCTTGGCGGGTTTATTGACGGTAACTTCGCACAGTTTCTTTTGCCATTGTATGTAAGATGCTTCCGTTTGAGCCGACGGAATTACCGTAAGATTTTCCTTGGAAGTTGTTATAAAAATATCGCCTTGCGCCGCGTCGCCTATTTCTTTACTTATATCGGCGGCGGACAGGGGCATACTCAGGCAGAAAAGAGAGAATAAGGCTATGAATATTTTATTGTTCATATAAGCTTCCTATGGTAAATTATGCCTTAAGACTATGCAGAAAGTATATATATTTAATATCATTTATATAAAGGAAAGACAAATAGGAGCGTAGTGATGAATATAGTTTATTTTGTGCTTTTGGCGTTTTTTTGGGGAACTGCCTATGTAGGAGTTAAATATAATGTTGACGTGGTGGACCCTTATTTCTCCGCGTTTTTAAGAACATTCATAGGTTTTGTGTTCTTCGGCGTATGGTTTTTGATAAAGCGGAAAAGCGTTTTTCTGCCCAGAAAAGAAGCCTGGCGGCCTTGGCTTGCAGGCTGGCTTATTATGGGTATGCCCTTTGTGTTTTTATATTGGGGCCAGCGTTTTATTCCCGCGGGTACCGGCGGTATTTTTAACGGCACGGTTCCTTTGTGGGTATTTATTATCGCCGCGTTCACTTTGAAAGGGGAAGACTCTTTTACCTGGCGCAAAGCCGCAGGCGTTCTTTTGGGCTTTGTGGGTTTAATGTTTGTGTTCAGCCCCGCGGTGGCAAAATTCAGCGCGGCTATGGATAAAACGGCTCTTTACGGCAGCATTTCCCTTTTGCTTATGGCCTTATGCTATGCGGCGGGCAATGTGCTTACAAAATATATCTTGAGTAAAGAAATTTCTTTGGAACAAAACATTTTCCACCAGTATTTTTTCAGCACCGTATTTTTGGGCATTGTCTGCCTGATTGCGGGCGCAAGAATGCCGGGGGCGGAAATCTTTCAGCCTAAAGTTTTTATTTCCATAATTTATGTGGGTATATTCTCTTCCGCCGTGGCTTTGCTCCTGCTCTTTAAATTGCTTAAGTCCTGGGGCGCGTTAAAGGCCAGCGCGGTAACGTATTTTGTGCCTTTCGTGGCGGTAGGTTCCGATATGCTGCTTAACGGCCGCGTACCAGATAAATTTGAAATTACGGGCCTGCTTATAATTGTTGTAAGCTTACTGCTTATCCAGTTTGAAAAGCCCAAACCCGCTGCCGTAAAATAAGATTTAAACAAGCAAATAAAAAAGCCGCATACATTTTTTGTATGCGGCTTTTGCTTATGTTAAATTTGCTAAACGGCTGTTATTGCTATGCCGTTGTCATCTGCAAGTTCTATAACCTGCTCCATATCTAAAACCAAAGTTTTATCCGCCTCTATGGCAAGCGTTGCGGCCTTTGCTTCTATCATTGCCTTTATGGTGCCTTTACCTATAATGGGCAAATCGTACCTTTGGTCCTGCTTGGTGCGCGCTACTTTTATTACGGTAAGCGGTGCGGCTTTAACTGCGGCGGAGGAGGCGTAAATCTCTCCCGCGCGCTTTATGCAAAGGTCCGTGCCTTCCATACCTTCCAAAGCAACTACGGCTCTGTTTGCAACAACGCAGGTCAGGCCTACATCTAAATCCGCTATAGCTTTTGCCACTTTAAAACCAAGGGCTATATTTTCTTCTTCTTCTTGCGAGGGTTTTCTTTTGGTAAGTACGCCGCGGCGGGGAATAAAATCTTCCAAAAATAAAGAAGAGGGGGCAAACTCAATCCCCTCTTTCTTAAATTCACCTACGGTAGAGCCTAAAATACTTTCGGCTCTCATATCTTTAACGGAAGCAAGAACTTTTGCCGCCCGTAAATCGGGCATTACGCTAAAGATATTTATATGTTTTACACGGCCCGCCATAACTACTTTTTTAACTTCATTTTGCTTAAAAAACTTTATTGCCGCGCCAAGCTGACCAAGTTTTAACACCGTACTCTTTGCGGCATAGGGAGCAAAATCTTCCAAAACGGCATTATCTTTGGCGCAGATTACAAAAACATCAAAACCCTTTTCCTTTGCTTTTCTGGCTATAAGTAAAGGGAATTTTCCTTCGCCCGCTATAATGCCTATTTTTTGGTTATTCATCTTCGTTATGGTTTGCGCCTCTCATGCGCGCAGCCGTAATGCCGCGTTTCGTGGCTTCGCAGAACGCTACAAGGTCAAGCACTTCCTTGCACGGATTTGCGGCTTTAAGAATTTCTATGGATTCGCGCATTGTGTTTGTTGATAAAAATAATTGTTTGTAAGCGTCTTTAATGGCTTTAATGGTTTCTCTCGTAAAGCCCGCGCGGCGCAAACCTACGGTATTTAAACCGACAAGTTTTGCCCTGCCGCCAACAGCCCTGCAAAAGGGCGGGATATCAAGCGGGATACCGCTTAAACCCGATACCATTGCATATTTGCCTATGCGTACAAACTGATGCGCCGCAACCATGGCGGAAAGTATTGCCCCGTCATCTACAATAACGTGGCCCGCAATGGCGGCATTATTTACCATGATGATATTGTTCCCAAGCTGGCAGTCGTGCGCCACGTGGGAATTGGCCATAAACAGGCAGCTGTTGCCTATTTTGGTGGGTTTATCTATAAAAGAAGAGCGGTGGATGGTTACGCATTCGCGCACCTTATTATTGTTGCCCATTACCACCATGCTTTCAACGCCGTTATATGATAAATCCTGAGGTTTGACTCCTATAAATGCGCTGGCTATAATTTCGTTGCCGCTGCCCATCGTTGTGTTTTCTATAACGCAGTAGGGCCCTATATTAGTGTTATCGCCTATGGTTGTATTTTTACCTATTATGGTATATGGTCCTACCGAAACATTTTCTCCTATCTTTGCACTTGCGTCAATTATTGCCGTGGGGTGTATTTTAGCGGGTAGCATAATTACTGTTGTTCTCCTAAAATAAAGTTAAGTTGGGCTTCTGTGCAAAGCCCGCTTTCCGTATACGCTTCCGCGTATATCTTGGTCAGTTTTCCTACTCTTAGTACTTCTATGGGGATTTTAAGCGTATCCCCAGGTTGTACCTGTTTTCTGAATTTAGCAAAATCTACGCTAATCAGAAACCCTACTTTACCTTTGAACATAGGCCCTTGCATTATGGCAGCAGCTGCTGCTTGCGCCATAATTTCCAAAATAAGCACGCCCGGCACAACGGGGTGCGTAGGAAAGTGGCCCTTAAAAAAATCTTCCTTACCGGTAAACTTTCTTATGCCCAAAAGGTACTTGTCGTCTTCTATGACGCGCGTTTCATCAATCAGAAGGAAAGGCTCTCTATGCGGTATGTATTTTTTTATCTCTTCCTTCTCAAGAGTTTTACAGACCGCCGCCTTTAACAAAAACGATAATTTGCCCATCAACCTACCCCTTTAACAGAATTTTAGCAAACTCAACGTTGCTTTTATGTCCTCCGCCGATACATTTTATATGCATAGGCCCTAAAGCCATGCCTGTCAGTTTAAGGTCGCCTATCATATCAAGTATTTTATGGCGGACCATCTCATTATCAAATCTTAACGGGACGGAAAACCCGTCCTTTCTTATTACCACGCAATTATCTATATTGCCGCCTTTTGCAAGGCCGTGCGCGCGTAAAAAGGCAATTTCTTCTTCAAAGCCGAAGGTGCGCGCGGGTGCGATTTCTTTAAGATAATTATCTTTGCCCATTACAAAAGTATATTCCTGCCTGTTTACCAAAGGATGGTCACGCAGGAAAACGAAAGTAAAGGCAAGTTCTTTGGCGGGAAGCGCCGTATAGGAGATATTGCCTTCACTATATTCTATCTTTTTAGTAAGTTCCAAAACAGGGTAAACTTGTTCTAAATCCCTCAGGCCCGCGCCAAGCATAGCGTTTGCGTATACCAGGGAGGAGCCGTCCATTATCGGCGGTTCGGGGCCGTCCATCTCCACAATCATATCGGTTACGCCAAGGCCGTGCGCCGCGCTTAAAACGTGTTCCACGGTATGCACTTCCGCAATGCCCGTTTTTAAATTTGTGCCGCGCAGGGTGGAAGATACATTGCCGACTTCCGCCTTAATGGGCTGCGCGTCCGCTATATCCGTTCTTACAAAAGATATATAGCCCTGCGTTGAGGGTTTAAAAGTCATAGAACATTTTTCGCCCGTGTGTATGCCCACGCCGTGGAGAATTGCCGATTGTTTTAATGTTTGTCTGTTCATTGTTGTAAACCCTTAGAAAAATTTAAGTTTCTTTTTAAAAGCTAAAAATTCTTTGTAAACTTCCGGCAGTTTGCCCATAATGGCGGCTATGCGCATAAATTCGCCGTAAGGTCTTGCGGGCGAACCCATCACTTTTGCGCCCGGTTCAATGCTGCTCATAATGCCCGCCTGAGGCCCCAGCATCGCTCCGTCGCCTATTTTTATATGGCCCGATACGCCAACCTGCCCCGCGATTACAACGCCGTTGCCTACTTCCGTAGACCCTGCTATTCCCACCTGGGAAACTATTACGGTTGATACACCTATTTTTACATTATGGCCTATTTGGACTAAATTATCAATCTTTGTATTTACGCCGATGATTGTGTGGTTTATTTTCGCGCGGTCTATGGTTGTGTTTGCGCCTATTTCCACATCATCGTTTATTATAACATTGCCTATCTGCGGTATTTTTTCGTGCTTGCCGTTGTGTAAAATATAACCGAAACCGTCGGAGCCTATCACCGCTCCGGGTTGCAGAATAACTCTGTTTTTAATTTCGCACTCTTCGCGCACGGTTACATTGGGGTAAATTAAGCAGTCTTTGCCCACCTTAACATTGCGGCCTATGTAGGCATTGGAATAAATTATAGTGTTATCGCCTATCTCTGCGCCGTCTTCCACGGTGGCGTTTGCGCCGATATAAACATTATTGCCGATTTTTGCCGTCGGAGCCACATAAGCTTTAGGGTGTACTCCCGCGGCGATATGTTTGTTTGTCGTATCAACAAGGCGCATTAAAAGGTTAAAAGACCATTCGGGATTTTGACTGTAAAGCAAATTGCCTTTAAACGGCAATTCTTTTTCTTTCGCCGCGGCAGGAACTATAAGCGCGGCTATATTTAAGTTCTCGGGCAAATTTATTTTGTCTAAGGAGGAAATATAAGATACAGCGCCTTCCTGCGGGGCGTCTAAGCCGCAAATGCCCGTAGCTTTTGCGTTGGCATCTCCGTTAAGTTCGCATTCGGTAAATTTTGCAATTTCCGCAAGTGTCAGGTTCATAGTATGTCTCCGTATTGTTCTTTATATTTTTTGTGATAGGACTTCATCCATTTTACAAATTCGGGCGTTATATTTAACGGCTTGCCGTAAATAATCTCCTGCTTATCAACCACAATGCCTATATTGCGCAAAGAGGCGTATTCTTTTATGCCTGTATAAATTTCTTTAAGGACGGCCTGAATAATTACGTCTTGGCGGGAGAGGATTTCTTCTTTGGAAAGTTCTTTAAAATTTAAAAGGAAGGTTTCTTTTTCCAATATTTCTTTTTTTGTGTCTTTAAGATTTGCTTTAATTTCTTCTGTTTTTACGGGGGTATTGGCAGGACTGTCTATACGAGTGTCGCAGGAGTAAAAGAGGATAGTGTTAAGTACGGGTTTTAACTCGTCCCCTCTGGGTCTGGGGTAAATATTATCCGCGTCTGTTTCCACATATTCCAAGTTTTCGTAGAAGGGTTTGTAATAACCCAGCTGGCGGTAAAGACTTTCTTCTTTAAGTTTAAGCTCGCGCACTTTATCTTTAAGCTGGGCAAATTCTATTTGTTTTGTTTCAAGGTCCAGCTTTATATTTTTTCTGGCCTGTATAGTCCAAGGGTTTTTGTTAAAGGCTTCTTCTATGTCTATGTAAACGGCAATGGTGCCTTGCGGCAGTTCTTCAATATCTTCCTTGCCGTCGCTGAGCAGCTGGAAGCCCTTATTATCGTTTTTAGGCATAACAGGGGTTGCAAGTTTTGCCTGAGCGTTTTGGTCGGGTACAGGCACTACGGCTGTGGTGTCATACTTTTCTTTAGGCGCGCTTTCCGTCTGGTCCAGTTTGGCGGCAATGGCGGGCGGCAGAACCTCCTGCCCGCAACAAAAGGCTGGAAGCAAAAGCATAAAAGCCGCAGAAATTAAAAAGTATTTTCCCATATAAATCCAGTAAAGCACTTTTTAGCCCGATAAGCAAAAAAGCGTCAAAAATATTTTTATAAACTTCGCCTAAGTTAAAACAAATTAGCCATTGAGAAGTAAATATAGGCTCTCTTATCGCCGTCTTTATGGTTAAGGCCGTAACCCCAGTCCAATCTTATCGGCAGGCTGGGCGTTACTATACGCAGGCCCATACCTACGCCCATTTTAAATTCGTCTTGCTCTTCGCCTGTTTTAAGTCTTATATCGCCAAAGTTTTTCCAAGAGTTGCCGATATCAAAGAAAGCCGCCAGCTGCGCTATTGTCCTTCTGCCTTCGCGCGCAAGGGGGAATTTTAATTCCGCATTGGCTACATAGTAAAGTTCGCCGCCGGTTTCAGGCCCTATCTGGCCCGTGCTTTCATAACCTCTCACGGTGTCTGCGCCGCCAAGGAAAATTCTTTCATACGCGGGTACAACGTCAGTCCTGCCGTAAGGTTTAACAAGGCCCGCTCTGTTGCCTATCATAAGCACGATAGGGTAGTCTTTGCCTATGTTGATTAAGGTTTGGTTGTAGGCGGATTTTAAAGAGAGTTCGTAAATATCCAAATCGCCGAACATCGGCCCGCCCGATAAATCCAGCCCTACGGAGTTGCGGGAGCCTTCCGTCGCGTCCCAATAGCTGTCCCTTGTATCTCTTGCAAAGCTTGCGCCCAAGGTGGACACATTTGTTGTGCCTTCAATAAGGCCCACTTCCGCGCCCTGATACTGGTCGTCAATATCGTAAATTTCTATATTCTTAAAGCTGTAAGAAAGGTTAAGGTTGTAAATGTCGTCGTTAAATCTGGGGCCGATATAAATGCGTCCGCCTTTATCAAGTTCGGTATAAGCGGAACTTGTGGATTTGTAAGAGCGGTACCTTTTTGTATTAAACGCGTCCACGCCCAGCGTTATGGGTTTGTCGCCCAGCCACGGCGTAGACCAGCCGATAGTGTAATCCAAAATCCTGCTGCCGAACATTGCGCGTAAGGAAAGACGCTGCGCCTTGCCGAACAGGTTTAAGTGGTTTACGGAAACATCGCCGTAAAGCCCGTCTAAAGAGGACATTGCTATGCCCGCCGTAAACATACCGGGGCGGCCTTCAACAATGTTATAACCCACGTCCACTTTGCTTACGTCGTTGGACGGCGATATATCTATTTGCGCGTCGTTAATAAAGCCTAAGTTAAGTATTTTCTGCTGGCTTCTTTTTACTTGCGCATAGTTAAAAATCTGCCCTTCTTTTATCGTCAGTTCTCTGGAAAAAACATAAGTTTTAGTGGACTCATTGCCCGTTATATCAATGTGGTCTATAAAAACTATATTATTTTCCGTAACGTCAAAATTAATATTAAGTTCGCTTGTCTTTTCGTCTAAGGTTTTTACGGGGTTAACTTCCGCGCGCAGGTAGCCTTTGTTTGCATATTTCTCCTGCATATCGCGCACGGAAGCGTCAAATTTCTGCTGATTAAATAGTTTGCCTTTAACGTAAAAGACGGAGGCATCAAGTTCTTTTGCGGTATAAACCGTATTGCCGCTGAAGGTAGTGTTGCCGAATTTGGCGCGGTGGCCTTCATTAACTTTATATGTTATCGTAAGGTCGCTTTTATCGTCGCTGAAAGCGGTGTTGTAGTCATCTATTTTAAAATCGTAATAGCCCAAATTTCTGGCATAGGTTGTAACTTTGTACATATCTTCGGGCATTTTTTGAGCTTTGTATATTTTGCCTTTTTTGTTGGAAAGCTGTTTTAAAAATTTCTTAAGCGGAATTTTATTTAAGCCCTCTACCTTAACTTCCTGCACTTTTGTTCTTTTGCCTTCGTCTATGGTTATGGTTATTTGTGCTGTGCTTTCTTTTTCGTCTATAACCGTTTCAAAGGAGGCCTGCGCGTTTGTGTAGCCGCGTTCAAGATAGGCGCCTTTAATTCTTTCCATATCGGCGGCGGTTTTTGCCTGGCTGTAAGGGTCTTTTATTTTAAGGGACATTGCGCTTTGCAGCGTGGTTTTTGAAAGGGCTTTTCTCCCTTTAAATATTACCTTGTCAAAAATGGGGCGTTCTTTTACTATAAAAGTTAGTTTATGGCATTTATAAAGTGTTTCGTCCGTCTTATCTTCTTTATTCTTTTTTGTGCCGTCCATGGAAGAAATATCTACTTCCGCATTATCAAAATTTCCCAAAGCCATAAGGGAAGAGACATCTTCCTGTATGCTGCTTTTAGGGTACAGGCGGCCCTCTTTTGCGGAAATATTTTTGAGAACGGTTTTCTTGCGGATATTTTTAAGGCCGTCGGCCGATATATCACAAAGCATCCAGGGGCCGTTGGGGTCCACATCGGCATGGGCATCGTCTTTTAATGTTTCTTGCGGCATGGCCGCCGGCTGCTCCTGCTCAGTAGGGGCGGTGTAGTTTTCCTGCGTAAAATTTACCTTGTTTGAAGAGGGGACGGTATCAAGGTCAAGGGAAGCCGCATTAAGCGTGCCGTTAAATGCCAAAAGTAAGGCAAAAACGAGGGTTTTCTTATAAAAAGTATACATATAATAATTATATTAATTTAATGTTCTTTCTGTCCTGTTTTTATTACAAAACAGGCAGCCTTTGGGGCTGCCCGTTGAGAAAAATGTGTTGAAGGGAAGTGCAAGGCAGGGCGGCGCTTCAGCAGGCGACGATTTCTTTGATCATAAATTCCCGCCCGCTGAGAATTTCTCGCTCTGGCGCGCCGCACTGCGGGCAAACCCGGTGATCGGGCAAGTGGTACACCTTGCGGCAGCCATGACACAACGCGTTTGCAGGGGTGATTTCGATCGTTAACCGCGTGTTCTGCAGCAAGGTGCCGTCCACTGCGGCGGGGTAACACGCCTGGATGAACTGGGGGACGACAGAGGCGGCTTCGCCGATTTGCAGCACCAACGTGTCAATTTGCGTGACACCGTTTTGCCGCGCGAAGCGCTCCACCGTTTGAACCACATGAATCATGACACCCAGTTCGTGCATACGAGTCCCTGTTCTTAATCATCTCCGCGAAAGGTCGCGGATCAATTCTTAAAAATGGCTTTCACCTTGCGCGTCACTTTCTTTTGGACGATCTTCACCTTGCGCTTCAGCATGTGGCGGATGACGATGGGTTTCATGTCTGGCAAGGCGGCGCCGACCCCGTCATATTCGCGCACCAGAGACACAGCGTCAAATTTACAGCGGGTGACGCACATACCGCAGCCCACACAAAGGGCTTCATCCACCACGGTGGCGCCGCAGCTGAGGCAGCGGGCGGTTTCCTGGCGCACCTGCTCTTCGGTGAAGGTGATTCGCGGGTCGTAGAAACCGCGGTCGCGGCTGTTGTGGGCAGGTTTCTGACGCGGCATGCGGTCGTACCCTTGCAGGTCGAGGTCTTTTTTGTCCAGGGATTGATAGGCGCGGGGGCTGCGCCCAATGGTCAGGCTTTGGCCGGGGTGGACGAAACGGTGAATGGAAATGGCGGCCTGCTTACCGGCGGCGATGGCGTCAATGGCAAAGCGCGGGCCGGTGTAGGCGTCGCCGCCCACAAACACATCCGGCTGGCCGGTCTGATACGTGAACGGGTCGGCCTGGAGGGTTCGGTTTCCGTTCAGCTTGGCGGTGCTGCCTTCCAGTAAACCGCCCCACTCAATGGCCTGGCCGATGGCCACCAGCACGGGGTCCGCCGGCGGGATTTGAGTTTCAGATTC
>CAZBCE010000044.1:0-12271 GCA_964490555.1 uncultured Elusimicrobium sp. | reverse complement strand
TTTGTTCCAACACGAACGGCATTAATCAAATCACGCTGCCAATCTGCAAATTTGTTCTCATATTTATTGAACGGATTCTTCTAAATTAAATATCCCTTTTGAAACGTACTTTGCCATAATCATTTTCATTCTTACTATAACCTCTAAATTTAGCTGGTATAAAAATTGCGCCAACACATTTTGTGCTTTGGGGCAAGGGGGGCGGAAGTCGGCAAACGGGAAAACTTGGCTATTTGGCCTATTTTTATTACAATATAACCAATTATGAATATCAACAAGATAATTTGGCAGTGGCGTCCGCTTTGCGTTGCGCAGGAACTTACAAGATATGTTTATCACAAGACTTTCGGCTGCTTTTGCAGAGAAAAAACGCCGATATGGTATTCTTTTGACCACCCCTGTATGCCGCGCCGCAAAGAAACGCTGCCCATAGACGCGAACTGGTATAAAATCAACCGTCTTCTTTACAGGAACGAACATGTTTTTTATAACATTAACAATGCCGTAAAAGTTAATCCCGACCTTAAAGGCATTGCTCTTATCTTTTTTATGGGTATCGGCGATTATCTTTATACCACGCCGATGATTGAAGCCCTTAAAAAGAAGTTTCCTAACCTGCCTTTTTACGCTTATGTTTCAAAACATTTTGACAGGAATAATTCCCCTATCGTCGGGAGTATGCTGGAAACTAATCCTAATATAGACAAAGTGTTTTATTTTGACGGCTACCGCAACCCGCTTGTTTGGAAAAACTATAATTACGACGACGCTTTTAAGAATATTCCGCAGGGCTTTTTAGCCGCGCCCGTTTACTATCAGTACGGCTCAAAAGTAAAGCACCGCACAATAAGTTTATTTAAAACATTTTCTTTAACGTTCGGTTTAAAAAAGCCCGCGCCCGCGCCGATATTTTACTTTCCGCAAGAGGCCGCCCCCGCCGTAACGGCAACTTTACAAAAAATACTGCCTTTTGCAAAAAAGAAAAAAGGCATAGTGTTTTTGCAGTTGGATTCGCGCGGGTCATCTTACACTTATCCTTACACGGACGACCTTATCCGCCGCCTTATAAGGGAAGATTATTTTGTGGCAAGCGTTACGCCCTCGGCCGTGGTGGACGAAGCTTTTTGCCAGATAGACGTAAAGCAATTTACTTTCAACCAAACCTGCCATCTTTTAAGCTTGCTTAAACAAAAGCACAAGATGTATATCATCGCCGTAAATTCCGTATTTTGGGCGGCTTCGGCGGGCTTGGATATACCCAACTTGGGTTTGCAGCACTGGATAGATAAAAAAGTGCATAATTTATGGTATCCTAATATAACGGTAGTAACGGATTATATTTATAAAAATCTGCCAGAGGGAAAAATGCTTTCTGCTAACCCGCAAGACTACACAAGACATAATAAAAAGATAATCAACTATAAAGCGGATTTTGTTTTGGAATGTTTCAAAAAAATAACGGGGTAATTTTATGTTGTCGCCGCAAGATGTAGACGTTTTTATAATGACTCATAACCGCGCCGAGTATCTTAGGGAGAGCATTCAATCCGTTTTAGGGCAGTCGGTTAAAGGTTTTGCGCTTACCGTGCTGGATAATGCCAGTACGGATAACACGCGTGATATTGCCGCATCTTTTGAGGCGCGGGGCGTAAAGTATGTGCAAACTTCTGATGCGCAAGGAATTGCAGCCAATTTTAATGCGGCGAAGCATTTGGCCCGCGCTAAATATGTGATGATATTCCACGATGACGACCTGCTCCACCCGCACTATATTGAAGTCGCTCTTAAAGCTTTAAATAAATTCGGCCCCGTTAATTTGCTGCTTTCTTCGTGTAAATCTTTTAATGACGGTGAAACGGTTGCTTTTGCACAAGGTTTAAAACATACCGCGTATCTTTTTGAAAACTCGTCGGAACTTGCCGCTTATATGTATCGTTACGGCGGCGTTTCTTACGCAAGCGCGCTTTACCGTACCGAAGTGTTTAAAAATATAGACAACTCGCTTGAAAAATACGGCAAGAATAACGACTGGCCTATTTTAATTCAGGCGGCGCAAAAAAGCAAAGTTATATTTTTGAACGATAAAAACTGCGTGTTTGCCAGAAAGCACTCCGGTCAGGATACGAAAAGCGAACAATCCGGCATAAGCGTTCAGCAGCTTTTGAACTGGCAGAAACTTTATCACGATAAATGCTGCTCCGCTTTCCCCGACGGCAGCTATTGCCGCGTTTACACTTCACGGGTATATCACGATATAAAAAGTAAGTATGAGGGGTGGGTAAGTTCTAAAGAAAAACAGGTTTATCCTTTAAGTAAAGTTTTTTGTTTGGCCAAAGATAAAGGTTTGCTTTCCCCAATGGCCGTTAAATGCGGACGCAGGCGTTCTTCGGTTTATTTCCGCCTTTGCACATTGTTATACAGGAATTTTAAAAAGTACGCGCCCAAAGAGGTAAAATTTTAATGACAACCGCCAAAGATATACAAATTTTTATTGCTACTTTTAACAGGCCTAAACTTGTTGCCGAAGCTTTGGAAAGCATAAAAAAACAAACCGCAAAAGGCTTTGAAGTTTTTATACTGGATAATTCTACCGACGGTGCAACCGCGGATAAAAAAACGATTTTTGAAGCAGCCGGCGCGAAATATATACAAACTCCACAAAATGTTCTTTTAGCCAATTTCTGCGCCGCGCAGCAGCTTGCGGATAAAAAATACTGTATGATATTCCACGACGACGACCTGCTGCACCCGCAATATATAGAAACCGCTTTAGCCTGGCTTAATAAATATCCTGATATAACTTTGCTCAGCGGCGGCTGCACAAACTTCCGCGGGGCGGCTCACCCGCCTTTTACGCAGCGCCTTTCCCGCAAAGCATTTATATACTGCGGCGGAGCGGATTTTGCGGCGCATGTGTTCAGCAAGAATATATTTAATTATCCGTGTTGCCTTTATAAAACGGAACTTTTTAAAACGGCTCCAAACCTTTTTAATATTTACCATAAAAATAACGACCTTCCCTTTGTCTTAAGTATTGCCGCGCAGGGAACGGCTGCCGTTATAGACGACGTAAACTGCGTGCACACGCGCCAGCACGAGCAGCAGGATTCAAAAGATTCCCAAAACGGTACCGAACTTAAAAATTTATATGCCTGGGTTGAATTTTTCTACGGGCAGTTATCTTCCTGCGGGCAAGCGGACCGTTTGTATAAAGCGTGGTGCGTAGACGCTTATAATAATATAAAGAACGCTTATGGCTATCTTAAAAAAAGCGAAAAGGACAAAATGCCTTTTGAGGTTTTGCTGGAAGATTTAAAACAGAAAGGTTTTATTGACGGGGATATAATAAATATCGGCCGCTACAGGGAAAGTATTTTTTTAAGGCTTTCCTCCGCCCCGCGCCGTTTTTTGTGGCGTTGGCGCAAACCTGAGGCCGAGGTTTTATAATATGGGTTTAATTCTTAAAAAACTGCTCCTTTTTTTGGGAAACCGCACGAACGCCGAGGATTTTGACCTTAAATCTTCCCGTTCTTTTTTAATTCGTCCGATAGGCGGCGGCATAGGCGACGCGGTTGTGCTTACGCACTTTATAAGAAATTTAAAAAAGGCTTATCCCAAGTCCGATATATATGTAATGCCTTCTTCCCGCAATATAAGCGTGTTTGGCGCAAATCCGTATATAACAAAAGTTTACCCTTATTCCTTATTGTCCTTTATTAAATTGCGCGGCAAGGTCGACGTTTTTATTGATTTTACAACCTATATAAAAGTTAAAAACTTTATTAACTATATAATATTGGCGCAAAAGGCCACGGTAACGGCTTTCAGACATTCAAAATGCGGCCTTACGGAAAAGGATTTTACTTATTACCGTCTTTATACTCCCGCCGATATGGAAAAGCCGTATATAAAAGTATTTTTGGATTTGGCGTCCTCCCTTAATTTGTCAGATGACGGCGGCGGTTATGATTTATATCCCTCCGCGCCCGCGCTGGAACAGGCGGAAGCTTTTTGGGAAAATGGCAGGATAAAGATACTGGTTAATTTATTTGGCACTTCAAAGGAACTCAGCAGTGGGGACACCGCCGCGCTTATAAACAAAATAAAAGCGGAATTTAAAAATGCCGATATAGCTTTACTGTGGGATAAAAAGACCGAACGGGAGGCTGCCTCTTTTGCGGCTTTATGCGGCGCAAGGCTTTGCCCGCGCACCAATGTGGAGGATATTTTTGCGCTTTGCTACTCTTCTGACTTCATCATAAGCGTTGATACTGCAACCGTGCATATAGCCGCGGCTTTTAAAAAGCCTCTTTTGGCGTTTTTTGAAAAAAATATTTACGCGCAATGGATGCCGCCAGGCGATAATAACGATATAATTTTTTGCAGTATAAAACCCGCAAAAGGCAGGGCGGAATATTGCTTTGACTCAAAAGAAGCTTTCTCCCTTTCTTATAGCCGCCTTAAAAATATAGCTTAAAAAAACCGCCTTTTTTATAAGGCGGTTTTTAATTTACTTATATTTGTTGTATGAAATTATTTCTTTCATTTCTTTGCGCGGACGGGGAGGGGGAACTTCATCGGGGTATCCTAAGGCTATTATAAGTTCTATATTTTTATCTATCGGCAGGTTTAGGGCTTTTCTTGCGGCCTTTGTGTCAAACCAGCCCACAAAGCAGCTGCCAAGGCCCAGTTCCTGCGCTTTTAAGGCAAAGTTTTGGCAGGCTAAGCCTTGGTCTAAAAGGTAAAATCTTGTACCGCTTAAAATCTGCCCGAAACGCGCCAAAAGGTTACCGCCGCGCGTGCCGACAACAGCTATCAAAACAGGCGCTTTTAAAGCCCATTTACTTACCGAATAAATTGTGCCGAAAACCTTTTGCCCCAGTTCTTCCTTACTTTCCTTATTATCCAATACCACAAAGTGCCACGGCTGGCTGTTGCACGCGCTGGGGGCAAGGCGGGCGGCGTTTATGCAGGCTTCAATATCCTGCCTGCTTACGGGCGTTTCTTTAAATTTTCTTATGCTTCTTCTGTTTTGTATTATTTCGTCTAAGGTCATTGGGCCCCCTTTACAGGTAAAAATACCTGCCTGCCTTACATTATTCTAACAAAATTAGTACAATAAATTGAAAGCTTTACTAACGGAGGCAATATTATATGACAGTTTCTTACAAAGAACTGGGCTTTTCCAACACAAAAGAAATGTTCGCGAAAGCCATGAAGGAAGGTTACGCTGTACCCGCTTATAACTTTAATAATATGGAGCAGATTCAGGCTATCATTACCGCCTGCGCGGAATCCCGCTCCCCTGTAATTTTACAGGTATCAAAAGGGGCAAGACAATATGCCAACGCCACCCTTCTTCGCTGGATGGGCCGCGGCGCCATTGAAATGATGAAAGAACTCGGCGCGCCCATTCCAGTAGCTTTGCACCTTGACCACGGCGACAGCTTTGAATTGTGCAAAGACTGCATTGACAGCGGTTTTTCCTCTGTAATGATTGACGGCTCGCACTTACCTTACGAAGAAAATATAGCCCTTACCAAAAAAGTGGTTGAATATGCCCACGCCCACGACGTCAGCGTTGAAGGCGAGCTCGGCGTATTAGCCGGTATCGAAGACGAAGTTTCCGCCGAACATCACACCTATACGGACCCTGCCCAGGTAGAAGACTTTGTAAAGAGAACCGGTGTAGATTCTTTAGCCATATCCATCGGCACCAGCCACGGCGCTTATAAGTTTAAAGTTAAACCGGGCGAAAGCGTTCCGCCTTTGCGCTTTGACATTTTGGAACAGGTGGAAAAACGCCTTCCCGGCTTCCCCATCGTCCTTCACGGCGCTTCCAGCGTGGACCAGAAAGCCGTTGAAGCCATCAACAAATACGGCGGCAAAATGGACAATGCCGTAGGCGTTCCTGAAGAACAGCTTAGAAGAGCGGCCAAGAGCGCAGTCTGCAAAATTAACGTAGACTCCGACGGCAGACTTGTTATGACTGCCGCCATCAGAAAAGTGTTTGCGGAAAAACCCGCAGAATTTGACCCGCGCAAATACTTAGGCCCCGCCAGAACAGACCTTATCGCCATGTACAAAGAGAAAAACGAAAAGGTTTTAGGCTCTGCCGGCAGATATTAATCCCTTCAAAAGGATTTAATTTAAAAATAGCCTCCGCCACCTTAAAAGGGCGGGGGTTATTTTTTTGTGTGCCGCAGCCGCGCAAAATATGATAATCTTTAAAATGTAAAAAGAACTGTGTATTGTTGAAAAAATCAACTATTTACAGTATATTATGGTAAGAAAGACTTTTATACGGGCTTTCAATATAAATCAGGAGAACAGTATGAACACAGGTAAGAAAGGTTTTACCTTAACGGAACTGCTTGTAGTGGTGTTGGTTATCGCTATTCTGGCCTCTATCGCGGTGCCTCTTTATACCAGAACGGTCAGAAAGAGTTATGCAAGCGACGCCATGAACGTTCTTTCCTCTGCCGCGCAAAGGCAGGAAAACTATTTTATCAATAACGGTAAATATGCCGAAGGCTTTACGCAACTTGGCGCGCCCGTAAAAGGTTTAGAGGGCGATAAAGCAATAAGCCAGGCAGGCGTTGTCGTGGGCAATTTTAAATATCTTTTGTCCGATTCCTGTGTCGCGGCTGTTTCTATGACGGGCGATGCGTCTTCCGATAAAGACGATTATGTTATATATAAAAATTTTACGACTCAGCAGGAAGGCTGCGTGGGTAAAGGCTGTGATATGCTTGAAGGCGTGATAGACAATGTAAGTTCCGTGGGATGCTCGCCTGTCAATACTGGAACAACTACCGAAGACCCTGCTTCCGTAACAGACCCCTGTGTCGCAAATCCCGCGTCTTGCTGCCCCGCCGGGACAACATGGAACGGCACAAAATGCGTGGGAATGGAATGCCCGTCGGGCAAAGTTTATGACTCTTTAACAAAAGCCTGCGTTTGCGCAGTACAATGTTCTTCAGGCGGTACGCAGGATACTTCTACCTGTGCCTGCACCTGCTCAAACACTTGTCAGGGCGGACAGGTGAAAGATGCGGGCTGTAACTGTTATTGTCCCCCGTCCTTACCTAATTGGAACGCCTCGACTTCCACCTGCACGGCGGCTTGCCCCGCGCCTAAAACAAGATGGAACGGCGCAACAGGGCAATGCGAATGCCCTATTGACAAACCTTTATTTACGGGTGCCGCCTGCGTAAGCTGTCCTATGGCAAAACCCTGGAATGACGTTACAAAAACCTGTTCCTGCCCTCAGGGGCTTCCTTATGAATGGAGCGACGGTAAATGCAGAGCTTGCGCCCAAGGCGGAGCAGCCGCGCTTAAAGCCGCGTGCGAAAGTACAGCCACGGGCCCTGCGGGTACATGGACAGATGTTATGTGCTCCTGCGACTGCCAGCAGCAGAACAGCGTTTACAGCGGCGGACATTGCGTCTGCTCTCCTTCTAAGCCTGTGTGGACGGGGTCTTCCTGCGAAGCCTGCCCAGACATACAGACATGGAACGGTTCTCAGTGCGTTTGCCCCTCAAGCAAACCGGATTGGAACGGCTCAGCCTGCGTCGTCACAACAAAAACCTGTCCTAACAATACAAGGCCGCTAAGTTCAGAGGAGTGTTCTCCTTGCGGTACAAAAACCAGAACCGTCTCCTGCGACACCTCTACGGGAACATGGACCACAGGCGCATGGGGCGTGTGCGATAAAACAGGCTGCTTGAAAAACGGCGATTGCTGCTGCGGCGAGGGAGTGGAAATATTTAACTCTTCCGGAGCAAATTGCAGCACCTATAACTATACTCCAAAATTGCAGGGTTGTGTATGCGCACAGGATCATTGCGACGCCGATGATGCTGCATTATGCAGCGACTGCGGCGGAACATGGAACGACAGAAGATGCAGCTGCGACTGCGGTTTTTATCAGGGCAATTCTTGCAGGTTCGTTTCCGGCAAAGGTTGTTTATGCGGGAAGTTGTACAAGGCTTGCAGATAATTTTTGTTTAGCAAAATAATGGCGGCGGGCATAAGGTTGCCCGCCGCTTTTTTTATGTCGTTTGCCACATAAAATATTAATTAGTAAAATAGAAAGGTATGATAAAACAGACAGATCTTTACACCGCACTTACCTCCAGTGCATATAGAAAGCCGGAGGCCGTCGCGATTATAGCGGCCGGTAAAAGCTGGACTTATCACGAACTGCTGATGAACGTAGACCGCGCGTCAGATATGTTCTGGGAACACGGCATAAGAAAGAATGATAAAGTTGCCGTAGCGTTAAGGAACTCGGTTGAAGCCGTTATAGCCAATTACGCTTTATATAAGATAGGGGCGGTTTCCGTACCTATAAACTTTATGATATCTAAGCCAGAAGAGCTTAAATTCATAATGAATGACTGCGGTGTTAAAATTGTCGTAACACAGGCGGAGTTTTTGCGCCATTACGCGGCTGTCAAAAAAGATTTGCCCGAACTTAAATATATTCTGTCTACCGACGAAATTTCCTCCAGCGTTAAAGAACTTAACGACCCGGATATAAAACTTTTCTGGCCCGCGGTGAAGCAAAGTAAATTTAACAGCGAAACGCTGTCCTGCCATGCCGAACTTGACGATATTGCAATGCTGCTTTATACCTCAGGCACAACGGGTATGCCAAAAGGCGTTATGCTTACGCATAAAAACATAATGTCGGACCTTATGTTTGTCGTCCTCTGTTTTAAACTTACGGAAGAAGACGTCTTCCTTTGTATCTTGCCGATGTTCCATACCCTTGCGTGGACGGCCAATATCGTATTGCCGCTTACCTTGGGCGTAAAAACAATTATCATGGCCAATATCACGCCTGCTTCCGCGTGGCTGCATCTTATGGGTAAGGAAAAGGTTACCATTATGGTAGCCGTTCCCCAGCTTTACAGCGTGCTTGCAAAAGAAGCGAAAGGCCTTAAAAGGCTTTACCTGCAATATTGGGCGTTTAGAAAGGTGCGCTTCTGTATATCGGGCGCGGCTCCTTTAAATAAGGAAACTCAGGCCCACTTTGAGCAGCAGCTCGGCCTGCCTATTCTGGAAGGTTACGGCCTTACGGAAACCAGCCCTATCGTCAGCGTTAATACGGAAAATAATATAAAGTCAGGCTCCGTAGGTATCAACCTGCCTTATGTAAAGATTAAAATAGCCGACGATAACGGCAATGAACTTCCCCGCAATGTTGAGGGCGAAATATGCGTTAAGGGCGACATAGTTTTTAAAGGATATTACAATAACCCCGCCGCCACGGCCGAAGCTTTTGATAAAGACGGCTGGTTCAAAACCGGCGATATCGGCATATTTGACGATGAAGGTTTTATCTTTATCCGCGACAGGAAGAAAGATATGATTATCATCAAAGGTTTAAAAGTTTTCTCCGCGCAGGTGGAACACGTTATTAACGAATACCCCGGTATAGAAGAATGCGCCGTAGTAGGCGTTCCCGACGGGCACGGCGGAGAGTTTATTAAACTTTACGCGGTAAAGAAAACGGGCGTTGATTTTAACGAAGCCGCTTTCAGAAAATTCCTTAAGACAAGTCTGGATAATTACAAACGTCCGCGCGACATAGAATTTATGGAAGAACTTCCCAAAAATTCTTTAAGAAAAATTCTTAAAAAAGACCTTAGAAAAGACGCCGTGGAAAAACTTAAATCGCGCCTTGTTCCCGTAACATCGGGCGATGATTTATAAATAAATGAAAACTCTGCAAAATCTTCTTTGCCGCATAACCCCGAACGCGTATTACGTGGGCGGGGTTGTGCGCGACAGCTTCCTTAAAAGATATTCCGGCGATATAGATTTGGCTATGCCTAAGGAAGAAGTCAAACCCGCAGCCTTAAAACTTGCCCAAGCTTTAAACGCGACCGCTTTTGAGATGGACGCGGAGTTTGGCGTATGGCGCGTTTGCTCCAAAAACGGCCTGCAGGTGGATTTGTGCGCTTTTATAGGCAAAGATATATCAGAAGATTTAAAACGCAGGGATTTTACCGTTAACGCCCTTGCTTACCCCGTTTGCGCTTTGCCTGAAATAAAAACAAAAAAGAACGGCAAAAAAACGGAAGTCCTTCTTACAAACCTTAAAAAACAGCAGCTCTTAGATTTAAACGGCGGCCTTGCGGACATAAAAGCAAAAACCGTAAGATGCAATGCGCCCGACGTATTTAAAAAAGACCCTTTGCGTCTTTTGCGCGCGTTCAGGACCTCTGCCGAACTTAATTTTAAGGCAGAAGGCATAACGCTTGCCAAAATAAAAAAGAACGCGCCTTTAATAAACGCCTCTGCGGGGGAAAGAATACAGGAAGAATTAAAACGTATTCTTGCCTGCCAAGGTTCCAGGCAAATGCTGGAACTTATGGACAAAACGGGCGTGCTTAAAGCTTTGTTTCCCGTCTTGGAAGAGCAAAAAAAATGCGCAGAATGCTATTACGGTAAGGGCGGAGTTTTCACACACACCATGGCGGTTGTTGAGAGAGTGGAGTATTTACTTTTAAATTTGCAAACCGCTTTTCCCAAACTTTATAAAAAACTTAAAACGCACCCGCTTGACCCTGCGCTTTATAAAACCGCGGCTCTTTTGCACGATATAGCAAAGCCCGCCACCGCAAAGATGATGGAAGGACGTTTGCGCTTTTTCTATCACGAAGAACAGGGCGCGGCAATGGCGGAAGAAATTTTAAGAAAATTAAAATATTCCAATGACGAAATAAAACTTATCACAAAGATGATAGAGTTTCATCTTCGCCCCAGCAATCTTGCCAGTAACGAGATTATTACGGATAAAGGCGTCTATAAATTTTTTAAGGAACTCGGCCCCGCAGGCGTGCCTATGCTGCTTTTATGCTGGGCGGATTACACCAGTTATGTAACGCCAAAGCAAATGAAGGCGCTTATAAAAAAATCCGCCAACCAGATTATCACGATAGAAGAAGGCAAGCAAAAAGGCAGTCTTGGCAAAACTTTAAGGCATATGCAGGTGGTAAATTTTCTGCTCGGTAAATATTTTAACGAAGCTAAAAAAATTATCTTGCCGCGCAAGCTTATAGACGGCAAAGATATTATGGCTGTTTTAAAAATACCTTCGGGCCGCAAAGTGGGGGAAATTTTGGAACATCTCACTATGGCGCAGATTGAAGGCAAAGTGCTGGACAGGCAGGAAGCTTTGGCATATCTGTTAAAGCATAAAGCGGAACTTATAAAGTAACGGTTAGATATTTACGGCGAAAAACCGCCGCTGCCTGTGTATGGTTTGCGGTTGCCGATAAAATTGCGCTTATCGGCAGTATTTAGTAAAATCTATGGTATCAATTCGGACTAAATTTACGCGGGCGTGGTTCAATGGCAGAACGGAAGCTTCCCAAGCTTTAGACGAGGGTTCGATTCCCTTCGCCCGCTCTTTTCAAGAGGACATCTATGCAGGACGAAATCCAAAACGAAACTAAAAAAAGCTCAAGAGAAATGTGGCTGTTTCTTATCTTTTTAGACCTTATAGCCACCTGTGTGTTCGGTTTTTTTATTTATAAATCTTTTTTCGGCTTACCGCAGCAAAACGGCGCGCCGTCTAAATCTTCCGAGCCGTTTTTGGAAGACGTTCTTGTTGAAGATATAAAGACGGAACCGCAGGAAGTTGTTTTAACTCCCGCGCCCGCAGCACCCGCGCAGGAACAACAGGCCGCCGCGCCTGCCCTGCCCCAAGAGGAAGTTAAAACAGAAGCAGCTGTTTCCGCCGAAGTAAAAAAGGAAGAGCCTGCAAAAGAAGAAGTAAAAGAAGTAAAGAAAGAAGAACCTAAAAAAGCGGAAGCAAAAAAAGCTGAACCCAAAAAAGAAGACGCGCAAAAAAATCAGCCCAAAAAGAAAAGTGTTTTTATAAGCGGCAGTGGCAAAACAAGAAAGGTTACTTTTAAATATTACGGTAACGCTAAAAAAGTTTCTGTCGTCGGCGGGTTTACAATGTCTAAACCTCAGGCTTTAAAAAAGTCAGGCAAAGAATGGAGCACTTCCGTTGTTGTTTTCCCCGGCACTTATAAATATATGTTTATAGTTGACGGCAAAACAATAACCGACCCTAACGGAAGAATTGACGACGGGAAATCAGTATTTACCGCAAAATAAAAAAATAGTTTGGTTTTTAAGCGCGGCTTTGTTAAATAAAAAACAGAGCCGCGTTTTTATTTTGTTTTTGTAATTCTCAGTCGTAAAAAAATATATTAATATAAAAAGAAGCAAATAAAATAAATATAAA
>CAZBCE010000043.1:0-12358 GCA_964490555.1 uncultured Elusimicrobium sp. | reverse complement strand
AAAAAATAAAAAATAAGCCGACTTACGCCTAATTGTTAGCGGCATAAGTCGGCACGGAGCAAATTACAAAACTAATCGTCTTCTATAAACTTCTCTTTATTAGACTTCTTACTCTTCTTCAAAACACTAATAAGATAAACAGGCCGCCCGTCGCGCCACTCTTTCTTAATCCCGTGCATCTCCGTCTCAAACCCGCGGAAGATATTATCAAAAAGTTCGTTCATCTTAAGGAACTTAAGTATATTGCTCTCCTGCCCGCCAAAGCGTTCACCGGGCATTATCAGCGGAATCCCGGGAGGATAGGGCAAAATCATAAAGGTTGATACGCGGCCCGAAACTTCCTCTAAAGGCAAATACTCCGTCCTGCCCTCCACAAGGCCGTAATAGGCTTTATGCGGCGGCATGGCCTGCGCGGGCAAATCGCTGTAAAGTTCCGCCGCGCCGGAAACTATATCGTGCCTGTACTGGAACAAGTGCATCTGGTCGCACAAATCCCTAAGGCCCGCCTGCGGGGGATAGTATTCTTTGTAATGCTCCTCCAGATCGGGGAAAACTTCAAAAATAGGTGTGTTCTTATCGTAAAGCGTCTTAAATTCGTTTAAAACTTTAAACAGTTTTTCTGTTTTTGTATGCGGCAGCCCGGGGGTAAAGAGGAATAAAATATTATAAAAACCCGCCTTTTCGGGCATAATATTACGGCTGCGCAAAAACTTTGTAACCACGGCGGCGGGTATGCCAAAGCTTTCCAGCTTGCCCTCGTTATCTATCCCCGGCGTAAGAATGGTAACTTTAAGCGGGTCCAGCATAATATCGTCATCTTCTTCTATGCTGAATCCGTGCCAGTTTTGGTCGGGACGCAAGGCCCATTCCTCGGGCGATTTCCTTAATTTTTTCACGTCGGGCTGAAATACTTTAAACCACCAGTCGCCCTTCTTTTTAAGACGTTGGCGGGTAAGCACCATATAATTTCTAAACTCTATGGCCTCGTCCAAGGCTTTATCTATCAGCATATACCCGTTGTCTTTCATTATACGGGCGGAAACGTCTAAAGAAGCGAACATAGGATAAAACGGGGAGGTGCTTGCGTGCATCATATTGGCTTCTATCAACCCGCGCGGGTCCAGTTTATTTTTACCCGTCCCCTGCCTAAAGTGCAACATAGAGCCCTGCGAAAAAGCGAAAAGCATTTTGTGCGTGGACTGCGTGGCAAACACTGGCGGCATATGCAGCCCGCGCTTTTTGCGGAACGGGCTCATAGCATAACGCTTTTCGTAAATGGGGTGGAAAGCGCCGTAAGGGAACCATGCCTCGTCAAAATGTAAAAAGTGCGTTTGGTCCTCTAATATGGCGGAAAGTTTATCAGCGTCGTAAAGCAGCCCGTCGTAGGTGGAATTGGTTATAACGGTAAGCTGCACTTTGTGGTGTTTTTTATATTTTACAAGGCGGCTGTCTTTAAGTTTCTGTTTTACGTTTTCTTTATCAAACTCGCTTCTGGGGATAGGCCCTATAAGACCGTATTTATTATTTTTGGGGCGCAGGTAAACGGGTATGGCCTCGTTCATAATAATAGCGTGCATTATGGATTTGTGGCAGTTACGCCCGACCAGTACAATATCCCCGGGGGCGACGGTATTAAAGAAAACAACTTTATTTGCGGTGGATGTGCCGTTGAGGACAAAAAAGGTGGTATCCGCGCCAAAGATTTCGGCGGCTTCGCGCTCCGCCTTGCCTGCGGGGCCCTCGTGCTCCAAAACGGAGCCGAGTTCAGGCACGCTGCTGGAAGGGTCTGCGGCAAAAATATTTCTACCGAAGAACTTCTTCATATCCTGCCCGAGTTCGCTATAATCAAGGCCTTCCCCGCCGTTATGACCGGGAGTACACCAAAGGGAAGAATTTTTATTTACATACTTCTTTAAAGCGGAATAAAACGGCGGTAGTTTGTCAGGGTTATCCTCGGCCATAAATTGTCCCCCAAAATAATGTTTTAAAAATTATACAAATAAAACGCGCGCCTTAATAGAAATTTAAAATATTTTACATAAATGGCAAAGGGGGTTGCCCTAAAGGGGAAAATAAATTATTAATATAATATAATGTATTAAAATACACGCGGAGGGCAAAACAATGAAAGTTGTCATTTTGGCGGGCGGTATGGGCACAAGAATATCGGAGGAATCCCACCTTAAACCCAAACCGATGATAGGCATCGGCGACAAGCCGATAATATGGCATATAATGAAGATTTACAGCCACTACGGTTTTAACGATTTTGTTATTTTAATGGGCTATAAAAGCTATGTGATAAAAGAATATTTTGCCGACTATTTTCTGCATAACTGCGACTTAAAAATAGACCTTGCCACAAATACAATTGAAACCCTTAACAGCAAATCCGAGCCGTGGAAGATTACCCTTGTGGATACGGGCCTGCACACAATGACGGGCGGACGTATTAAAAAAGCGCAGCAGTATATCGGCAACGAACCTTTTATGTTAACCTACGGCGACGGTGTAAGCGATGTTGATATCAACGCGCTTATCAAAACCCACAAAGCGCACGGCAAACTTGCCACCGTTACCATGGTACAGCCCGAAGGCCGCTTCGGCGCGCTGGATATAGACGAAAAAGGCAGCATAAAATCTTTTCAGGAAAAGCCTAAAGGCGACGGCGCGTGGATTAACGCAGGCTTTTTTGTACTCCAGCCGGAAATTTTCAATTATATCCCCGACGGCGACGGCATTATTTGGGAAAGGGACCCGCTTGAAGCCCTTGCCAAAGACGGGCAGCTTTCGGGCTACAAACACACGGGCTTTTGGAAGCCTATGGACGCTTTAAGAGATAAAATTGTCCTTGAAGAGCTTTGGAACAGCGGCAAAGCGCCTTGGAAAGTTTGGAAATAGTTAAAAAAGAGGGGGAAATAAATGTCATCTTTTTATAAAGGCAAAAAAGTTTTTATAACGGGCCACACGGGTTTTAAAGGCGCGTGGTTAAGCCAAATATTAATTTCTTTAGGTGCGGAAGTTAAAGGCGTTTCGCTTGCGCCCAATACCGACCCTTCTTTATACAACCTGCTTGATTTAGGCAGCAAAATGCAAAGCGTTTTCGCCGATATCCGCGACGGGGAAAGACTTAAAAAAGAACTTACTTCTTTTAATCCCGATATCGTTTTCCACCTTGCCGCGCAGCCTTTGGTAAGGCTTTCTTACTCCGAACCCGTAACAACTTTTGAAACCAATATAATGGGTACGGTCAACCTGTTGGAAGCCGTCCGCGCCAACCCCGCAACACGCTGCGTCGTCAACATAACCAGCGATAAATGCTACGACAATAAGGAAACCGCCACACCCTATAAAGAAACCGACCCTATGGGCGGTTACGACCCTTACAGCGCCAGCAAAGGTATGATGGAACTTTTGTGCGCCTCTTACAGAAATTCGTTTTTTAACCCAAAAGATTACGGCACAAAACATTCCACGTCCGTCGCCACGGCGCGCGCGGGTAATGTTATCGGCGGGGGGGATTACGCTTTGGATAGAATAGTACCCGACTGTGCCCGCGCCATAAGCCAAAATAAGGAAGTTGTTTTAAGAAGCCCGAAGGCAACCCGCCCGTGGCAGCACGTCTTGGAACCGCTTTACGGCTATTTATTTTTGGCGGAAAAAATGTGGACGGATAAATCTTTTGCGCAGGGGTGGAACTTCGGCCCTGATTCTTCGGGCGTGCAAACCGTGGAAGAACTGGTTAAAGTTTTTATCGGCGCGTGGGGCAAAGGCTCTTACCGCGTGGAGGCCAACGCCGCCTTTCACGAAGCTAAACTTTTGCACTTGGATATAACCAAAGTTAAAACCGTTTTAGGCTGGCTGCCCGTCTATTCTTTTGAGCAGGCCGCCGCCCAAACCGCCTTATGGTACAAAGCTTTTTACGAAGGGGCGGATATAAAAGAATTTACTTTAAAACAAATTAAGGAATATCAGGATAAAATACAATGGAACACTTTTTAAGAGGGCTTGTAAAAGCGTCTGCTAAACTTTATTTTAAATTTACTTTCGGCAAAAAGAGAATATTTAAATATATTCCCGCCTCGGGCAAAGTCTTGGACGAAAAAGACCTTTGCAATATGATAGACGCCACGCTTGATATGTGGCTTACCACGGGCCGTTTTAACGATAAGTTTGAAAAGGATTTTGCCTCTTACATCGGCTCTAAACACGCCTTGACGGTAAACTCTGGCTCGTCTGCCAACCTTTTGGCTTTAACGGCTTTAACATCGCATAAACTGGGCGAAAGACGTCTTAAAAAAGGCGACGAAGTTATTACGGTTGCCGCGGGATTCCCCACCACGGTCGCGCCGATAATACAAAATGGTTTAATACCCGTTTTTGTGGACGTGGATATCAACACGCACAATATACTTGCCGACCAAATTGAAGCCGCGCTTACCGATAAAACAAAAGCGATTTTTGTGGCGCATACGCTCGGCAATCCCTTTAATTTATCCAAGATAAAAGAAATCTGCAAACAGCGCAATTTATGGCTGATAGAAGACAACTGCGACGCCTTGGGCGCAAAGTTTAACGGTAAATTTACGGGTACTTTCGGGCATATAGGCACATTCAGCTTTTATCCCGCCCACCACATTACAATGGGGGAAGGCGGCGCGGTTATTACCGACGATACGCAGCTTTACCGCATTTTAATGTCCATACGCGACTGGGGCAGGGATTGCTGGTGTCCGCCCGGTAAGGATAACAGCTGCAAGAACCGCTTTAATATGCAGCTTGGCAAATTGCCCTTTGGTTACGACCATAAATATACATATTCCCACCTCGGCTACAACTTAAAAATTACGGACTGGCAGGCTGCCTGCGCATTAAGCCAGCTTTCCAAATTAGACGGTTTTATAGAAAAGCGTAAAGCCAACTTTACCAAGCTTTTTATGGGCCTTAAACAATTTGAGAATTACTTTATTTTACCCTCGTGGGAATCAGGCGCGGAGCCCAGCTGGTTCGGTTTCCTTATGACGGTAAAGAAAGACGCTCCGTTTAACAAAATTGCCCTGTGCAGATTTTTGGAAGAAAATAATATCGGCACGCGCCAGTTATTTGCGGGCAATATTTTACGCCAGCCCTCCTTTACGGAAGAAAATATAACTTTAAGAATAAAAAATTCCGCCCTGCTTAACTCCAAAGATTTAACCGACGCGGATTACGCAAACCTGCCCAATACCGACGAAGTTATGAACGCTTCTTTTTGGGTAGGCGTTTGGCCCGGCCTAAACGAAGAGGAGATAGAAAGAACAATCTCCGTCTTTGCAAAGTTTATAGAGCAGCACAAAAAATAAAGGATATTTTATGAAAACTCTTTTTTTACTCGGCGCGCACGGCGCAATAGGCAGCGCGATAAAAGAACGTTTTGAGAAAGAAGGCTATATTGTTACCGCGCCGACCAGCGCGGAGCTGGACCTTTCCGACACCGCAAAGATAAACGCCTATTTTGCCAAAAATCCCGCCAAGTTTGACGCCTTTATCCACTGCGCGGGCCGCAATAATCCCGCTTTGATAGAAAACCAGACGGAGCAGGAAGTTTTGGCAACCTTTAACGTAAATACTTTAAGTATGTTCACCGTGGCAAAACACCTTTTGCCTTATTTTAAGGAAGCTAAAAATGGCAATATTTTGGCGGTTTCTTCCCTTTACGGCACGGTTTCGCGCAAGGGCAGGAGCGCGTATTCTATGTCTAAATTCGCTTTAAACGGCCTTATCAAAACAATGTCCTTGGAGTTTGCGCAGTACGGCGTAAAAACCAATGCTCTTGCCCCGGGTTTTGTGGAAACGGCAATGACAAGCAAAAACAATTCGCCCGAAACCATAAAAGGCTTTGTGGAAAAAATACCTTTAGGCCGTATGGCAACCGTGCATGATATAGCAAACGCAGCATATTTTTTATGCGGTAAAGACAATACCTATATCAACGGGCAAACCATAATAGCGGACGGCGGCATCTTGGCGGGAGGCTTTGAAAGCAAATGACAACTTTTAACTTTAGCGTATCGGATAAAAACTTCAGTTTTAACGACGAGTTTTTTAAACTTGAAAGCTTTACGGTTAACTCCGTCCCGCGCCCTTACGACGTGGTATGGAACACAGCCGCGCCCAAACAAGTAATAGAGCAAATACTTGCCGAAAACCCCAAAAACCTGCTTTTGACAGATAGAATTGTGGCGGATTTACATTTTAAAGATTTATCCGTCGCGCCCGAGCGCGTGCTTAAGATAGACGCTACCGAAGAATTTAAAACTTTAACGGGCGTGGAAAAGGTTATAGATTTTCTTGATAACGCGGGTTTTGGCAAAGGCGAAACGCTTGTTGTGGTCGGCGGAGGCATTACGCAGGATGTGGGCGGTTTGGCAAGCGCGCTTTATAAACGCGGTATTAAATGGGTATTTTTGCCCTCTACGCTGCTTTCTATGTGCGATTCGTGTATAGGCGGCAAGGTGGGCGTAAACCACAAGAAAACCAAAAATCAGCTGGCTTTGTTTATTGCTCCGCGCAAGGTTATTATATGCCCCGCTTTTTTAGACACGCTTGATAAGAGGGAAATTAAATCGGGCCTTGGCGAAATTTTAAAACTTTGCGTAACGGGCGGGCGTGAACTTTTAAACCATTTTGAAGCGCACACGCAGGACGGGCAGGTTAAAAGCAAGGCTGATTTTAAACCGCTTATCTTTGCCGCGCTGGGCGTAAAAAAACAGGTGGTGGAAGAAGACGAATTTGAACTTGATATCCGCCGCAGTCTTAACTACGGCCACACGGTGGGCCACGCGCTGGAAGTGCTTTCCAACTACCAAATACCGCACGGTCAGGCCGTTGTAATGGGTATTGTTATAGTGGATAAACTAAGCGCGAACAGGGGCCTTTTAAAAGAAGCCGACAGGCAGGAAATTAAACGTTGCGCCCAAAAACTTATAGATATAAAAAAGCTTTCCGATAATATTATAGAAGAACTGCCGGTTCTGCTGCGTAAAGATAAAAAGACGGTGGGCAATGCCACCAGTTTTGTTTTTATAACCGCGCCGGGCAAAACGCAGTTTGTAAAACTGGAAGTTACCGCAGAACTTACGCGTGAAATTACCGATATAATTAAAGAGGAATTTTAATGCCCTTAAGCCTTCTTATAGATTTTGGCGCGACGAGGATAAAATCCTGTATCTTAAACCAAGATACGGGGGTTTTAAGCGCGGTTAAAAGCCGTCCGTTCCCCAAGCAGCTGCCAAAGGAAGGTTTTGAAGTTTCGGTAAAGGAAATTAACGCGGTATTTAGCGAAATTTGCAAAAGCTATCACAAAAAATATAAATACCAAAAAATATTTATTTGCAGTCAGATGCACGGCTTTGCCCTGCAAGACGGCAGCGGCGCTTTTGTTACCGATTTTATAAGCTGGCAGGACGAACGCTGCCTTATCAAAAAAGACGGCGTTAGCAGTTATGAGATTTTTGCCAAAGAACTCGGCAAAGATTTTAAGCAAATTACGGGTATGCGTTTAAGGGCCGGCTTTCCCGCAGTAAAGGTGTTGGATTTACTGCGCAACAATAAATATAAGACGGTAAAAGTCCTCTGCCTGCCTGAAGTTTTATGTCTTGCCTCGGGCAAAAGCCTTAATAAAGTACATTCCACAATGGCGCAGGGCAGCGGCGCGTTTGACTTTAAAACCAAAAAACCTTCCGACAAAATTTTAGCTTTATTTAAAAAATACTCCTCCGCAAAAGTTCTCTTTAATACTCTTACCGAAAACGTTGAGGCGGGGGGATATTTTATTATCGGCGGGCAGGAAATACCCATATACACGGGCGTGGGGGACCATCAATGCGCCATCTTGGGCGCTGGCAATACCAAGGATACGTTTTCCGTCAATATAGGCACGGGTTCGCAGGTTTCGCGCATACAGGGCGCAAATGTAAAACCGCCTAAAGATTTGGAAGTAAGATACTTCTTTAATGACGATGTGCTGTTTACCATAACGCACATTCCCGCGGGAAGAGTTCTAAAGGAATTTATGGACTTTTTGGGCGGCAAAAACGCGCTTAAGAACAAAAATATCTGGCGCGCGTTTACGGGGCAGTCTTTAGCGGCGGCAAGGCAGGGCAGTTTAAATTTTGACCTCGGCCTGTTTGACGACGCTTACCGCGCCACAGGCAAAGGCGGCGCGATAATGACGATAAGGTGCGGCGATTTAAACTTAAAAAATTTTATGGCTTCTTTGTTTATCTCTTTCGCGCGCCAGTATGTTACGGCTTCGGCGGCTTTCGGCAGTCTGCCGCAAGTTATTGTTTTAAGCGGCGGCAAGCTGGCTAAAAACAATCTTATCAAAAACTATCTTTCGTCTGAAACGGGCAAAAAGGTAAAGATATGCAGAACGATAGACGAAACGCTTACGGGACTTAAAAAACTTGCTGTGTTTGAATCTGAAAATAAAAGTTTATATTAAAAAGGAAGGGTAATATGCAAAAAAATATTTTTGAAAACTTATTTGTATTGGAGCTGGCCAACAATCACTGGGGCAAGGTTCAGCGCGGGCTGGATATTATAGAAGAATTCTCACACATAGTACGCTTTAACAATGTTAACGCCGCAATAAAATTACAGATAAGGGACGTAGATAATTTTATACATAAAGACTTCCGCAACAGAGAAGATATAAGATACATCAAAAAAACTTTGGACACCAAAATTTCCGCCCAAGACTACGAAACAATGCTTAAAGCAATAAAGAAGTCGGGCTGCCTTACAATGGCCACCCCGTTTGACGAACAGTCTGTGGACCTTTGTCAGGAACTGGGCGTTTCCATAATAAAAGTTGCCAGCTCCGACCTTAATGACTGGATACTTATAGAAAAAATTGCAACAACTAAAAAACCTGTTATAGTTTCCACGGGCGGGTCCAGTCTTAAAGATATTGACGATATGGTTACCTTCTTTGAAAACCGCAATATCCCGCTTGCCATAAACCATTGCGTTTCCGTTTATCCCGCACAAAAAAGCGATTTGGAAATGAATCAGATAGATTTCCTTAAAAACCGCTATCCCAACCACGTTATAGGCTTTTCCACGCACGAAGGCAACGAGGATATAGAAGCCGCCATGATGATTGCCGTTGCAAAAGGCGCGCGCACCTTTGAGCGCCATATAGATATTGATAAAGACGGTATACCCGTTTCTCCCTACTGCTCCCTGCCGCAGGATTTAGACCGCTGGATAAAAGCTTATAAAAAAGCAGTCAGCATTTGCGGGCATAATGCCTGCGACAAAGTAACCCCGCAGGAAAAAGAAGTTAAATACCTTGACGCTTTGGTGCGCGGCGTTTACGCCAAGCGCGACCTGCCCAAAGGCCATAAACTTTGCGACGATGATATATACCTTGCCATACCCTTGCAAAAAGGCCAGATTTCCTGCCGCGAATATATGCGCGGGGAAACCTTAAAAGCAGATATTAAAAAGGACGCGCCGGTGGTAATTGACGATATTGACAGCCCTTACGCCAATAACGCGAGCCTTAAAGAACTTATTTACGACAGAGGTTTATAAGAGGTTTTAAATGATTAAATTATCAGACTACATTGTAAAAAAACTGGAAGGTTACGGCGTTAAAAACGTATTTATGATTTCCGGCGGGGGCGCGATGCACTTAAACGACTCCTTCGGCAAAAGCAAAAAAATACAATATATTTGTAACCATAACGAGCAAGCCTCCGCCATTTCTGCGGAAGGTTACGCCCGTCTTAACCAGGATTTAGCGGTAGTCTGTGTAACCACGGGCCCCGGCGGCATAAACTGCCTTAACGGCGTCTTCGGGCAATGGACGGACAGCGTGCCCGTGCTTTATATATCGGGCCAGGTAAAGCAGTCTACTACGATAAAAAGCTGCCCGCACCTTAATCTGCGCCAACTGGGGGACCAGGAGGCGGACATAATTTCCATAGTAAAACCCATAACAAAATATGCCGTAAGCGTAGACGACCCTTATAAGATAGACGCAATTCTTACCGAAGCCGTTAACACCGCGCTAAGCGGGCGCAAAGGCCCCGTGTGGATTGACGTACCCATAAACATACAGGCCGCGCTTATAGACGAACAAAAACTTATAAAACCTACTCTTCCCAAGCGTTCGGCGCTTCTGCCGTCAAAAGAAATTAAGGCCGCAATAAACCTTTTGGGCAATGCAAAACGCCCTTTAATTGTGGCGGGCCACGGCGTAAGGCTGGCAAAAGCGCAGCACGGTTTTGAGCAGCTTTTAAACACGCTTAATATACCCGTAGTTACCACCTTTAACGGTTTTGATATTTTGCCCGATGATAATCCTTTTTACGTCGGCAGAATCGGCACCGTGGGGCAGCGCGCGGGTAACTTTGCCCTGCAAAGCGCGGACGTTATTTTATTTTTGGGCACGCGCAACAATATCCGCCAGATAAGCTATAACTGGGAAAATTATGCGCCGCGCGCCAAAAAAATAATAGTGGATGTTGACGGCGAGGAACTTAAAAAGCCCACCGTAAAGGCAGATGTCGCCATTAATGCCGACCTTAAAGATTTTATAGCGGAATTTTTAAAATACGCAAAGCCGCTGCCCGCCCAAGACTGGCTGGCCTGGTGCATTGCGCGCAAACAAAAATATACTCCGCTCAGCGAGTTCAAAATAAAACAATCCGCCAAAGTACACCCCTATTTATTTACTCACACTTTAACTTCCCTCTTAAAGACGGAAACCGTTGTCGCTACCAATGCCACCGCGTGCGTAACGCTGTTTCAGGCGGGCGTGGCGCATAAAGGGCAAAGAATGTTCTTAAACTCGGGCGACGCTTCCATGGGTTACGGTTTGCCCGCGGCAATAGGCGCGTGCGTGGCGGGGGGGCAAAAGCCCACAGTCTGCCTTGAGGGCGACGGCAGTATAATGATGAATCTGCAGGAACTCCAGACTATAAAACACTATAACCTGCCCGTAAAAATATTTGTGCTTAACAACAAAGGCTATATTTCCATAATACAAACGCAAAATAACTTTTTTGAAGGCCGCCTTACGGCCTGCTCTCCCAAGAGCGGCGTAACCGTGCCCGATTTTGCAAAAGTGGCAAAAGCCTTTGGTCTTAAGACGGCAAAAATAACCTCAAACAAAAACCTTAAAGCAAACCTTAAAAAGCTGCTGGCGCAAAAAGGCCCGCTGCTTTGCGACGTTATGCTGCAGGAAGATTATATATTTACGCCAAAGCTTTCCTCCAAAAAACTTCCCGACGGCACAATGATATCCGCCCCATTGGAAGATATGTACCCGTTTTTGGATAAAAAAGAATTGGAAGAAAATATAATCAGATGATTTTTACGCAAAAAATCCTGAGCAAATTAAAAGATAAATATACTTTGGGGCTGTTGGCCTTACTTACTTTTACCGCGCTCTACCACCTGCCGTATTTTAACCGCTTCGCGCCTATTACGGAGGGCTGGTTTCACACATATTCGGACGCGGTTTTAGACGGCAAAATACCATACAGGGATTTTTACTTTTTTATCACTCCGCTTTACCTTTATTTTTTTGCGGGGCTTGTAAAAATTTTCGGCGGCGGTTTTATCGTGCCGCGCATATACGGCATTTTTGAAAGACTTGTATTAAACGCCGTTATATATTCCGTACTCACCAAATATTTTAAACCTTTTACCGCGGCTTTTGCCTGCGCGGCTGCTTTTATTGTTTACTCTAACCACAACGCAGATATTATTTATTCTTACTACCAAACGGCGGGATTATTTTCTTTTATCTGCGTTTTGGCATTATCGCGCTATAAACTTTCAGACCCTTTAAATAAACGCGTCCGGCTGCTTGTAACTGTAGGCTTTTTTGCCGCGCTTACATTCCTTACCAAGCAAAATACGGGCGTTTTTACTTTCGCTTTTATTTTAAGCTATTTATTCCTTTTTCTTATCAGGCAGAGGCCTGCGGCAATACCGTTCGTCTTTGCCTATGTTCTCCTGCCCGCATTGGTCGTTATAACAACAGCGGCGGCGTTCCTGTACAGAAATCAGGCCCTTTCGCCCTGCGTGGAGCAGATATTTACGGGCGGGATAGCAAGCAAAGGCTCTCTCCTTACGGTGCTTACGGGTTTTTATCAAAGCACATTTACCGTTCCGCAGGTATTGCTGTTTGCGTCGCTTTTCTCTTTATGGTTTTTTCTTAAACATATGCCCAAGCAAATTGAGATTAAACTTCACCCTCTGAGGGAAAAAATATATTTGCCGCTATTTGCTTTATTTTGCGCGCTTCTTTCCGTATTTATATGTTTTGTCAATTTATTTCTTGTAAAAATAGTAATAG
>CAZBCE010000042.1:0-12435 GCA_964490555.1 uncultured Elusimicrobium sp. | reverse complement strand
CTAACTAATGTATAATATAAAAGAATAGTTTTGTTTTTACAGTCTTTGATATAGGGAGATTTGCCTTTTATGACAAAAAAAATTATCGCTTTTTTAGTTATCTTTACCTTTGGCCTTCTGCCCGCAGCAGCGCAGATTTACCAAAGCAGCCGCGATTATGAAGAGATTTTGGGCGGCGACGCGGAGAAGAAAAAAGAAACTCCCAAATATTCTTATCTTTACGACACTTCTTTAATCCGCGCCATTAAAACAAAAGATACGGACCGCATTAAACTTCTTATCTACGCCAATATTGACGCTAACGAAAAGAACGACGAAGGCTTTACCCCTCTTTACGCCGCGGCCGAAACCGATTTGCAGCTTGAATACATTACTATGATGCTGCAGCGCAACGCAAAAGTTAACCTGCCCAGCAAGGGTAATGTAACCCCGCTTATGAAGGCCGTGGAACTGGGCCGCGCGGGCATAGTTAAATTATTTTTGGAATACGGCGCCGACCCTTCTTTAAAAGACGACACGGGCGCAACCGCTCTTATATATGCCGCAAAAAACAAACAGGCGGCAATAATCCCCATTTTGGCGGCGGCAAGAAACTTAAACCCCGACGAGAGAGATAATACCAAACTTAACGCCGTGCTTTACGCTTTTAAAAATAAAGATATTCCCACCCTTAAAGCCTTGGTTAAAGCGGGCGCGAATATAAATACAAAAGACGAACTTGGCAGAACGCCTTTAATAAACGCCGTAAACGACAATGATATGATTATGACAAAGGAACTGCTTGCCCTTAAAGCCAATAAAGAAGAAAAGGATAACACGGGCAGAACAGCTTTATTAAACACCGTACAGGCCGCAAACGAGCCTATGGCAAAATATCTTATTGACGAAGGCGCGGACGTGGAAGCGACCGACCTTGTGGGCTATACTCCCGTTATACTGGCTTCAAAAGAAGGCAATGTAAATTTGGTTAAACTTCTTGTTGCCGCGGGCGCAAACTTTAACGCCAGCGATAAACTGGGCAGAACGCCGCTTGTGTGGTCTTTATTGAATAAAGACAATAATTTATTTTATACTTTACTCTCTTTCCCCGGTTTAAAAGTTAATATGCCTTACGGCGAAACGCAAATGACGCCGCTGATGATGGCGGCGCAGAATAAGGATACAAAGGCCGTATCTGCCCTGATAAACCGCGGCGCGGATATTGAAGCCAAAGATACAGCGGGCGAAACCGTTTTATTTTACAGCGTAAGGCTAAACGATTTGGAAACGGCTACCCTGCTTATCAATTACTACCCCGAAATTTACTTTAAGAATGCCGCCGGCGAAGATATGATAGATATTGCCAAAAACGCGCGCTTTACCAGAATGGCGATACTTTTAGCCACCGCGCCTTTGGATATTTCCATACCGCAAATTAACTTTGCAACCCACACAAGAGTTTACGATATAGAAGGTTATATCGCCAGTCTTGAAAGCCTTTTGGGCGACGCAAAGGAAGTTAAACAAAAAAGAGATATGCTTAAGGCTGAAGGCATTTTAAAATAAAGTTTTAACCTTATAAAAGAACATAAACCCGTCCTGTTTAATTGCGGACGGGTTTATTTATGGTATAATATAATTGTTAGGCAAGGCTTACTTTGCAATCGGAGATTTATGCAGGAAATTACCAAAACCAGAAAGAAGTTAACCGAGATAAAAAAAGGCTCGGGAGGCATTGTCGTCGCCATTACCCATACTGATGAAAAGACCAAAAAACGCCTTAACGCAATGGGCATTTATAAGGGCTGTAATGTTATAAGAAAGAATTCTTCAAGCCCTATCGTCGTTGACGCGGGCGGAGTGGAAGTAGCCATAGGCAATGAATTTGCGCAGTATATTATTATAGAAACCAATCATAAAGTAGTATTTTTGCTGGGCAACCCCAATGTGGGCAAAAGCACTGTTTTTTCCCGCCTGACGGGTATTAAAACGGACGCTTCCAATTACCCCGGCACAACAGTTTCCCTTTTAAACGGGGAGGCTGTATTCGGCAAAAACAGTTATAACATTTACGATATGCCCGGTATTTACAGTTTGGAAGAAGACTGCAAAACCGCCTCTGAAGCTTGCGTGCTGCTTAAAAACACTCCTTACGATATTGCGGTTTATGTTGCCGACGCGCAGCATTTAGAGCGTAATTTATTTTTTGCGATGGATGCGATTTCCCTCGGCAAACCCGTGGTGCTGCTGTTAAATAAATTTGATGTGGCGCAAAAGAAAGGTATTGATATTGATACACAAAAACTTGCACAGATACTGGGCGTGCCTGTTATTGCGTGTAACGGTCTTACGGGTATGGGGCTTAGCGAACTTGCCGCCGTGGTTGATAATATCGGAACGGGCAAACAGCATTATCAAAAGCCCGAAATCCCCCCTTCCGCCGAAGATAAATGGAAGTTAATCGGCAAAATAAGCGCGCAGGCGCAAAAGATAACGCACAGGCACCCTTCGCTCTTAGAAAAGGCGGAAGAAGCGGCAACGTCATCTTTCAGCGGCATTGTTATTGCGCTGGCGGTACTGGTGCTTTCTTTTATGGTAATTCTTAAAACGGGCGAATTTTTGATAGATTTCTTATCCCCCTTTTACGATGGTTACTACCTGCCTTTTATTCAAAATATATTCGCCTTTACAAAAGATACTTTTGTGTGGACGATTCTCTTTGGCGGCAGCAGCGCGGCCGCGGGCGGATTCGGCATACTTTCCGAAGGCGTAAAAATAGCTTTTATAGACGTTATGCCCTATGTTGTTGTCTTTTACGCCGTGCTGGAATTTTTGGGCGATTTGGGTTATCTCCCCCGTCTTGCGATATTGCTTGATTCCACCCTGCATAAAGTTGGTTTACACGGCTACAGCGCAATACCGATAATGTTGGGCTTTGGCTGTAAAGTGCCTGCTATTATGGCGGTGCGCTCGCTTGAAACAAGAAGGCAGAAAGTTATAGCCTTTGCGCTTATATTGATGATGGTGCCGTGCATATCCCAAACGGCAATGATGTTTAGCATACTTGCGCCTTTCGGCTTAAAATATTTACTGCTTGTATTTGGTATTATGGCTGTTATCGGTATGGCGACGGGTATGGTTTTAAATAAATTTTTACCGGGCGATACCAATGATATTTTTATGGAAGTTCCCTCCTGGCAGATACCCAAGCCCAAACAGCTTGCCAAAAAGATTTATTACCGCGCAAAGGAATATGTGGTGGAAGCCGTGCCGCTTATTATGCTGGGCGTGTTTTTGATAACGCTGGCGGAGATGACGGGGCTTATAGATTTAATTACAAAAATCTTCCGCTTTCCCGTGCATATAATGATGGGCCTGCCCGAAGAAACAGCTTCCGTAATAACGCTGGGCTTTTTAAGGAAAGACGTTTCCATAGCTTTGCTTCAGCCTTTTGGTATGAGCGCAAAGCAGCTTGTTATAGCGTGCATATTTATGGCTATGTATTTGCCTTGCACGGCGTCATTTTTCGTATTGCTTAAGGAAGGCGGCTGGAAAGATACCGCTAAAATACTTGTGCTTACCGTGTGTGTTTCTCTGTTGACGGGAACTCTGCTTAATATAATCCTTTAAGCTTTACTTACGGCAGGCAAAAGCCCCTCTTCTTTACGGAAGCGGGGCTTTTGTTTTTTAAGGCTTATTTATTTTATTTATCTGCGGCGGATTTAACGTCAATAGCTGCTCTGAAGCCGAAGACGGCCAAGGCCTCCGCAACGTGCAAAGTAGCCTCGTTGGAGGCAAGCCCCTGCGCCCATTGCCAAAAGCCGCTAAGACTGGTAATGGCAAGGGTTTGGTCTATATAACTTAAGATTGCCTGCAAAAAAATTATTGTTGCGGCAAGATAAGTTTTTTTACCTTTCAAAAAATTTCTTACCGCCGTAAAAAAGCTGATAACTTTTTGCGGCATAAAAAATTTTGAAATAAAATTTAACATAAAAAACTCCTTTGTTTATTTTGTTTTTTCGGTTAAAAGAAGGGTTTTAATCTCCTTCAAATCACCGTAAATTAATGTTGTTTGCGCTTCCACCGCGTTTTGTTTGGCGTTAAGCGCGCTTATAGCTTCTTCCAGTTTATCTATGCGCTTTGGCGTGGTTATTGTAGACGAAAGCCACAGAGAAAAAGAAACGGCCGCGCCCAGTATAAAAATAAGATTTTTAAGCAAGGCTGAAAGCGCGGTAAAATCAGGCGGGCGGTTTTGCGTGTCGGTTTGTATTTGTGTAAGTTCTGTCATAGGTTAAAACTCCGTAAGGTCAAGGCGCAAGGTCCAATCGGTAAGGTTAAATTCCAAACCCTCGGCAAGCATAGGCCCGTTTAAAACGCCGTCGCAGGAAATATCAAGTATATCCCCCGGCTCTATCTGCGGCATAAATTTGCATATAACCGCCGCGCGCTTTTTTACGCCTGCAACTCTTTTATATATGTCTGGTGCGGCGGCGCGCGCAAGGTTAGAATTTTGCGGAGGCAACAGCGTGCCTGAAGATATGCTAAGTTCCCTTATGCCGTATTTATCGGCAAGGTTAGGGCGAGGGTCATTAAGTTCGGCAGGGTCAACAACGGCTTTAAACTGGCCGAAGTTAACGCTTACGCGCGTGTAAACCTTATCCGTACCATCGGAAATACTTTCTATCTCCAATATATCGCCTTTACCAAGCGCGGCAACGGCCGTGCCTGAGGCGCGCGGCTTAAATAAAAATTTACCCTCGCTGTCATAGCCTATCTGGTATCCGCTGAGGCGGGCAAGTTCCCCCATAACGTCAAGAAATGTCATGGAAGAAGTATTAAGTAAAGCAATATTAACGCCGCGCGCCTGCCACGTTAAAGACCACGCGGTAAGCAGCGGGGAAGAGGTTTGCGCCGCGTCGCTTTGTCCGCGCCATTTAAGCTGAAGGTAACGCAAATTTGTTTGCGGCGCGGCGGCGGGCATAAGCGGCTGCCATGCGCCCCAAGCGTCGCCAAGCGCGGCTTTGGCGCGGTAATAGCAGGCGGAGGAACCTGCGTTAAGCTGCTGCGCAACGCCAAGCTGCCCCCACGCTATAAGGTTTTGCGTACCGTCTAAAACAGGGCTTAAATAACTGCCGTAGGGGCCAACGTCGCCTATACCCGTTGCGGCAAGGGGACTAAGCTTCATCTCGCTTATGCCGTGCGCGCCGTTATTGCGTATATCTATAATTTGATAGTTGGAAACGGTGTGCGTATTATCCGTGGCTATAATGCCGAAGGCGTGCCAATCGTCCGCCAAAGTAGGCGTAAGCGGGCGCACCCATAGACGGAAATTGCCCTGCGCGTCGCGCGAAAGGCGGTAGCGAAAAGTGTTTACTATATAAGCGTATTTAACGCTAACCTGCCCGATAAGCTGCATTTGCCCCGCCGTAACTTTGTACAGGCAATAGATAAGGTTATAGTCAAATTTATCCTGCGTAAAGCAATAACCGTTTGTATTATAAATGCTGTTTGTGGAGGAAACAAAATAATTCCATTGGTTTTCCTGATCCGTCCACCCGCAGTTGGCCTGCGCCTGCCAAGTGCCGTAAGCATTGCTTTGCGGCGCGGACACCGTGGCGTGCGCTATGCCCGAGCCTGAACTTAAGTAAACGCTGTCTTGCGTAAGCGTAAAATTGACGTTAGAGGGCTTTTCCCCCACCGTCCAGTTATAGGCGGCCTGCTGTAAAAAAGAAGGCAGCAGCTGCACGCCTTGCGAGTTTACCTGCGTATATTCCGCCGTGCCTTCGCTAAATGGCGTAAGCGAAGGCTGGCGCAGGGCGGAGGTAACTGTTTCGTCGTAATAAACGGAAGAGATTTGATAAGAATCACTTTGCGAGCGCGTGGCGACTTCCTGCGCTATCCATTCCATCGGCTTATCGGTATACCAATGGCGGTAGTCGGCCCAAAGCGCTTCGCCCTGCGCTAAAGGCGCGGTAAGCTTTATTTGCGCGGCGGCGCCATATTGGTTAAGGCCTGATATTTGATAGTCCTGCTCCGCTTTAAGCGTTTGCGCGGAAGAAATACCTGCGCTTAACGCGCCTCTGTAAACTTTAAGTATTTCGCCGACGGCATTTTGCGCTGTGGTAAAGTTTACGGAATCTGCGGAAGTTAAAAGTTCCCCATTCGCTATAAGGGATATATCCTGCGCGGCGTAAGAGGAAAGGCGGGCTAGTTCCCCGCTTAAGGTAAGGCTAAGGCTTCTTTCCCCATATTGAAACGAGCCGCCGTTAAGCACAAATCCGCGGAATATTTTTATATATTCCTTTTGCCCGTTTGCGTTTAACGCGCCTGCAAAAACTTCCGCCTTGGCGCCGTAAAGCAGGCTGCCCTGCGGCAGAAAGCCATTTGGATTATCCTGCGTAAAAAGCCCGTCTTTATTGCTTAGCAACAAAGTGGTGTTGGCATTGTTCCAAACGCTGTAATCTTCGTTATCAAGCTTCCATTTTATGTCGCTGATATCCAAGATATAAGCGGTTATATCTGCGGGTGCGTTAAAGATATATTTATTTTCCTGCGCGCTCCAGCTGCGCGTATAAAGCAGAATTTTTTTGCAGTATTTTACGCTTTGATTGTTTAAGGCAGAAAGTAAAGAGGTGGAAACAGTTTTCATATTTTTACCTCTCCAGCAATGTAAAATCTATTTGGCAGAGAGCGGTTTTGCGCTCTATGTTTAAGACGGGCGGCGCGTTTAAAGCAAACTCTTTGCAAAAGGCCGCTTCCGCCCCGCCGTATAAAGCGTAAGTTAAAAAAGCATTGTTCTTTAACAGTAAGGTAAGCTGCCGCGCCGTATCTTGCGCAACATTGCTTAAAGACACGTCAAAAGAGAGTTTTGAAAAATCTTTCCACGTTATCAGCGCGCCGCTTGCAAGATAGTGATGCCCGCCGCGAAAATAAGAAGAAGGACGCACTAAGCTTAATGCTTTATCTAGGGTCATAAGTCTTTCGCAAAGGCTTAAGCCGCCCGCGTAAAAATTGCCGCTTAATGGCGTTAAAGTAATTTTTATAACCTGCGCGCTAAGGGTTGCGGGAAAAGCGTAAAAAATATCCCCGCCCGTGTAAGAAGGGCTTATGGCAAAGGGCGTAAAGGCCGCGTCGGCGGAAGAAGTTTTATATTCAATTTGCACCTGCGCCGCATTGGTATTGTGCAATATAAGCGCGTCTGCTTTGCGGGCAGCGGGAAAGGTTACGATAAGCTGCGCCGAGGGTAAAGAGGAAGACCACACGCTTTCGGCATTATTATCAAACAGGGTGGAAGTATCCTCCCCCCCTGCCGACGACACTTGCGCGGCGGCCGCAATAAGATTAGAAGTTAAAATTTGTATTGGTGATAACATTATAAAGAAGCCTCCCCGCTTTTTTGTTTGCCTATTTTGTAACTTATTTTGGCCTGCTCCACTGCCCAGCTTACGCCGCGGCGGGCTGCGGAGGAAATTTCCTCGCACAGGGTTCTGGCGTCGGCGGCTGAGGCCGAGCTGTTTAATGTAACGGGCGTATTTACCGTTATGTTTATTACCGAGCCTTGCTGCGCCTGCGTTTGAGCCGCGTCAAAAGCGGCTGGCGCAGACGTGTTTTGCTTTATGGCGGAAACCGTATTTGCGGGCAAAACAAATTCCCCCGCGTGTAAGAGATACGGGCCTGTTTGGTCTATAGGCCCGCCCGTTTGACGGCTGCCTAAAAGAGAGCCGAACAAACTGCCGCCTCCGCCGCCAAAAAGGCTGCCAAATACCGACGAGGCCGCCATTTGCGCGGAAACGGAAAGGAAATTGGCAAGCATATTGCCGAAAACCTGCTGGGCCAAAGCCTCCAAATTAAGAAAGTTTTTTGAAGTTAAATTAAAAAATCCGTTAAGCGACGAAGAGGACGAACTTGCCGCCCGCGCCGCCGAAGATGAAAAAAGTTCAGCCCAACTTTCGCTACGGCTGTTAAGGCCGTTAAAATATCCCGAGAAAGATGAACTGCTTTGCTTTAACTTTCTGTCCGCCTCGTTAAAACCTTTAGGGTCAAAGAGGGAAGAAAGTTCTATAAAAAATGCTCCTGCGCTGTCTGTCATTTGCTTATTCCTATGTGTGATAATTCCGCGTCATTTGCGGTTATTGCCGCGGGGCTTACTCTGCGCCCGCCTGCCTGAAAAACGGCCCATAAAAGCCAATTAAGGCTGTGGGATAAAATATATTCGGTTGTGTAACCGAAGTGCGACGCCGTTAATCCTATTGCGCTTGAAAGGGCGTCGCTGCGGTCGCTTTCAGCGCGGAAGAAAAATTTGCCGCTATCGCCTTAAAATCATTAACTTCGCAGACCGCTTTGCAAAGCAGGCTTAGTTCCGTAAGCGTAAGTTTATCGTCAAGATTGGAAATATCTTTAAAGCGGTTGGCGGTAAGTATATTTAAAATTTCCTGCGTTTTGTTGGTGCCTGCCAGTTCCAGTATTTTGGCCAGAATATTGGCGGTTTCCCCGCCTTCTTTTGCGGCGGCGGAAACTTCTGTATGAAGCTGGCCCAAGATACGGCCCAGCTGCACGGCGGAGCGGATGGAAAGCGGTTTTATTAAGCATTGCCTGCCGAGCAGAGTGATGGTTTGCTGGGGCGGGCAGAGGGCGTTGATATCGGACATAAATAAATCTCCTTAATTTTTATATACCTGCCGCGACGCGAAAAAGTAAACGGCGCGGCAGGCGTGGTGTGTTTAGGTTGCCTGAGCAGAAATCAGGCGGATAAATCTTCTATTTTGCCGAAGCGTTTTGCCGCTTCTTTTGAAGTGTCGCAGAGGACGTCAAACTCTACGTCTATCAAAGTTTCGCCGTCGCGTTTATAAACCTGCGCGGTTTTGCCCGTGGGGCGGCACTTCCAAAAAGTGTACTTTCTGCTTGCGCCCTGCGGGCCTTTTACATTGATGAAAAGCGTTTTATACGGCGTGGCGGCTTTATCGCCAAAGTCTATGCTTTGCGCGCCTTCCTGCGGGACGGGGCAGCCTAAAGCCAAAGCGATATTGGACAGAGTAGCCTCCGCAAGGGCAAATTTAATTTTAAGAGCTTCGTCGGTAGTTATCTTATCTACCGCGCCCAAAACCTGGTCTACTTTAATTTCGTAAGAGGTTTCCTCGTGCTCTATATTGATGCCGCCTTTAATAAAACCAAGGTCGGCCGCCTGCGCTTCCGTCTGCCCGTATTCTGCCGCTTTTAAGGTGCCTGCGGCGGCAAGGCCCACTACTATATTTGTTGATGTTGACATATAAAAAATCTCCTATTGTTTTTTAAATTTAAAAAGAAAGTTTAAGGCGCGCACATGCCGCCCAAGTTCGTCCACATAGTCGCTGCCGCCTGTTTTTTTGGCGTAGTAAATATTGTAGAGGGACGATGCTATTTTGTTTTCCGTAAGGTCCAAAAGTTCGGTTAAGATAAAGCTGATTTCCACGGTTTGCAAAAAACTTTCGGAAGTTACGGTAAGGGTAATTTGTTCCGTATTTAAAACCTCGTCGGTGGTGCCGCCGGGGTTGGTGGAGCGGTAAACTATATATGGAACTTTAGACGACATTCTGGCGTAATTGGGGTATATCTTACTATCGTTTTCCCCCGCCTCCAAAGCCGCGCTTAAAATTGCGCTTTGCTTTAGGTAAGAATAAATATCTTTAAGAATCATAAATCCTCCGCTATGGTTTTTAAGCCGCTTTGCAAAATGTCGCCATATGTTGAAAGTGCGGGCAAAAGGAACGGGCGGGGCAAAATAGAAACGGAACCGTATTCCAAATACAAAGCGTAAGGCGCTTTGCCGTTTAAATCGCCCGCCGTAAGGCGCACTGTGTTGGAAGACACTTCCACCTTGGTTTCTATACTATCGCGCAGCCTGCCCGTTTGGCGGCGGGGCGGGTTGCCCGCCGTGGAGCGTATCAATTTACCGTCTTTGCGCTCAACGGGAATGTTTAAGGATTCTTTTATTGAAGCTTCCATTTCCCTAGCCACATTTTCGCTTAAAGCGAGCTGCCTGTTTTTTACGGCTTGCGCTTTTGCGCCCAGCACGGCGGAAAGTTTTGCCGTGTCAATACTGTTGATATTAAGTGATACTTTAAGCATTTATAATCCTTTCCAGATACAGGCACAGGTAACGCCCCGCGCCGCCCATATCCGTTACGCCTACAACGTTGTAGGGAGCGTTTTCCATAACAATACGCACTTTGCCTGCGGTTATGTTAATGCCTTCCAAATAAAGCGAATGTGTGGATTTTTGGTAGGCAGGGTCCCCGTAGCGGCGTTCCCACACGCTTCTGGCGCGCAGGCGGCAGGGCAAGGCATTATAAAGTTTTGTATAACTTTCCTGCTGCTCGCCTTGCGGAGAAACGGAAAGAGAGATAAGTTCTATATCGCAAACTTTGTTTAAGAGGGATTTAAAACTCATACGCTTACCTTTCTGTAGCAATCAAGCAACATTGCGGCGGAGGCGGGTATTTTATGCTCGTCGTAGTAGGTTACATTATAGTCGCCCAAGCCCTCGCTTTTAAGGCCGCCGTTTTGCTGCATTTGCAAAATATCCGCAACCCACTGCCATATGGCAAGCTGAATGTTTTTGGGGACGCTTTGCGCGTCGGGCGCAAGGCCCGCGCTGTAATCTGCCATAACGACTCCGTGCCAGTGTCCGCAGTTTTTTTTGATGATGCCGTTGTAATTATCGGCCTTAAAAGCGTCGGCGGAAACATCCTGCCCGTCCTGCATAAGTTTTGTTATAGCGGTTACGGGGTATTGCTCCAGCTGGATATATTTGCTTTTGGCATTTTGGCAGTCGTGCGGCTCCTGCAAGACGGGGCGGGATACAAAATAGCGGCCCGTATATTTTTCTGCCGCGTCGGTGCAGGACTGCATAAGAAGGGTTAAAAGCTCGTCCTTATCTGTCTGTTGCGCGCTTATGCCAAGGTAAGCTTTTAAGGCGGGTAATGTGGTGGCGGATAAATCCATAGTTAATTTCTCCTTTAGAAAAGGCGGCAGGGTGAGCCGCCGCCTTTAGTTGCGTGTGTTTTATTTGAAGATAAGATAGCTGAAAGCATTGCCAAAGGTTACGTCTATTGATAATGCCTGGGTAAAGCGCAGCCAAGTTTGGTCCATCATAAAGGCGGACTCTAAGCTGCTGCCGTCTGTGTTCCAAGAGGCGGCGTCCTGCGATACCTTAACTGTCATATCTTCCCTGGGAGAGATTAAAAGATTTTTGTTAAATCTGCCGAAGAAAGCTATTGTGGAATCCCCGCCCGTCAGAGAAGACGCGGACGTTACCGTGTTGGGGATTTGCGAGCTGACTACATAAGGCGTGTTCCAAATTGTGGCTGGATTGCCTAAGGAAGGAGGACTCCAAATGTAATTGCCGTTGCTGTCTTTAAGCTTCATAAGCTTGGTAAGGCCTGTTCTGGAGAGGACTAAAACCCCGTTTCTGCCTTCGGCTTCGCTTAAGGAGAAGATGAGGTTGGCAATATCGTCAAAGTTGACGCCGCTGCCCGCCATGGAAACTTCCCTTGCGCCGGAGGTATTTAAGATACCGTTGAAAGGGTCGCCCGCGGCGGCTTTACCGAGCAGGGCCACGCGTTCAACTTCAAGGGCCATAGCTTCGGCAACAAGTTCGGAAAGGAACTGCGTTAAGTTAATGGCGCTGTCGCGGATAAGTTCGTCGGTACATTTGATGACGGTGGCCAAAACTTTTGCGGTTTGCTCTATCTGCCCGAAGGTAGGGTTAGAGATGCCTTTAATGCCGTTTTCCGCCACCCAGCCGACCTGAAGATTGGTCATCTGTTTGGGAATTTGGCGCTTCCAAGAACTCATGGGAATGATGTTGGCGATTTGCATAATGGGGCTGGTTTCGTTCATTATGCGGATAACTTGGGAGGAAAATTCTGTAGGGACAAGATAGCCGCCGCCTGTTGCGCCTGTGGTGCCTTCGGCGAGGACTGCCTTAAAATCGTTAAGTATGGAATGTTTGTTTTTTGCCGCTAAAAGAAAGTTCTTCATATTGCCGAACTTTGCGCCGTAGTCGCTTGTCCACGGTGCTTCGGATTTGTTTTTGCCGCTGTTGCAGAACTTTGCGAATTTTTCTAAAACTTCGGCTTCCGTTGCGGGCAAAACGGCTTTGCTTTGCGTCGGGTGCAGCTTGTTTACGACGTCTTCTATAATTTTTTCTGCCTTGTCTTTGGTGAGGTAAGAATCAAGTTTGCCGTCTAAGGTTTTTCTTAATTCTTTTATGGAGGTCATTATTTCATCCATCGGGTATGCTCCTGAGTGAGTGGAAAAAAAGGGTGGATGTTGTGCGGTTTATTTTTGTTTTTAGGACGTAAAAACAGCCATCAAACCCTTTTTAGGTTTGGCGGCTCTCCCCAGTGCTGATACAACTGTATCAAATTCTTATCAGTAAGTCAAACGTGTACCTGCCGACGAGGATTTGTGTTATAT
>CAZBCE010000041.1:0-12443 GCA_964490555.1 uncultured Elusimicrobium sp. | reverse complement strand
ATAGCTTTTTTTGCTTTCTTTTCTTCTCTGCTGTGCTTCTTTTCTTCCGTTTCAAGCTCTTCTTCCTCTTCCGTTGCAACGGCTTCGGCCGCGGGGGCTTCTGTCGTTTCGGGGGCAAGGGCCGCACCTTTCAAAGCGTCTGCCATTGCCGTGTTTTCAACAACAACGGGTTCAGCTGCCGCTTCGGGGGCGATTTCTGCTGCTTGTACGGGCTGGGCTGTTACGCCGTTAGCTTCGTTTCTGCCTTCAATAATGGAGTCTGCTGCAGCCATACAGAACAATTTGATTGATCTGGCGGCGTCGTCGTTACCCGGGATAGGATAGTCAATAAGGTCGGGGTCGGCGTTTGTATCGCAGATGGCCACTACGGGGATACCGAGCGTTCTGGCTTCTTTTACAGCGCCTTGGGTATCAACGGGGTCAATGATAAAAAGAACATCGGGAAGAGTCTTCATTTCTTTAATGCCGCCCAAAAGTTTGATAAGGCGGTTCATTTCTTTTGTAAGTCTGGAAGATTCTTTTTTGGAGATAGCCTTAAGTACGCCTTCGGCTTCCCACTTCTGGAGTTCCGTAAGTCTTTCAACCGATTTTCTTACCGTCTGAAAGTTTGTTAACGTACCGCCCAGCCACTTTTCGTGGATGCAAGGGCAGCCTGCTCTTTCGGCTTCAATTCTGATAGCTTCCTGAGCTTGTTTTTTTGTACCTACAAACAAGAACTTGGAGCCTTTTCTGGCTTCTTCTTTAATGTAAGCGCATGCTTTTTTTAATTCTTTTGCGGTCTTCTGTAAGTCTAAGATGTGGACGCCGTTTCTTTCACCAAAGATGTAGCGGCCCATTTTAGGGTTCCATCTTGACGTTTGGTGGCCAAAGTGAACACCGGCCTCAAGCATGGCTTTCATTGATATATTGCTCATTATTATTTTCTCCTTAGTCGGCGTTTGTCTGAATTTGGATAGAGGATACCCATAGTGACAAACTGCCATTGGCCTTTCGTGCGGGGGCATTTAATTTACAAACTGTTTTCGCCCTTGCAAATACTCAGCCTTAATATTTTACCATAAAAAAACCCCGCAGGGCAAAACCTTGCGGGATTTTAGTGTTTACTTTATTTTTTAAAACCTTCCGTTTACCAGTATCATACCGGGGAAATACCCGTTATTCTGTATCAGGTTAACAAGGCCTATTTGCAAACCTTTATCAATGTTTTTGATATTGTTTACAAAGCCTAACTGTAAACCGCTAAAGCTTTCCGCCTGATTATAAAAACCAAACTGAACGCCTTTTGCTTCCTGCGCAAAGTTAACCAGCGCGGCTTGCACGCCCGTCATATTATCTTTGCTGATATTTAAGAAACCCCATTGTACGCCCGTAACGGAATCCGCCACGTTTACAAAACCCCATTGTAAGCCCGTGGCTTCATTTGCTACGGTATAAAGCGCGCCGTGCACGCCAATCATTTCGTTGGCTCTGTTGTAAATAAAAGCCGCCTGATAACCGTGCATAACATCAGCTCTGGCGGAAATTAAGTTCCAGTCAATACCGTAAACAGCAGGGGTATTGCTGTCAACTAAACCCAGAACGACATTGGCTTTATCTGTCTTCGGCCAGGCAATTTGGTCAAACAAAGACAGCTTTACCGGGCTTTGCTGGGCATAGGAAGATATGGCTAGCATTGCAACAAGAGCTGCAACGGATAATATTTTTTTCATAATACTAATCCCTCCTGTACTTATAATAATATGTTACAAATTTTTTATAATTTGTAAAATTATATAAAGGCCTGTTAAAGGCTTTAAATTTTAAATATGAAAAAGACTCTGCTTCTTATCCTTTTATTATTACCTTCCTGTTTGTCTGCCCAGCGCAGCCTTAAAGATGTAAACAGGGGGACTTTTCCCGCCCCGCGCGCAGGTGTTGTAACGGAGGAAGATGATAATAAAAGAAAAGCCAGCTCAATGGACGCTAACGGGCAGTATATAGGCCCCAAGCTGGTACCCGTTGTTGTGGACGGAACAGTTGTGTGGGTGCCCGAAGATAAAGCCCTTGTAGTGCCGCGCGCTACGCAAAATATAGCGGAAGAACCTGCCGCGCCCGCGCCGTATACGGGTACAACTATAGTATCGCGTCCGTACAGGGACGCGCCTAATCCCAAGATACAAAATTGGCCGCGCATATTTTTGGGTTTGGACGCGGCGCAGGCCTCTTTAAGCGGCAGGGGAGTTACTGTTGCGGTTTTTGATTCAGGAGTAAACGCGCATGAGCAGTTTGCTTACGGCAGCGTGGATGTGCTGGATATTACAGGCGGCAATAATAATAATGACGACTTCGGCCACGGTACCGCCGTTACGGGTATAATAGCTGGCAGCGGCGCGGGGGAAAGCGGATTTATAGGCGTTGCGCCGGGGGTTAAAGTAATTTCTTTTAAGATAGCCGATAAAGAAGGCATCACAAATAATTTGAATATAGCAAAGGCGGTTGAAAGAGTTTTGGACTATAACGGCAGACATCCGCAAAACAAGATAAGTATTATAAATATAAGTTACGGCCTTGCGGAAGATGACGCCTATCTTAAAGACGCTCTTAAAAAAGCTTATGACGGCGGAATTGCGATAATAGCCTCTGCGGGCAACAGCGGTAACTCTGTTATAGCCTATCCCGCCGCTTACGATTTTGTTATAGCCGTCGCCGCGGTTAACCACAGGAAAAATTTTGTAAGCACTTCCAGCCGCGGACCTGCCGTAGATTTTGTGGCCCCGGGCGCGGCATTGTTTGCGCCGGACAATATGCAGGGTTACGGCTGGGTAAGGGGAACCTCTTTTTCCACCGCTTATATAACGGGCGTGGCTGCGCTGGCAAGCGAAGCTTTTCAGAATAAATACGCAAGAAAACCAAGCCCTGCCGAACTGTTTGCCGTTCTTGCAAAAATAAGCGCGCCTCTTGCGGAAATTTCTAAAGAAAACCAGGGTTACGGCGCACCTGACGCTTCAAAAATACTATCATTAATATAAAGGACTTTTATGGATTACCAAGATTACGAAATACCTAAAAATTTAATTTTTAATACGCAGGATATTCTGGATATGAACGGGCTTAAATGCTCCGTTTTGGCGGACCCGCAAGACTTTAAAGATTTGCTTGAAGCGCCCGCGCAGATAACAAAAATAAGAGTTTATTTAAACTTCAGCGTGCTTTCAAAAGAGATACTTGTGCAGGGCGCGGTTGCGGGCAGTTTTAAGACGCAGTGCGCGCGCTGTTTGAAAACATTTGATAAAAAATTTGAGGAAGAATTTACGCAATTATATCCCAACAAAGATGAAATAATTGATATAATGTATTTAACTAAGCAAACCTTGGCCCTGCTTGCGGGCATACAGGAGTTATGCTCAACAGATTGTAAGGGCCTGTGTGCGTTTTGCGGTTGCAATAAAAACGAAGTTAAATGTGATTGTAAACCGCCCGTAACATCGCCGTTTGCTTGTTTGAAAGATAAATTTTTAAAAAATAAATAGGTTCTATTTATATAAGTGAGGAAGAACAAAAATGCCCAATCCAAAGAAAAAGCACTCCAGATCCAGAAGAGATTTAAGGAGGTCTGCAAACTCCAAATTGGAAGCTGTAACAACAATAGCTTGCACAAACTGCGGAGAACCCAGACTGCCCCATAACATCTGCCCCAAATGCGGTTTCTACGGCGATAAGCTTGTGGTAGAAGTTAAGGCCAAGAAAGAAAAATCTCAGCCGGCTAAATAAATAATCTTATGAGGATAGCACTTGACGCCTTAGGCGGCGACTTTGGTGCAAAACCAAATGTTCTCGGTGCCATAAAAGCATCCGAACAGTTCGGCTACGAGATAATCTTAGTCGGCAACAGCGCCGTTATAGAAAAAGAACTTCAGGCTGCAGGCTCGTACGATAAAAGCAAGATTTCAATCATACACGCGCCCGATATTGTTGATATGTCCGCACACCCCGCAAGGGAATGCAGAGATAAAAAAGACGCCAGCATAGTTGTCTGCGCCCGCCTTGTTAAAGAAGGTAAGGCAGACGCTATGATATCGGCGGGCAACTCGGGTGCGGCTATGGTTGCCGCGCTTTTCGGCATAGGCAGAATAAAAGGCATTGACAGACCTGCCATCGCCTCTCCCATGCCCACGCAAAAGGGCGCCGCCCTGCTTTTGGACGCGGGCGCAAATACCGATTGTAAAGCCATAAACCTGCTTCAGTTTGCGGTTATGGGCTCCATTTACAGCAATATTGCCTACGGCGTGGAAAAACCCGTCGTCGGCCTCCTTTCCATAGGGGAAGAGGAAGGCAAAGGCAATCTTCTTATAAAAGAAACCACAAAACATATTAAAAATTTAGGCCTCAATTACTTTGGTAATATTGAAGGCCGCGACGTGCATCAGGGTGAAATTGACGTTATTGTGTGCGACGGTTTTGTGGGTAATATAGTTTTAAAATTATCAGAAGGTCTTGCAAAAGCAATGTTTGCAATGATTAAAAAGGAAGTTAAAAAACGTCCTCTGGCCATACTCGGCACAATATTAAGCAAACCCGCTTTCAGAGGCGTAAAACACGCTACCGACCCCGAACAATACGGCGGCGCGCCGCTTTTGGGCGTGGACGGCCCCGTAATTATCTGTCACGGTAAATCGGGCGAAACGGCTATTTACAACGCAATTAAAGTCGCGGCTAAACTTGTAGAAAGTAAAGCCGTGGATAAAATGAGAGAAAAGGTAGCCGAACTTAAAAATGTTTTTGACCAGTTGGAAGGGGCATAATGGACTTTAAGAATAAAACGGTTGTAATTACCGGCGCGGCAAGAGGTATAGGGTACGGCGTGGCCAAGGCTTTTTTGGCCGCGGGAGCGGACCTTGCTTTTTGCGCCACCTCGCAAGAGGCGGCCGACGCGGCAAAAGAACAGTTGCTTAAAGATTATCCCTCCGCCAGAATTTACGCCTTAAAAGCTGATATCTCTCTGGCGCAGGACTGCGAAAATTTTGTAGAAAATACAGTAAAGGAATTTGGTAGGATTGACGTACTTGTAAATAACGCGGGTATAACAAAGGACACGCTTGTGGTCCGTATGAGCGAAGCGGATTGGGACGCTGTTATAAACGTAAATTTAAAGGGTTCGTTTTTAATGTCAAAAGCCGCTCTTAAGTATATGATGAAAGCCAGAAGCGGCAGCATTGTTAATATGGCCTCCGTAGTCGGCCAGACGGGCAATGCGGGGCAGGCTAATTACAGCGCTTCAAAAGCGGGTATGATAGGCCTTACTAAATCTCTGGCGAAGGAATTTGCCTCAAGAAATATAAGGGTAAACGCGGTTGCGCCCGGGTTTGTTAAAACGGAAATGACCGAAGCTCTTAAAGACGAAATTAAGCAGGCCGTGCTGGACAGCGTGCCGCTTAAAAGATTTGCAGAAGTATCTGACATTGCCAAAGCGGTAATGTTTCTGGCCTCAGACGAAGCTGCGGGCTATATAACCGGCCAGGTGCTGGCGGTTAACGGCGGATTATACATTTGAGTTCTTTAACTAGAACGGAGGATTAAAATGGAAGCAAAAAACGTAGAAGAAAGAGTAAAAAATATTATCGTGGAACAGCTTGGCGTTGAACCCGAACAGGTTAAACCCGAAGCCCAGTTTGTTAACGATTTAGGTGCCGATTCTTTGGATACGGTAGAGCTTATTATGGCTCTTGAAGAAGAATTTGATATCGAAATCCCCGACGAACAGGCCGAAAAAATCAAAACAGTCGGCGAAGCTTTGGAACACATTAAAAACAAAGTAACCAAATAAGTGTTTGACGATATAGAGAAAGTATTAGGCTATACTTTCCAAGATAAAGATATTTTGAGAGAAGCACTCACTCATAAGTCATACGTTGCAGAAAGAAGACACAGCAAAGATAATGAAAGGCTTGAATTCTTAGGCGACAGTGTGCTTGGCTTAGTGGTAGCGGGTTATTTATATAACCTGCTCGGAACTAAGGAAGAGGGAGTGCTTTCCAAGATAAAATCTAATCTTGTTTCCCGCAGAAACTTGTATTTTTGGGCCGATAATCTGGCCTTAGGCAGGTTTATGTTCCTCGGACAGGGGGAAATAGCCACAGGCGGAAGAGAGAGAGAAAGTATTCTTTCCAACGCTATGGAAGCGGTTATCGGGGCGGTCTATCTTGACGGCGGGTTTGAAAAAGTCCAAAAAGTTATTTTGGACTGGCTTGGCACGCAAAAGATAGAAGAAAATACGGGCGATTACAAAAGTCTTTTGCAGGAATACCTGCAGAAAAAAGGGAAAAGCGCCCCGATTTACGATATAGTTGCAACCGTCGGTCCCGAACACGACAAAATTTTTACCGTTAAAGTTTGCCTTGAAGACAAAGAACTTGCAAGGGGAAAAGGCAGAAACAAAAAATCGGCGGAGCAGGAAGCCGCCAAAACGGCTTTAAAATCTTTCAAACATTAACTTGCCGCTGCCTTTAGTTAACTTAGTAAAGGTGCTTATGAAAAAACCTGATATAAAACTTATCATTACAGGCTTGCTTCTTATGCCTTTACTGTTTCTTGCCGTATACACTTTCAGGGGAACTTCTTCTCCCAAAAAACCTGCAAAAATTACTGTGCCGCAGTTAAAACTTACCACTCCCAGCGAAGACAGCGACGAAGTTGCCCGCCTTATTGCCGAGGGTGATTACGAAACCGCTCTTTCCACAATAGATAAAAATCTTAAAGACGCCAATATTCCCACGTCAAAAGGCGTGCCGCTTTTGGTGCTTGCCGCGCAGCAAAATAATTATGATATAGCGACAATTTTGATAGCCAAAGGCAGCGACGCTAACTTTGCCGACGTTAACACGGGCGAAACCGCCCTTATAAAAGCCGCCAGAAACGGTAATTTGGATATGATGAATTTGCTGATAGTTGCTGGCGCGGATGTTAATACGCCAAGCAAAATGGGCGTAACGCCGTTGCTTGCGGGCATAGAATCGGGCAAAAGGGCCGTAACGGAGTTTTTAGTGTCGCGCGGAGGGCTTTCCGGCGTAAGTCAGGAAAACCTTATTAAATACGCTTTTCAAAAGAATTATGTGGGCGTTGAAGCTATGCTTAAAGGCGGAGCGCAGCCCAATTACGCCGATAAAAACGGCAATACCGCTTTAATAGCCGCTGCTGCCAACGGCGATATGGAAAGTTTAAAGGTACTTTTGGCTTACAGAGCCGATGTTAATGCCGCAAATAAATTTAAAATGAGTTCTTTGCTTTATGCCGTAAAAGCAAATAATACTGAAATTTCCAAATATCTTTTGGACAGGCAGGCCGACGTAAATCAAATTAATACCGCGGGGGAAAACGCTCTTTATTTAGCCGCGTCTTCAGGCAATTTGGATTTAGTTAATATTCTGCTTACCCTCGGTTCAGATTATAATGCCGTTGCCGCCAACGGCCTTACCGCATTAAAAATAGCGCAAAAAAACGGCAAAACCGCAGCCGCTAAACTTATATCAGATTTTATAGCTTATAAAAATATTCCCAGAGATTCAAAAGGCAGACCGATAGTACCCAAAAAACAAACTTCTGCCCAGCCGTCTGCCGCAGCTGCGGCAACGCCGACTGCTTCTGCTCCGTCGGGCAGCGGGCAGGGCGCGCCTTCTTTTGATATGTCCGCGCTTATGGGCGGCAAAGTTGACCCCGCGCAAATGGCTGCGGCTCAGGCCGCGGCGCAGCAGGGCGGGCAGGCAAAGACTCAGGGCGCGATGCAGCCCAAAGATATGTCCAATGACGGTAAAACGCCGCAAAAAACCGTTATTAATAAACTAAGGACATCTTCTCTTTAAGAAAAGGCAGCTTTTAAAGCTGCCTTTTTTAATATCTGCGCCAAAGTGAAATATATTTTCAAATAGGGCTTGAATTATTTCTTTAAATGATTAAAAATATACTATATATGTAACAAAGAGGTGTTTTTATGAAACCCGTCAACAAGTTTTTTATTTTCTTAGTTTTTTGTTTCTCACTTGCTTTTTTAAGCGTTAATTTAAGCGCGCAGCTTATTAAATATGTGAGCTATTTTCCCATTCCTTACGCGTCGCACAGCCAGATAAGCGTTAAGACTCTTTCTCTTCTTGCGACTAAGAACGGGGGGGAAGTTGTTTTCGGCTCGGGCGCGCACCCGGGCGGACTTTCCGTAACCACCTCTTTTACTGCCCAGGATTTATCCGTAAAATCCGCATTGCCCTCGGCAGGCACGCCTGATGTGCAGGCGGGGACAAACGATTCAAGCGGGTTTAACGGCTCATTAAATTCGGTGGGCGACCTCGGAATAGTTGACCTGGCCCCTAAATTAGATTCCGTTGAAGCGCAGGGTAATGCCGTCGTGCGCGGTATTTATTGGGACGGTAAGGGCGGCATAGGCAGAAGTCCGACAGGCGCCGTTAACTGGCCTTCCTCCTGCGAACTTAAATGGGACCATATTAAAATTAAGGGCAGCGATTCTTACAGAACCTATCTTACCTGCGCTTCTTCTACCGTTATAGAAGACCCCGAGGACCCTGAGCAGCCTACAGTAATATATCAGCCGTATACAAGAAAGATAGCCGTCGCAGGGTATTGCGAAATAGGGCATTATGCTTATTTTAATGACTGGGGCAAAACATACTCGTACAATACGATGGATGATAAAAAGTTTTCTTATTACAGATATGCGGAAAGCATAACCGTATCAACCAATTCCGTTTATGATAACCAATGTTATTGTGAAGCCGGCGTTTTAAGCGGCGGAGGTATAAAACCAATTGAAGATGAAGGCGCTCCGTGGGCAGGCGCGGCGACGGGTTTTAAAAGAGTCGGGCATATCAAAGAACACGACTATACATTTAACAATTCATACAATATAAGCGATTGCCCTACAAACCTTTCCGAGCAGCAGATTTGCGATAAATATTGCTCGGGCAGTTCCTGCAACTATGCGTGTGTAAAATCAAGAACTATCGGCACGGAATGCGGTTTGGCGCTTGATACTTACGAATGTTTCTGCCCTAAATACGGTTGCTGCGGCTTGTGCGAAAACGGTACTGGTCAACCCGCCTGCGGCGCTTTAGGCTGCGAGATGAGCGGTTGTTGTTCCCGCAGTAAATGCGGCTATGAGATGAGCTGTATGGGCCTTAATCAGGGCGCCTGCGGGGAAATGACCCAGCACAGAAAATATGAACCTACCATAGGCCAGGCCACGGTGCTGGGCTGTAATGCGGTAATTAAATAAAAATATTTCAGAAAGCATCAAAAAACACCTCTTTTTTAAGAGGTGTTTTTTATTTTATATTATTTAAAAAATTGAAACGGTTTAATATTAATTAACGGGCTTGTCTGTCCTGATATCTTTAAGTTCAACATCGCTGTAATAATGGCGCAGTATTTGCTTAAAATTCTGTCCCGCGTCGGCGCGTCCGCCCGTGCCCGTCTGGCAAAGGCCCACGCCGTGGCCCCAGCCGCCGCCGTAAAAGATAAAGGATTTAGGTACGCCGTTTTCCAAATTAGGCTGCACTATAAAATAGGTGCTTCTAAGCATTCCAAGCGCGAGATATTTTTTTATTTCGTGTTCTTTATTTAAAATTAAAGTTCCCTGCGTGCCTACTATTTTAACGCCGTTTACATAGCCCGATTTGCCTCTCTTTAAAGGTATTATCGCTTTTATATTGCCGATATTTTTCTTTTGCGATACAACCTGTCTTATCTGGTCTTCGCGCAAATATCTGGCCCAGCGGAACGTGGATGGGCTTACATTTTTAAAATAGCGGCTGAAGGCCGGCCTTGTATGCTGCAAGAGTTCTTTAAAGTTGTAGGGCTGCAAATTATTTTCGTTAAAATCCTGATAGTCCGATACGGGTTTTAAATACGGATGAGGGTACCAGCCCGCTTCCCCGCTGCTTTGCGTATAACCGCCGCAGTTGGAAGAAAATACCGCTTCTATCGGTTTATTTTTGTAGGTAAGCACAATGCCCATAGTGGCTTCCGCCGCGGCGTTTGTTCTTTCCCTTTCGGCTTTTACGCCGCCGTAAACCTGACAGTGCTGCGCGTCACAAACGTCATATCCCCAGGATTTATGTTTGCCCATAGCTTTAAGCGCGTAAGTTCTTGCTATAACCGCTTGGCTTTTTAAGGCTTCGGTGGGGAAAATGCTGGGCATTTCAGAGGCGACAACGCCAAAAACATATTCCTCCAGATTGACGTGGTTGATAATGACGAAAGCGTTTAAAGAGCGGTTGTAAACAAATTCTATAACGCCCCTGTATTCTTTATCTTCCTTGGACATCCATGTCATTCCGTGCCCCGTTAACATATCTTTAAGTATGGTGGTGTGGGAATTATCATCGTCGGATTCCTGCACTATTTTTACGGAAGTGTTAAAGCCTGTTTTTATTCCGCCGGGTGAAATAAGATACGGTTTTTTATTTATTATGGCAGCTTCCCAAAATCTGCCCGGGCCGCCTGCGGTTATTGTTTTGCCGCGCTCGTCTACGGCGGAAAAATCGTTAGAAGTGGAAAATTTAATAGAGTCCATACCCAAAGGAGAGCCGTTTACTTTAACGCCCAAGCCTACGCGTATGGCGGGCAGTTCCCCGTCGTAAGAAACAGGTTTTTTAACGTGAGTATGCCTTTGCGCGGGCGCGGAATAGGCTGAAAAATCTGTATCAACGGGCGTTACCAGAGGTTTTATTTTACGGATTATCTGCTGTGCGTTTTTAGCGTTTTCCTGCGCCTCTTCTTCTTTGGCGTAACTGGAATATGCTTTGTTGGATTGCTTTAATTTTGCAAGAGCATTGGCGTAACGCTGCTTGGCTTCTATAAATTGGGAATCATTTTCCATTACTTTTTTAAAAGCGTCGGCGGCTTTATCGTACTTATTCTGTTTTGTATAAAGCTCGCCCAACATAAAGTTGGCAAGCGGGATATGGTTAGCGCCGCGCGCGGCTTGTTTTAAGTTAACTTCCGCAAGGTCCAGCTGTCCAAGGCCCATTTGGGCGCGGGCAAGGCTAATATAATAAAATTCCGTTTTATTATTATTTTCCGTAAGACGGGCAAAAACGTTTTCCGCATTAAGATAATAACCTGCGGCAAGGTAGGCTTCTCCCGCAAATTCCAACACTTGCGTATCGGTGGGGAATTTTTTTAAAGCTATGCTTATTGTATCAACCGCAAGGCGGCTGTTACCCAGTTCCAATGCCACATAAGCAGCGTTTAAAAAGGCTTCGCGCTCGCCTGTTTGTTTGGAAACTTCTATAAATTTTTCAAGGGATTCTTCCTGCTTAAAATCAAAGTAAAGGTCTATTGCTTTTTGCAGTTGCGGCGATGGTGGCGTCTGCCTTACATACTCGTCCTGCGCTGGTGCGCGGAAGGGCAGACATAAAAGTATAAGCAAAAGTGTAAGCAGTCTTTTCATTTACTATAATTATACTATTATGAGAGAAATACCTAAATGGCTAAAAGATTTAGTCGGCAAAAATAAGGCCGCTTACCACGCCGCCTGCGCGGTTCAAACGCAGAAAGATTTGGATAATAATTCTTTATTTACCGTCTGTCAGGAGGCGCGTTGCCCCAACCGCGGCGAGTGCTTTACGCACGGCGATGCTACCTTAATGATACTTGGCGGCATTTGCACGAGAGGCTGCAAATTTTGCGCCGTTTCCAAAACAAAGCCTCTTCCGCCCGATATTGATGAACCCGCCCGCGTTGCCGCTTTTGTAAAGAACCGCGCAATAAAATATCTTGTGCTTACAATGCCCACAAGAGATGATTTATCAGACGGCGGCGCGGAACATATTTTTAAAGTTATTACCGCTGTTAAAGAGTTGAATCCGAACACTTTGGTTGAGCCTTTAATTTCGGACCTAGGTGGAAAGTTTGAGTTTTTGCCGCGCGTCATAGAAAGCGGGGCGGAAGTTATTGCCCATAATATAGAAACAGTTCCTTCCCTGTACCCCGCCGTCAGGTGCGGGGCCGACTATAAACGTTCGCTTAATTTGCTGGCGGAGGTTAAAAAAATAAAGCCTTCCCTTATCACTAAAAGCGGACTTATGATAGGACTCGGGGAAACGGAGGCGGAACTTAAAAATACTTTTAAGGATTTACGCGCCGTCGGCTGCGATTTGCTTACGCTGGGCCAGTATCTTGCCCCTTCCGCCGAGCATTATTCTGTTAAGGATTACCCCGAGCAGGCTTATTATGACGGGCTTAGGGAGTATTGTATGGCGATAGGGTTTAGGGGAGTGATGGCGGGGCCGTTGGTGCGCAGTTCTTACCGTGCAGGATTTTTATATAAGCAAGTTCTTCTGCAGCGCTAAATTCGGCTAGCAATTTGTTTATCTTTGGGTTATTTTAAGTTTTTTTGCCGCTTCGGATATGCGGGCTTCCAGCCGCTCTGGATATACCTTGCGGCAAACAAAACATAA
>CAZBCE010000040.1:0-12499 GCA_964490555.1 uncultured Elusimicrobium sp. | reverse complement strand
GTTTATAGGGGCTGCGCTTATAATTTTAATATCGGCATTTTAAATAAAGAGGAATTATGGCTCAAAATAAACAAACCGTAATCTTTGAAGGCAAAACAAGCAGACTGGACACCTTTCTTACAGAACAGACTGAGGGCTATTCCAGAGCCATAATACAAAACCTTATTAAAGGCGGCGCGGTTACGGTTAATTCTACCGTAAGGAAACCGTCCTGGCCTTTAGAAAACGGCGATATTGTGGAAATAACTTGGCCGCAGGCCAAGCAAACGCTTAACCTTAAAGATTTAATTATCTTTGAAGATAAAAACTTTTTTGTGGTAAATAAACCCGCGGGCGTACTTGTCCACCCGCAAAGCCCCGCTTGGGAAGATAACCCGCAAGCCGCCTTTACCGCGGAGGAAACTTTAGTTTCCGCCATACTTGCCAATCCGCCCAAAAACTTTGACCCTAAGGTTGAACGCGCGGGCCTTGTCCACCGTTTAGACAGGGAAACCAGCGGCGTTATGCTTATTGCCAAAACCCGCCAATTTCAAGATGAAATGCTTACGCTTTTTGCAATGCGCGAAGTGCATAAAACCTATAATGCCATTTGCTGCGGAGAGGTTAAGGACGACGAAGGCACTATAAATGTACCTATCGGCAGACTTACGGGCGGCAAGATAAAAGCCTCAGACATCGGGCGCGAAGCCGTTACTGATTATAAAGTGGTGGAAAGGAAGAAAGGATTTTCTTATATGGAACTCTTCCCCAAAACGGGCCGCACAAACCAACTGCGCGTACATATGAGCTGGCTTGGCTACCCCGTGCTGGGCGACTGGCTTTACAAAGGCGCAAGCGCAGAGCGTCTTATGTTGCACGCCAGAAAGCTGGAATTTGTAAACCCTGTCACAGGTAAAAAGGTTAAGTTTGAGGCTAACCCGCCAAAAGACTTTACCGATACCTGGAAAGAGAAAACAAAATAAGCCTAGTTAAGCAGGTAAATTTTTAAATTAAGCAGCGTCGCAAACAGCAGCCACAAGAAATACGGCATTAAAAGCGCGCTGCTTTTTTTATTGTGTTTAAAGCTTAAGCATAAAAGCCAAAATGTAAGCGCGTCAATAGCCAGTATCACAATAAGACCGCCCAAAATACTGCGCAGGCCGAAAAAGACAGGCGTCCACATTAAATTAAGCGCGAACTGGGCCAAAAAAATATTTTTAAGTTTTTGGCTCTGCGGACCGCTCGGCATAAAACTCAGCCGCCAAAAGTATATTGCCAGCATTATATAAAGCACCGTCCAAACCGGCGCAAAAATATAATTGGGCGGACTAAACGAAGGCTTTTGCAAAAAAGCATACCAGACGGGTATGCTCTGCCTTGTAAAAAAAGAACCCAAACTGCCTAAACCTAAAAAAATAAAAATATATAAAAACAGCTTTTTCATAACCCCTCCGACTGTAAAAGAATATAAGAAAATGGTATTATATTTTAATAGGAGAAAATATGGATACTAAAACCCTTTCCGATTTTATAGCCTGGTCTAAAACAACAGACTTGGAAGAGATTGTATATATTAAAGATTCTACCAAACTCCAAATTAAAACCGCGCAGGCAACCGCGCAGGGAACAGATTTTTCTTGCAAACTTAAAGCCGTAAAAGCCCCCGCAGTAGGTATTTACCATGCGGGCAGCAAAGGCAAAGCCCTTACAATCAAAGAAGATATGCCCGTAAAACAGGGCGATATACTGGGCTTTGTGGAAATGAATAAAGCTTCTAAAGAAGTCGCCGCAACCGCGGAAGGCATACTTAAAATTATCTCCGTCAAAGACGGCGCGGCGGTGGAATACGGCCAGCCCCTCTTCTTTATAGAACCCAAACAATAAATTTAAACCAAAATATGAATACAAAAACAGTAAAAGCTTTTGGCAAAGTCCTTATAGCTAACAGAGGCGAAATAGCCTTGCGTATTATCCGTACGCTTAAAGAAATGGATATTAAATCCGTCGCAATTTATTCCGAAGCGGACAAATACTCCGCGCACGTTAAAGAAGCCGACGAGGCAATTTGCATAGGCCCCGGCCCTTCCAGAGAAAGCTATTTAAACATAGACACCGTGGTTGCAGCCGCTAAAATTACAAAGGCGGACGCGGTTCACCCGGGATACGGTTTCCTTTCGGAAAACGCCCGCTTTGCTCAAGCCGTTATAGACGCTGGTATAGTTTTTATCGGCCCTTCCCCCAAAGCTATTTTAAGCCTTGGGGAAAAATCCCACGCCAAAGCCCTTGCCATAGCGGGTAAAGTGCCCGTTATACCCGGTTCCGACGGCGTTGTGGAAAAAGACCATCTTGCCGTTGCCAAAAAAATCGGATTTCCCATAATGATTAAAGCCACCATGGGCGGCGGCGGACGCGGTATGCGCCCCGTATTTAAGGAAGACGAGTTTCAACAGGCGCTTGATACGGCGCAGGGCGAAGCCAAAGCAGCTTTTGGCGATAACAGAGTTTACTTTGAAAAATTGGTTTTAAATCCGCGCCATATAGAAGTGCAAATAGCGGCCGATAATTACGGCAATGTTGTGGCCTTTGCGGAACGCGACTGCTCCATGCAGCGCAAAAACCAAAAACTTATAGAAGAATCCCCCTCCCCCTTTGTAACGCCCGCTATAAGAAAAAGCCTTTGCGAAGCAGCCGTAAGGTTAGCCAAAGCGGCAACCTACAGCGGCGTAGGCACCGTGGAATTTTTAATGGACAGGGAGCATAACTTTTACTTTATGGAAGTTAATACCCGCCTTCAGGTGGAGCACCCCGTTACGGAATTTGTAAGCGGTTTTGACCTTGTTAAAATGCAGATAGATATAGCGCAGGGCAGCCCCCTGCCTTTAGACGCGGCTCGCGCGCAAAAAGTGCTGTGCCACGCCATAGAACACCGCATTAATGCGGAAGATTTTACAAAAGGGTTTATGCCCTGCCCGGGTACGGTTGAAGAATGGATACCTTCGGGCGGATTGGGCGTAAGAGTGGACAGCCATGTGTACACGGGCTACACAATACCCTCCTTTTACGACAGTCTTATAGCCAAACTTATTGTTGCCGCGCCTACGCGTGAAGACGCTTTAAAACGCAGCAAAAGGGCTTTAAACGAATTTTCGGTAAAAGGCATAACAACCACTATCGGATTCCATAAAATGATGATAGCGGACGAACGTTTTGCCAAAGGCGATATGGACACAAGCCTTGTGGAAAAGATAATAAAAGAACATGAAAGCAAAAAATAAAATATTTACGCGCCCAAAACTTGCCGCTTTTCTTAAAGCGCAGCGCGCGAAAGGCAAAAAAATTGTTTTTACCAACGGGTGCTTTGATATACTGCACGCGGGGCATGTGAGTATATTGGAATTTTCTAAAAATCAGGGCGATGTTTTGGTGCTGGGGATAAATACGGACGCTTCTACCAGAAGGCTTAAAGGCCCCACACGCCCCATAAATAAACAGGCCGACAGAGCGCTTGTAGCCGCCTCGCTTGAATCTGTGGACGCCGTGGTCCTTTTCGGGCAGGATACGCCTTTGGAACTTATCAAATTTATAAAACCCGACGTGCTTGTAAAAGGCGCGGACTATACCGTACAAACCGTTGTGGGCAGAGAATTTGCAAAAAAAGTGGCTTTATATCCGCTTTTAAAAGGCCGCTCTACCACTAATGTGATTAAAAAAGCAGGACTTAAATAACCGTTTTTAGTTGTCATTTCTATTTTTTACAAAGGTATTGATTATGGCAGATATTTTTGAGAAGTGTAAAAATTTTAAAGACGCAAAAGCCCTTATGCGCTTGGGTATTTACGGTTATTTTCAACCTATCTCTTCCGCGCAAGGCCCAGAAATTACCCTTAACGGCAAAACCTATATTATGGCAGGCTCCAATAATTATTTGGGCCTAGCAAACGACCCGCAAATGAAGCAGGCCGCCGCCGATGCCGCCTTAAAATACGGCACGGGTTCGGCAGGCTCTCGCTTTTTAAACGGCAATACCACCGCCGCAGAAGAATTGGAAAATAAACTGGCAAAATTTAAAGGAAAAGAAGCAGGTTTAATTTTTTCCGCCGGGTATCAGATGAACCTCGGGGTAATTTCCTGCCTGCTTAAAAAGGGCGACGTAGCCATAGTTGATAAATTGGACCACGCAAGCATTTTAGACGGCGTGAAACTTTCAGAAGCGGAAATGGTGCGCTTTAAACATAATGATATGGAAGATTTGGAGCGCGTCCTTGCCAAGATAGACGACAGCAGGGGCAAACTTATTATTGTTGACGGCGTATTTAGTATGGAAGGCGATATCTGCAACCTGCCCGAAATTGTGCGCCTTGCCAAAAAATACGGCGCAAGAACTATTGTTGACGACGCGCACGCCACAGGTATTTTGGGCAAAACGGGCCGCGGCACCTGCGAACACTTTGGCCTTGACCATAAAGACGTAGACCTTGTGGTAGGCACCTGCTCTAAAACTTTTGCGACGGTAGGCGGCTTTGTTGTGGGCGACGCTGATATTATCCATTATATCCGCCACTCGGCCAGAAGCCAGATATTTTCCGCCGCTATGACGCCGCCTGCGGTAGCTTCCATAAGCAAAGCCTTGGATTTAATTTGGACTGATATGTCCCGCAAAGATAAATTGTGGGCCAACAGCCGCCGCTTAAAAGAAGGCTTTATAAAACTCGGTTTTGACGTCGGCGCGACAGAAACTCCCATAGTCCCCGTTTTTATAGGGCAGATGGAAGACTGCTTTAAAATGTGGCGCGCTACCTTTGACAGCGGCATATTTACCACACCCGTAATACCGCCTGCCGTACCGCCAAACAAATGTATGATAAGAACAACGCTTATGTCCACCCATACCGACGAGCAGGTTGATAAAATACTGCAGGTTTTCGGCGCGGCGGGCAAAGCCATAGGCATAATAAAATAAATGCTTACCGTAAGCCAAACGCAGGATTTAAAAGAATTTATTGCCTTACCCTTTAAACTTTATAAGGGCAGTCCTTTTTATACCCCCGACCTTAAAAGCGAAACCAAACATATGCTTACAACAGACCCTTTTTGGCAGCATTCAAAAAAGTGTCTGTTTATCGCGCGCCAAGACGGGCAAGCCGTCGGCAGAATAGCCGCAATAATTAACGATAATCACAATAAACACTGGCAGGATAAAACAGGCTTCTTCGGTTTTTTTGAGTGCGAAGATAATCCGCAGACCGCAAAAGCTTTAGTTGACGCTGCCGCCGACTGGCTTAAACAAAACGGTATGCAAACTATGCGCGGACCGATGAACCCAAGCACCAACCACACCTGCGGCGTGCTTATTGACAATTTTGACAAGCTCCCCTTTATAATGATGCCCTATAACCCGCCTTATTACGACGGTATTTTGCATAGCGCGGGCCTTTCTAAAGCAAAAGATTTGGTGGCTTTTGAACGCACGGCACAAAATGATTTTTCCCCCAGAATGAAAAAGATTATAGAGCGCGTTTTAAGTAATCCCGCCGTAAAATTACGCCAAATAAATATAAAAGATTTTGATAATGAAGTTAAAATCGTCCGCACTATCTATAATGCCGCCTGGGCGGAAAACTGGGGCTTTGTACCCATAACCGAGGCGGAAATAGAAGATACGGCAAAGCAGCTTAAAGCCATTGTCCGCCCAGAACTTACCTGCATAGCGGAGGTGGAGGGCAAGCCCGCGGCTTTTGCAATATCCATACCCAATATGAACCGCGTTTTAAAGATTTTAAACGGCAGCCTTAACCCTTTAAAACTGCCTTTAGCCGTTTATAAATGGCTTACAATAAAAGATTGCAGAATGATAATGCTTGGCGTCCACCCCGACCACAGAAAGCGCGGACTGGAGCTTTTGTTAATTAATAATATTGTGCGCGAAGGCATAGAGAAAGGCTGGACCAAGGCCGAACTTTCCTGGATGCTGGAAGATAACAAAGCCATAATTTCCGTTATAGAAGAAGCAGGCTGCTACAAAACCAAAACCTACCGCATATACGAAAAACCTTTATAAAATTTTATTTACAAGCTAAAAACCCCGCTGATGCAGTGCGGGGTTCTTTTGTTTTTAGTCCTAAATTATTTTAACGGTCTACTTTCAAAATATCTTTTTGTTTGACTGGCAGGCATTCCTGCACGCGGAAATTATGCGGGGCGAGGTGTTTTATTTTTTCTATATCCTCGTCGTTAAGTACAGCTTTATAGTAGGTGGTGCGGTATTGGTAGGGCAGGCCGCTTTCTTCTATATACTGCATAGTCTGCAAAATGATTTTGGAAGATACGGGTACGCCGCAGACAGCCTCATATTTATCAAATGTGGCTTTAATATCCATTGCTATAAAATCTACCAGATTTTTGTCTATAAGGTCTTTTACTGCTTGCGGGTTTGTGCCGTTGGTATCAAGCTTTACCAAAAAGCCCATGGCTTTAAGTTTTGCGGCAAATTCCGCTAAATCGGTTTGGAGGGTAGGCTCTCCGCCTGTAATAACAATACCTTCAAGAGCGCCTTTTCTTTTTTCAAAAAAATTTAAAACATCTTCTTCTTTTAACAATGTTCCGTTATTGTTGACAGGTGCTATAAGTTCAGGGTTATGGCAATATTTGCAACGAAGGTTACATCCTTGGGTAAAAACGATTGCGGCGATTTTCCCCGGATAGTCTATCATTGAAAACTTAAGCAAACCTCCGATAAGCATTTATAACACCTGTCCCAATATTATTGTTAATGTTTTTCACGTTTGTAAGTTTATTTGCAGCCGCAGGCATGAACGGTCTTGCGCATTGCAAATTCCTCTTTTTTGCCCTTGTTCCACATCATTACGGGGCGAAGATAACCGACTACTCTGGAATAAACTTCGCAGCTGGTCCCCTTAACTTCGGCTCTTGCGGCTTTCAGTTCGGAGATTTTTGTTTCTATATTCTGTCTTTCTTGCGTTGTCATGGTACTTCCTCCTTCTACATCTTCAGTTTGTAAAAAACTGACTTAATTATTCTTGCAAATTATCGCGGACCGAACAAGACCCAATTTTATATGGGTCTTTTGGTCCTTTACAAAGGCTTTTAATTATTTACTGTAAAGCTGCTCTTCTAACAGAGCTATCTGCTTTTCAATGTCTTCTATCTTCTGCGCTTTACATTTGGGGCATTCAAAGTGTTCGCCTTCTATGTAACCGCACTTGGGGCATACGCTGAAAGTAGGCGTGATAGAGAAGTAAGGCAGTTCGTAACCTTCGCATACTTTTTTGATGAAGTTCTTAAGAGCAAGAGTGTCTTTAATCTTTTCGCCCATAAAAATGTGTATTACCGTGCCGCCCGTATATTTGGCCTGTATCTCGTCCTGAAGGTCCAAGAGTTCAAATATATCGTCGGTATAGTTAACGGGCAGTTGGCTGGAGTTGGTATAAAAAGGCGGTCTGCCGTTGTTGGCTTCCTCGTTATTGGCGACGATGATGTCGGAATATTTTTCCCTGTCAAGGCGCGCCAGGCGGTAGGATGTGCCTTCTGCGGGCGTGGCTTCCAAGTTGTAGTTATTGCCCGTTTCTTTTTGGAATTCCACAAGTTTGGCTCTCATAAAGTCCATAACTTTTACGGCAAACGCGCGGCCCTTTTCCGTGCCGACGCCTTCGCCCAGCAGGTTCATGCAGGCTTCGTTTAAGCCCACAAGACCGATGGTAGAGAAGTGGTTTTTCCAGTATTCGCCAAAGCGCTGTTTGATATTCCTTAAGTAAAAACTCATATAAGGATACAAGTTGGCGTTGGAGAAACGTTCAATAACCTTGCGTTTAATTTCAAGGCTGATTTTGGCTACTTCCATTCTGTCTTCAAGATTCTTAAAAAATTCTTCTTCCGTCGCGGAAATATAACCCAAACGCGGCATATTTATAGTTACAACGCCGATGGAACCCGTAAGCGGAGAAGAGCCGAAAAGCCCGCCGCCCCTGCGGTTAAGTTCCCTGTTGTCAATTCTAAGACGGCAGCACATAGAACGTGCGTCTTCGGGGCTCATATCGGAGTTGATGAAGTTTGCAAAGTAAGGGATACCGTATTTTGCGGTAATTTCCCAAAGGGGTTGATATTCGGGGTTTTCCCAGTCAAAATCTTTCGTAATGTTATAAGTCGGGATAGGGAAAGTAAAGACGCGGCCTTTAGCGTCGCCTTCCAACATAATTTCCAAGAAAGCTTTGTTGAACATATCCATTTCTTTCTGGAATTCGCCGTACTTTTTATCTTGTATCACGCCGCCGATAATTACGCCCTGATCTTTGTAATAAGAAGGCACGACAAGGTCCATCGTAATATTTGTAAATGGCGTTTGAAAGCCGACTCTTGTAGGCACGTTTACGTTAAACAAAAATTCCTGCAAGGCTTGTTTGACGTCTTTATAAGCAAGTTTATCGTAATAGATAAACGGGGCAAGCAAAGTATCAAAGTTGGAAAATGCCTGAGCGCCCGCACTTTCGCCCTGCAAAGTATAAAAGAAGTTTACCACCTGGCCTAAAGCGGAGCGCAAGTGCTTTGCGGGTTTTGATTCCGCCTTGCCGACGACGCCTTTAAAGCCGCTTGACAAGAGATCCTGCAAATCCCAGCCGACGCAGTAGGCGCCCAAAAGGCCGAGGTCGTGCAGGTGAAAATCGCCTGAGGAGTGATATTGTTTTACGTTTTCGGGATAAATTTTATTAAGCCAGTAAATTTTGCTGATTTCGGAAGAGATATAGTTATTCAAACCCTGCAAAGAATAACCCATATTGCTGTTTTCGTTAACCTGCCAGTCAAGTTTCTGCAAATACTGGTCAACCAATTCCACGTTAAATTTAGAGGAAATTTCTCTTACTTTCGCGCGCTGGTCTCTGTAAAGAATATAAGCTTTTGCCGTTTTGTGGAAATTGGAAGTTAAAAGAACGTCTTCAACAATATCCTGAATATTTTCTACGCTTGGGGTAATTTCGCTGTAAAGCTGCTGTACTATGTTTATAACTCTTATGGTAAGCTTTTTGGCTATATCGGCGTCAAATTCGCCCGTGGCCTGCCCCGCTTTCAAAATAGCGTTGGTAATTTTTTTAGCTTCAAACGGCTGTGCGGAACCGTCTCTTTTAATAATTTTGACTAAAATATCGGTGTTTGTTGGCATAAGCTTTACTTCCTTTATTAGTGTTGTCGGCACGAAGATTTTATAAACTGCGGCAAAGCGCGTTTGCCGTCTTGTTCTTACGTCCGCTTAAATTAAAGCAAAACAGATTTTTGCGGTAAATCTTTAAAACCGTGTTTGATGCTTTTGGGTTTAAGTATTATAAAATTCTAGCATAAGTTTTTTAAAATGCAAATTTACGACGGGAAAGCGCATGGAACAAAGTTGTTAACAGGCATATTTTACGACGGAGAAATAAAAAGTTATCCACAGCTTTAAGACTGTGGATAACTGGCATTTAAAACCCTGTTTTTAAGGCAATTTTTGCGGTTTTATATGGTAAAACGGCCCTTTTCGTAAATTGTAAGCCTTTTGCCGTTTTTAAGCTTGACAGTTACCAATTTATCTTGCGTGTTTACCAAATCCCAATGCAAAGCGGATTGATTGTAGCCAAGCTGTTTTCTAAGTTTTGTATCAAGTTTTGCGGGATTACCGATAAAGGTATCGCTGTAACTTGAGCCTAAAGCAATGTGGCTGTTGCCGTTTTTGCCGCCAAAGTTCTCATCGTAAAGAGTATCGGCCATAAAGCGGTCTATTTTTGAAAATCTTGTGTCGGTAAGGGAGTATTCCCCAACCTGCGATGCGCCACTGTCTAATGATAGCATTTTTTTAAGAAAATCTTCCCCCTGCTCGGCTTTTGCGGTGATAACGCGGCCTGCTTTAAATTCCAGAGAGATATTTTCAACATAATTGCCGTTTCTGAAAGATTTTAAATCGCTGAAGTAAATGCCTTTTGTGCCGCGCCAGTCGGGCGAAGTGAAAATTTCAAAAGAGGGAATATTACAGCCGCCGCCGCTTATAAATTTGCGTTTATCGCCTAAGGAAATTTCTAAATCCATATTTGCAGACTGTGTTCTTATTAAGTCTATCGACAGCGCGGAAAGGCGTTTGGAAACCTCCTCAATTTCCGCCATAACTTCGCGCCACTTTTTAGCGGGATCTTTTTCTTTTAAAAAACAGGCTTTTACTATTTGTTCTTCGTACTGTTTAAGGCTTAAATCCGCCTGAGAAGCAAGCCCCTGCGTGGGGAAATTAGCCAAAGTCCAAGAGAATAAACCCTTCTCCTCGCGCCCGTCCATAATAATGCGCATACCCTTTTTCGCTATCGTTGCAAGCGCAATTTTTTTGGGGTCGGCTTCCTTAAGCGCGGTTAAATCCTGCGGGGCGCGCAGCGCGATAAGTCCGTTAAGATTCTGCGTAAAAACTTTTTCCCACTCGGGGACAAATTTAAGCTGTTTATCATTGGCGGAGGTAAAAAATACCTTATTCATATTTTCCGTAAGATAGGGGCGCGGGAAAACATTATAACCCTGCGCTATAAGTTTGGCGTAAACCTCTTCTGCCAGCGCAAGCGCGGGCATATCGTAACTTATAAGTATATTATCGCCCTGCTTAAACTGTCCGCCTCTGCGCGCGGCTTTAAGCGCGAAAATAAGAACATCGGCATATTTTTTTAAGTCCATTTTTATCTCCCAATTAAGCTATAATATTTATGATACTAAATAACTTTTTGTAAGGTGATAAAATGAAGAAATTATTACTTATTTTAACGGCCCTTTTTACGGTTTGTCCTCTTTTTGCCGATATAGCCCCAACCCCGCAGATAATATATAACTTTAACTACCAAACATCCTCCCCGCTAAATATAGTGCCCGTAGGCAGCGAACAAATCCAGTGCGAAGACAATCAATGTTTAGACGCGCAGCCGCTTGGAATATACGGTATACAAAAACTTTATTGCACAAGCTCATACTGCCACGCTATTTCCTACAGTTTTAAACCGTATCAAAAACTTATAGTTAAGTTTTCCGACGGCAAAAAAAGAGAAACCGATGTTTTTAAAACACCCGCCACATTAAGAAGCGCGGTGCAGATTAACGTTGGAGAAAACTCCCTGGAAGCAATTATATTACCCACAAAACCAAAGGTAGACAGCTTTTCCCAGAATCATATGATAGCGTCGCTGGTGATAATAATATCTTTAGAAATCGCCGCAGGGCTTTTATATTTACTTTCAGGCGGCTTGCCGCTTACCATATTGCTTTATCTGCTCGGCGCAAATTTGCTTACAATACCGTTTACGTGGTGGGTGCTTTCTAATATAGTTACCAATATGGCTTTTCTTTGGGGTTTTAAGTTTATTTTTGAACTTTTCTTTGTATATTTTCTTGCTAAAAAGAAAATATCATTTAAAGACGCGGCAGGTTTGGTTATGATGGCAAATATAACCGGCTTTGTATTCGGGCAGATGATAACCTTTATGTTAGCTTCAATGTAAAATTTTTTGAATAATATAAAAAATCCCCGCTTTTTAAGGCGGGGATTTTTTTACGGGTTTATTAAGCTTAAAAACTATTTTTTACGCCATACGGTGCGGACGGAGGCAATTTCTTTGCCGTCGGCGGGGCGGGTTAAAATATGCCAGTAAACGCCGTCTTCCGCGGGGTAGACGGAGGCTGTTATTTCATCTCCGTGTTTAACTTCCGCGCGGTAATTTATTATAAGGTCTTCCAATTGCAAGCCTTCGCGCAGTTCCGCGGGCATAGCGTCTATGGCCCACGCGCTGAAATGCGCGTTGTTAACGTGCGCGTTGGAATCTATGTCCTCCAGTCTGGCAATTACTTTTATGGAAGATAGCGGGTTTACGCCGTCAAATTTAGGCGTTCTTATTTCGCTTGCTTCCATAACAGGCGCAGGATTTTGCGGGTTAAGTTCAACTAAAGACTGCGGGTTGCGGACAATTCTGCGTTTGGCAAGGTCCAGTATAACCCACCAGCTGATGCCTTTTGCAATTTCTTCGCCCTGCTGGTCGTACATAATAAAATCTCTTCTGCTTTGCAGCTTGTCGGACATACAATGCCAGGTCTTTATACTTATGTTTTGTACGCCCTTAACTTCTTTTAAGAGTTTAATTTCAAATTTAGTTATAACCCAGGCAATACCTTTTGGGGACATTTCTTCCCACCCGAAGGATAAATTGTGAGCGTCTTCCCCCGCCGCTTCCTGAAAATAATTAAGCAAAGTCCAAAGCGGAATAAGGCCGTTTTGGTCCATTTCGTGATATCTTGCTTTAAAAGTAATATCTAACATAATAATCCCTCTTCTTTTTATTTAATTCTACAAAATTAACACGGGGAAATTTCCCGCCCGCCCCCTGCCAGCTTTTTGCTGCGACCGTTTGGCACAGAACAAATTTGTATTCAGCAGCGTGATTTGGCGGGGTTGAGTTTAGTTTTTATTTTATTGTGAGCGCGAAGTATAAAGAAGAATGGGAGCGGAGCGACTCTCGAT
>CAZBCE010000039.1:0-12545 GCA_964490555.1 uncultured Elusimicrobium sp. | reverse complement strand
TAAAAAATATTCCCGAAGGTACTTTTATCCATGCAATAGAGCTTAAAGTCGGCAAAGGCGCACAGCTTGCAAGATCCGCAGGTTCCCAGGCCCAGATAATGGCTAAAGACGGCGGATATGTTCATATCAAGATGCCCTCAGGCGAAATAAGACTTATCCCTGAAAATTGTTGCGCTACAATAGGACAGGTTGGCAACACCGAACACAATGCGGTAGTAATAGGTAACGCCGGAAGAAACAGACATCGCGGCATTAAACCTACCGTACGCGGTAACGCCATGAACGCTGTTGATCACCCTATGGGCGGCGGTAGAGGCCACTCAAAAGGCGGCAATATACCGAGATCACCCTGGAACCAAATGTCCAGAGGTCTTAAAACAAGACCCGCCAAGACATGGAACTGGATGATTATTAAAGACAGACGCAAAAACTCATCGGGAGCTAACTAATTATGTCAAGATCAACTAAGAAAGGTCCTTTTGTAGACCATAACTTACTTGAAAAGGTAGAAGCTATGTCTCCTACTGACAAGAAAAGTATTAAAACATGGGCAAGAGCCTGCACTATAATTCCCGCATTTGTGGGACATACATTTCTGGTACATAACGGCAGAAAGTTTTTATCCGTTTATATTTCAGAAAGAATGATAGGGCATAAACTGGGAGAATTTGCATTCACCAGAACATTTAAGGGCCACGGCGGAATGACGAAAGATTCCAAGGCCTTAAAATAACAGATAAGAGGATTTGATATGGAAGCTTGTGCTAAAGCTAAATTTCAAAGGTACGGCAGCAGAAAGGTAGGTTTACTGCTGGACTTAGTACGCGGCAAAAGCGTAAAAGCGTCTGAAGGTATTATACCCTTCACGGGCTTACGCGCCAGCGAACTTGTCCAAAAGACAATCCTTTCCGCAGCGTCAAACCTTCAGGTAAAATCCGGCAAAAAGTTGGATTTCTCCAAAGTATATATTAAAGAGGCTTATGCCAACATAGGCCCAATGAAACACTTAAAAAGAATACAGCCCGGCCCTCAAGGCAGAGCCATGCCGTATAAAAAGAGTGTCTGTCACTTAACGGTAATCGTCAGTGATGAAAAAAAGGGAGGGCTTAAATAATGGGTCACAAGATACATCCCAAAGGCTTAAGACTTGGTTATACTCAAGATTGGCAATCCCGCTGGTTTGCTCCTAAAAATATGCCTGCCCTTATTATGGAAGACTTTCAGATCAGGCAAATTGTAGAGTCAAGATTTGTGCTGGCGGCAGTAAGTTCTGTCGGAATAGAAAGAGCAGGCTCTTTCTTAAGAGTCAACATCCACACCGCTCGTCCGGGCGTAGTAATCGGCAAGAAAGGTGCGGATATTGAAGCTTTAAGAAAAGACCTTGAAGCTCTAACCGGCAGCAAAACATTTGTAAACGTAATAGAAATTAAAAATCCTGAAACCGATGCAAAACTGGTAGCCCAGTCAATCGCTTTCCAAATAGAAAAAAGAGCGCATTATGGCGCCGCTATGAAGAAAGCTATTGAAAAGGCGCTCTCAGGCAAAGCCCTCGGTATCAAGATAATGGTAGGCGGCAGACTTGGCGGCGCGGAAATCGCCCGCACGGAATGGAAAAGAGAAGGCCGCGTACCTTTGCATACTCTCTGCGCAGATATCGACTATGGTACATACGAAGCTGACACCGTAAGCGGTAAAATCGGCATAAAAGTTTGGATCTTCAAAAAGACCCACTTCGCCAAATCTCCCAAAGAGATTTTAAACGAACTTAGAAAGCACAGAGAAATGCAGGAAGGCACAGTAGCGGAAGGCGCAGTAGACGCACCTGTCGCGCCCTCTGCCGACGACGTTGCAGCTAAAAAAAGAGTTGCCCTCAAAAAAGCAACCCCCAAAAGGGAAACCAAATAAAGGAGGAGAATAACTATGTTGATGCCAAAAAGAGTTAAATATCGCAAACCTCATTCAGCTCCTCGCATAAAAGGTAAAGCTAAAAGAGGCGCGGAAGTGTCTTTCGGCGAATACGGACTTAAAGCTTTAGAGCCTAAGTGGATTACCGCCAGGCAGATTGAAGCCGCCCGTGTTACGCTGTCCAGGTTTATCAGAAAGAAAGGAAAGATGTGGACAAGAGTTTTCCCTGATAAAGCCATAACCAAGCACCCCGCCGAAACCAGAATGGGTAAAGGTAAAGGTGCGCCGGACCATTGGGTATGCGTTGTTAAACCCGGCCGCATTTTGTTTGAAATTGAAGGTACAGCTTTAGAAGAAACCAAACAAGCTTTCCGCCTTGCGTCAGACAAATTGCCTATCAAAACTAAGCTTGTGGCAAGAAGGTAATTTATTATGAAGGCAAAAGAAAAAGAAACACTTAAAAATAAAAGCGTGGCAGAACTTCAGGATCTGCTGGCTAAAGCAAAAGAAAAGAAGTTCAATCTCCTTTTCAAACACAGCACAACTCCGCTATCCAATCCGTTGGAAATTAGAGTTGTCAGACGCGAAATTGCCCTGCTTAATACATTAATCCATCAGAAAGGGCTGTCCAAATAAGAGGATTTATATAAATGGAAAATACAACAAATCGCGCACAAAGAAAGGTGCTTACCGGCGTAGTGGTATCCGACAAAATGGATAAAACCCGCACGGTAGAAGTAACTACAACCAAAAAGCACGAGTTTTACGGTAAAGTTATAAGAACATCCAAATGCTACCATGCCCACGATGAAGGCAATGAAAGCAAACTTGGCGACAAAGTAGTAATTACGTCCACAAGACCTTTGTCTAAACTTAAAAGATGGCGCGTTTCCCAGATAGTGGAAAAGGCCCTTGGTTAATCGGTAACGGAGAAACAGTATGATTCAGTTAAGAAGTATTCTTAATGTAGCCGACAACTCCGGTGCAAGAAAAGTCCAATGCTTCAAAGTAAGAGGCGGCCATCACAGGGATTTTGCTTCACTCGGAGATGTGGTTATGTGTTCTGTAAGAGATGCTATCGCTACCTCTAACGTCAAGAAAGGCGACGTTGTAAGAGCAGTAGTTGTCAGGATCTCCAGAGAAAAACGCAGAAAAGACGGTTCCTATATCCGTTTTGACGATAATGCAGTCTGCCTTATCAACGAAAACGGCGAACCTAAAGGTACGCGTGTTTTCGGGCCTGTGGCAAGAGAACTCAGGGAAAAGAATTTCCTTAAGATTATCTCTCTCGCCCCGGAGGTAATATAATTATGAACCTCAGAAAAAACGATAAAGTTATTATCTTAGCCGGTAAAGATAAAGGCAAGACGGGCGAAATCAAAGAAGTAATCCCCTCCAAAAACAAAGTTTTTGTAGCGGGTTTAAATATGATTTCCAAAAATGTAAAGCCCAATCAAAACAACAAGGGCGGCATCCAAAAGATGGAAGCCCCTATAGACGCTTCAAACGTTGCTGTTGTATGCTCTAAATGCAAAAAGCACATGACTCCCAAAAGAAAAGTTTTGGAAAGCGGTGCAATAACCAGAGTATGCTCCAAATGCGAAGCGACAATAATGTAAGCGGAAGGTAAACAAGAATGTCTGAAAAAAAAGAAACCAAAAAAACAGTAACAGCCGAAGCTTACCAGCCCAGGTTAAAAACTTTTTATAAAGAAAAAGTTCTTCCCGCCCTTCTTAAAGAACTCAGCGCAAAAAGCCCTATGGCTGCGCCTAAGCTTGAAAAGATCGTAATCAACATCGGCGTTGCGGACGCAAGGGAAGATATTAAATTCTTAGATATCGCCCGCGAAGACCTTACAAACATTGCAGGCCAATTAGCCCAAATCAGAAGAGCTAAAAAATCCATCTCCAACTTTAAGTTAAGAGAAGGTATGCCTATCGGTGTAAGAGTAACCTTAAGAGGCGACAAAATGTATGAATTCTTTGACAGATTCGTAAACATTGTCGCGCCCCGCATCAGGGACTTCCAGGGTTTTAACACTAAATGTTTTGACGGGAGAGGAAACCTCAACATCGGCCTCAGGGAACACTATGTATTCCCGGAAATTGACGTTGAAAAATCTCCCAAAGCACATGGTATGAATATAACTTTTGTTACTACCGCCAAGAATGACGAGAAAGGCAAAATGTTTATGGACTTCATGGGTTTCCCCTTCAAAAAAGGGACTACTAAATAATAGGAGTGCAACTGTAATATGGCTACAAAAGCATGGGTTGCAAAAATGGCAAAACCGCAGAAATTTGCAGTAAGGTTTCATAACAGATGCCAAATCTGCGGCAGAGCAAGAGGATATTACAGAGATTTCGGTCTTTGCCGTATCTGTTTTAGAAAAATGGCCCATCAGGGATTAATTCCTGGTGTCAAAAAATCAAGCTGGTAACAGGAGGAAGCTTTAAGCGGATTTAACTCTGCAGCCTGCCCCGCGCGGCGGCGTAATGCCAAAAACGCAAGGCGGGAAAACATTAAACGCAGAAAGTAATTTTGCTGAGGCTCAACGAATATGGATCCAATAGCAGATTTCTTAACAAGAATAAGAAACGCAAATATGAAGAAAAAGGAAAGAGTTGATATTCCTTTTTCCAAAATCAAAACCGAGATCGCCAGAGTCCTTAAGGAAGAAGGCTATATCGCTAACTATAAAGCCATTCATAACGAAACGAAAGGCGGTTTTGTAAGAGTATTTTTAAAGTATACCGATAAAAATACAAGCGTCATACAGGGATTAAAAAGAGTTTCACGCCCGGGCAAAAGGGTTTACAGCTCTTACGAAAACATTCCCACTGTACGCGGTGCGTTTGGCACGTCAATTCTTTCTACCTCCAGAGGTATTATGACTGACGAAAAAGCCAAAACGGAAAAGGTCGGCGGAGAAGTTCTCTGCCAGATCTGGTAATGTAAAGGAGATTATTAAATGAGCAGAATAGGTAAAAAACCGATACAAATACCAGCCAAAGTAAAAGTGGAACTTAAAGGCGACGTCGTTAAAGCGACAGGCCCTTTAGGTAGCCTCTCTTACACCATTCCGCAGGGCATTACCGCCAAGCTTGAAGGCGCAGTTTTATCCCTTCATCTTGACAAAGCGCTTGAATACGAGCTTAATGCCGTTTACGGTACTACAAGAGCAAGACTTGCCAATGTTATCAACGGCGTAGAAACCGCTTTTGTAAAAAATCTTGAAATTAACGGCCTTGGTTACAAAGCCGTTGTGCAGGGTAAAAAACTTAATTTAGAATTAGGTTTCTCCCACCCGGTTCTTTTAGATATTCCCGAAGGCATCACAGTTACGGCCGACCCCAAGAACCCTATCGTTGAAATTAAAGGCAGCGACAAGGTTTTAGTCGGCGATTTCGCGGCAAAGATCAGAAAGATCAGACCGCCTGAGCCGTATAAAGGCAGCGGCATTAAATACCAGGGCGAACATATAATCAGAAAAGCCGGTAAAGCTGCCGGAGGTAAATAATTATGGCTACTAAACAAGAAAGATATCAATTCAGAAAAGAAAGAACCAAAAAGAAACTTCTTGCCACGGGTACAACCAGGCCGAGACTTTCAGTCTACAGAAGCTTAAAGTATCTTTATGCTTCCGTTATAGATGACGCTCACGGCAAAGTGGTGGTAAGCGCTACAACAGCCAGCAAAGAACTTGAAGGTAAGTTTGAAACTTCAGGCAAAAGCGTGCCGGCAGCGGTAGCTCTTGGTGAACTTATCGCAAAGAAAGCTCTTGAAAAGGGTATTTCCGAAGTTCACTTTGACAGAGGTGCAAGAGTGTATCACGGCAGAGTTAAAGCCCTTGCAGATTCTGCACGCAAAGCAGGCTTAAAATTTTAACAAAGGTGATTAAATGTTAAGTAAAGAAACGCCAAAGAGCGAAAATAAAAGAGAAGCGAAAGGTCAAAAGACCGAGTTTCAGCTGCGTTCCAAACAGGAAGGCGCTACTACCGTAATTCAGGTAGCCAGAACAGCCAAAGTAGTAAAAGGCGGTAAACGTTTTGGTTTCAGAGCGCTTGTCGTAGTCGGCGACGGCAACGGCAAAGTGGGCGTAGCTATAGGTAAAGCAAACCAAGTACAGTTTGCGGTATCTAAGGCGGAGTTTCAGGCTAAAAAGAACTTTATTAAGTTTCCTATCGTAAACGATACTATCCCGCACGAAGTTATCGGTAAGTTCGGCGCTTCTTCCGTATGGATGAAGCCCGCCGCACCCGGTACGGGCGTTATCGCCGGCGCAGGCGTAAGACTTGTGCTTGAAGCGGCCGGTATCAAAAACATCCTTGCAAAGTGCTTAGGCAGCAGCAATGCCTGCAACTTAGTCTATGCGACAATGCAAGCGCTTGAGCAGCTTAAAAGCAAAGAAACCGTTATGGTAAACCGCGGCAAAGCCGCAGCTGCCCCCGCAGTTGCAGCCGCACCGCAAGCTGCCGCAGCACCCGCCGCGGAAGTTAAAGAAACACCTGCCGACGGCGCAGCTGCTTAAGGAATAGGAGACAATTACAATGGTAAATCTTAGCACACTTTTTCCTAAACACGGTTCCAAAAAACCCAAAAGAAGATTGGGTTTGGGCGTGGGTTCAGGCTTAGGCCGCTCTTCAACAAAGGGTATGAAAGGCCAAACCTCCAGATCAGGTAACTCCAGAAAAGAAAGCAAAGAAGGCGGTCAAATGCCTTTGGTCAGAAGAATTCCTAAAAGCGGATTTTCCAATGCAGCCTTTGCAGTAAAGGGCGAATTTGTGAACATCGGTTCTTTTGACAGAGTTTTCAAAGCGGGAGATGCCGTAACACCCGAATCGTTGAAAAAGAACAACCTTATCAAAAAAACCGATAAGGTAAAAGTTTTAGGCACGGGCGAACTTAAAGCCGCCCTCAAAGTAACTGCCCATGCGTTTTCCGCATCGGCAAAAGCCGCTATTGAAAAAGCTGGCGGCAGCGTAACGGTTATAGACAAAAAGGCTAAATAATGGACAATAATCCCTTAGCAAGTATTCTGCAGTCGCCCGAACTACGCAAGAGAATATTATTTGTAGTAATAGCTCTTGCCGTGTACAGGGTGGCCGCTGTTGTACCGATACCCGGTATCAATGCGGAAGCTATCGCTATGTTCTTTAAGCAGCATCAGGGGGGAATGTTAGGTTTTCTTGATATTTTCTCCGGCGGCGCTTTAGGCAGGTTTTCCGTGTTGGCTCTCGGTATTATGCCCTACATCAACGCCTCCATTATTATGGGGCTGATAAAGGGCGCGCATATCTTTCCTGGCTTGGAAAAGCTCAGTAAAGAAGGCGAATACGGCCGCAGAAAAGAAAATCAGATAACCAGAGTTTTCGGTTTAATTCTGGCTTTGCTCCAGGGATTTGGCCTTACTATCGCCATTACAAAAATGTCGGCGCCGGGCGGGCTTGCTATCGTAATAGACCCTTCTTGGTCTTTTATAGTAACAACCACGCTTACCCTCGCCGCAGGCACAATGTTTATTATGTGGCTGGGCGAAATTATGACGGAAAAGGGTATCGGTAACGGTATATCCATAATAATTTTTGCGGGTATAGTTGAACGTCTTCCTTCCGCTTTATACATGCTTGTTGAACTTGTCAGAAGCGAAGAAATGCAACTTTTAACCGCTCTTGTTATTTTGTCCCTTGTCGTTATAATTATGGGGCTTGTCGTTTGGGTGGAAACAGCCCAAAGGCAAATTCCGGTACAATACGCAAAGCGTATGGTGGGCAATAAAATGTACGGCGGGCAGTCCAGCTATCTTCCTTTAAAGATAGACCAGTCCGGCGTAATCGCGGTTATCTTTGCGATGTCCGTTCTTTCCATGCCGCTTACAATAGCGCAGTTCACTCCCAATTCATCTTGGGCTCAGTGGATAATGGAATGGATGGGCCGCGGACATCCCACATATATGATTGTTTATGTTTCACTTATCTTATTCTTCTGCTATTTCTACAACTCTATGACTTTCAACCCGAAAGATATGGCGGAAAATATGAAGAAGTGGGGCGGTTTTATCCCCGGTATCAGACCGGGTGAACCTACCCAGAAATATATTGAATGGGTAATGAACAGAATCACGCTCAGCGGCGCGATATTTGTGGCGGCAATCGCAGTATTGCCGGATTTCTTAAGAGCAAAATTTAATGTTCCGTTTTACTTTGGCGGAACGGCGCTGTTAATCGTGGTAGGCGTCGCGTTGGATACGGTAGGCCAGATACAGGCCCACTTACTTGCGCACAATTACCAGCCTTTGATGAAAGGGCGCGGTCTTAAAGGCCGCTGGTTTAACGTAGGCGAATAAAAAAGTTTTGTTTCTGATTTTGGTTTTGTCCCTTTCCGCAAAACGGCAATACAAAACCAAAGTCAGAATTTAAGGATAGTAAAATATTCTTAGATGTTTTATGCAGTAAGCAAGGGTGTGTTATGAACATAGTTTTGCTTGGTTTTCCGGGTGCGGGCAAAGGCACGCAAGCGGTAAAGCTGGAAGAAAAATATGGATTCAGACATATTTCCACCGGAGATTTAATTCGGGCGGAAATTTCGTCAGGCACATCGTTTGGCAAACAAGTATCTGCGCTTATCAAACAAGGTAATCTTGTTCCCGACTCTCTTATAACCGACATGCTTATTAATGCAATTAAAGAAGAGAAGAAGGGCGTCATTTTTGACGGATACCCGCGGACAATATCCCAGGCCGAGGCTTTGGATAAATATTTCGCGCAGCGCGGCGGGCGCATAGACGCCGCCGTACTTATACAACTTACTCAGGAAGAAGTTTTGCGCAGACTTACGTCGCGCAGAATATGCAAAAGCTGCGGCGCGATATATAATATTTATTCTAAAGACTACACGGGCAAATGCACAAAATGCGGCGGCGGGCTTTACACAAGGCCCGACGACGAAATACACAGCGCACAGCACAGGCTTGAGGTATTTAAAAAAGAAACAGAACCGCTGCTTAGCTATTACGGCAGCAAAGAAAACTATGTAACGGTTGACGGCAGTAAGTCAGAGGAGGAGGTTTTCTCCTCAATTATTGCAGCATTAGGTCTAATAAAATGATAGAATTAAAGAGCAGTGCAGAAATAGAAAAAATGCTTGCAGCCGGTAAAATAGTTTCTAAGGTTCACAAAGCGATGTTGGAAGAAGTCAAGCCGGGGGTGTCAACTCTTAAGCTTGATAAAATCGCTGAAGAAATTATAAGAGGCTGCGGAGCAGTGCCGTCGTTTTTGGGTTATGGCGGGTTTCCCGGGTCAATATGCGCTTCGGTTAACGAAGAAGTTGTCCACGGAATACCGTCAGAAAACAGAATCTTAAGAGAAGGCGACATAGTAGGCGTAGATGTCGGAGCATATCTTAACGGCTTTCATGCAGATGCAGCACTCACCGTACCTGTAGGTAAAGTTTCAAGCGAGGCCCAAAGGCTTTTAGACGTTACAAAAAAGTCTTTATATAAGGCAATAGAGCTTATAAAGCCCGGCATACATCTTGGTGATGTATCGCACGCGGTGGAAACTTATGCTACAGCAGGCAGGCTTGGTATAGTCAGAGACTACTGCGGCCATGGAGTGGGTCGTAGATTACACGAAGACCCCTGTATTCCTAATTTCGGTAAAAAAGGAACAGGCCCGATACTTAAAGCGGGAATGGTACTCGCGATAGAGCCGATGCTTAACCTAGGTGGGGAAGAAGTAGAAGTTTTAAACGATAATTGGACCGTGGTTACCGCGGACGGAAAATATTCCGCCCACTTTGAACACACGGTAGCCGTAACGGAAAAAGGACATCTTATACTCACGGCGTAATGCCGCTAAGTAAGAACCTTTAATCACTGCGGAGTAAGTAAACGGAGGCTTTAGCCGATAGGCAAGTATGAGCGATAAAATAGAAGTTGAAGGTAAGATATTGGAAGCTTTGCCAAACGCCATGTTCAAGGTAGAAATAGCAGGCGGCAAGGTTATTTTAGGGCATATTTCAGGCAAAATGAGAATGTTCCATATCAGAATACTACCTGGGGATAAAGTCAAGCTGGAGCTTTCTCCTTACGACTTAACCAAAGGCAGAATAATCTACCGGGAGAAATAAATGAAAGTCAGAGCAAGTGTAAAAAAGATATGTCAGAAATGCAAAATCGTCAAGCGTGACGGTGTAGTGCGCGTGGTATGCTCAATTCCTAAGCATAAACAGCGCCAAGGTTAATTAACAGGAGTTTTAACGGATTATGGCAAGAATCGCAGGTATAGATTTACCAAAAAACAAAAGAATAGACATCGCCCTTCAGTACGTCTATGGCATCGGCCAGAAAACTGCCTCGGAAATTTTAGGCAAATTAGCAGGCCAGATAGAACCCTCAACCAGAGTTAAAGATTTAACCGAGCAGCAGGCCGGTTTACTTAACACAATCCTCCAGAAGGAATATAAAGTTGAAGGTGAACTCAGACGTGAAGTTGCCCAGAACATACACAGACTTATAGAAACAGGTTCTTACAGAGGCAACAGACACAGAAGAAATCTCCCCGCTCGCGGACAGAGAACAAAAACCAACAGCAGAACAAGACGCGGCCGCAGAAAAACTGTGGGTGCAAAAGTTAAAGCAGCATAAAATTTAATAGTCAGGTAAAAAAACATGGCAGAAGAAATTAAAAAGGAAACTCAGGCAGCCGCAGCAGAGCCAACAACAGCCGCAGCCGCCAAAGCAAAAAAGAAAACGACCAAAGCACCCGCCCACGGCGTCGTGCACATTAATTGTTCGTTTAACAACACAATCGTAACGGTAACGGACGACAAGGGCGGCGCTCTTGTATGGTCCACCTCCGGTTCACACGGTTTTAAAGGTACAAAAAAAGGCACCCCGTTTGCCGCGCAAATCACCTGCAATAAAGTAGGCGAAAAAGCCGTAGCAATGGGTATGAAAGAAGTTGCCGTAAGAGTATGCGGTCCCGGCCAGGGCAGAGAAACCGCTGTAAGAGCCTTGCAGCAGGCAGGGCTTGTCGTTACTTCTATTAAAGACGTAACCCCGATCCCCCACAACGGATGCAGACCGCCTAAGGCCAGGAGAGTATAGTATATGTCAAGATACACAGGACCGAGCTGCAAAAAATGCAGAAAATTAGGATGCAAATTATTTTTAAAAGGCACAAAATGCTACACCAATTGCGTAATGGACAAGCTTGCTTCAGTTAAAAAAGGCAAAGGCGGCCCCAGAAAGGCTAAACTTTCCGAATACGGTGTACGTTTGTACGAAAAGCAGAAAGCCAGATTTATGTCGGGCATGACGGAAGTTCCGTTTGCCAACCTTTTTGATAAGGCGACAAAAGCCACCGGTCAAACCGGCGAGCAGTTCCTTAAATATCTGGAAACAAGACTTGACAATATCGTCAAAAGAACGGGCTTTGCAACCTCACTCAGAACAGCAAGACAGCTTGTATTGCACGGTCATATCAAAGTAAACGATAAAGTAGTCAATGTTCCTTCTTATCAGGTAAAAGTCGGTGATAAAGTTTCCATCGACGCTAAACTTGCAACCAGCGTAACAGTAAAGCAGGGTATGGAAGAAGCCGATAAACGCGCTCTTCGCCCCAGCTTCTTACAGTACGACGCAAGCAAGAACACTGCCACATTGCTGAGATGGCCGGATAAAAGCGAAAGCAGCTACCCCGTCAACGATCAGCTTATAGTTGAACACTATTCCAAATAATTTGGAGGAAAAATGGCTTTTGACAATTTAGTATTACCAAAGAACATTAAGGTAGAAAGCGAAAGCAGCACCTACGGTAAATTTGTAGCTGAACCCTACGAATCAGGCTTCGGACACACGGTAGGCAATTCTTTAAGAAGAATCCTCCTCTCCGGTCTTGAAGGCGCTGCCGTTACCGCTGTCCGCGTTGAAGGCACCACGCACGAATACAGCACCATTGCCAACGTTAAGGAAGATGTCATTCAAATTCTTCTTAACCTTAAAAAGTTAAGAGTTAAACTTGAAGGCAAGAACAGAGAATACTTAACCTTAACCGCGGATAAACCCGGTGTGGTTACCGCTCACAGCATAGCTGAAACCGACGGCGTAGAAATCATCAACAAAGATTTAGCTATCGCCACGCTTGAAGTTGGCGGCGCAATCAGAATGGAAATTGAAATTTCCAAAGGTAAAGGTTACGCGGAAGAAGTAGCCAAAGGCGCAAGACCTGCGGGTTTTATGCCTATTGACGCTATCTTCTCTCCCATCTTAAAAGTACATTACGACGTAGAACCTGCCCGCGTCGGTCAAAAAACCGACTATGACAGACTTATCCTTGAGATTACTACCGACGGTACTTTAGAGCCCAGAAAAGCGCTTCATAAAGCAGCCATACTTTTATCTCAGTCGCTCCATATCTTTACGATAGAAGGCGAAGAACAGCCCGCGCAGGAAGAACCCGCGCAGGAAGCCGTTGCGGCGACAGCCGTAAACGATAAGCTTGACGAACTCTTGGACCAGTCCGTAGATTTTATTGAGCTTTCTTCCAGGTCTGTCAACTGCTTAAAATCAGAAGGCATTAAAACTGTGCGCGATCTCGTCGGCAAGACGGAAGCCCAGCTTAAAATGGTAAAGAATT
>CAZBCE010000038.1:0-12746 GCA_964490555.1 uncultured Elusimicrobium sp. | reverse complement strand
GACGGGAAGAAGAATAAATTATTTTTCTGTATAATATATGATAAGCAACAAGATTAAGACTTATTTTTGGAGTCGGTAAGACCGACACAGCTTTGTTAAGCAATTAACAAATCGGTATCCAAGCCAAAAATGAAGTCGCTTTTTTCTATATCCTTTCGGGGATATGGGGGCGATTTTCATTTTAAGTGTTTGGATACCCTTAATAATGACTATCGCCTTTTTTATTGTCATAACAACCTGCGCGGCGATATGCAAAAGGAGAATATTGATGAAAAAATTAACCTTATCCGGCGCCCGCGGCTTTACCTTGATAGAACTGCTCGTTGTTGTGCTGATAATAGGCATTCTTGCCACCGTCGCTCTTCCTCAGTACATTTACACCGTTAAAGCTTCCCGCGTAAAAAGCAAGCTGCCTATGCTGCGCGCGCTTTTAGACGCTCAGCAGCGCCATTTTCTTGCAACGGGGGCAGGAACTACGGACTTAGAACAACTTGATACCCGCTTTGATTACAACAGCTCCGAGGATATGACGGCAGACGTAAGAAAATATAATACGGACTGGGGTTGGTTTGCCATAAGAAAAGACGCAACTATGCCTGTTACGGCCGTCCATGCAATGGTAGGCGACATTACCATAGCCATATATGACCCGCCCTACACAAACTACGGGGAATCTTTCCGAGGGTCCTGCTACGGAAGCAATGCCGAGGCGGAAAAAACCTGTTCCAAAATAGGCCACTTTCTCTATACTACGGGAAGTATAAATGTATATACAATAGACTGAAAACCAAACTGAAAACTCCGCCTGAAATTTGACACCCCGCGCCCCAAATAGCGTGCGGAAAAATATTGAAAAAATCCCCGTCGTAAGCAACAGACGGGGATTTTTAATTTAAAAAACTTTTCAACATCAACGGAAGCCGTTATTTCAAAATTTCTTCTATATCAACGGAGGCGACGGCGGGCGTATCAAAAAACTTGTTTTTAAGCACCTTTGCCGCGGCGTTCTTGGACTGCATACAAAGCAAGGGGATAATAGCTTTTGCGGTAAACACAAACGGCAGTCTTTTGGCATAGCGCAGGCGTTCGTTATGGGTGGCGCAATAGTTTTGGATAAGGTCCTGTTGTTCTTCTTTGGTAAGCGTAAAATAAGCGTCCTGCGCAAAGGCGTTTATATTCCTTTTAAAAAAGCCTATAAGCTGTTTGTTGGGAATGCTTAAAGCTTCCGCCAGGTCCGCGTCGGTAATAACTTTTTGGTTTCTGATAAGACGAAATTTCATATTGCTTTTACGCTCCCTTTGGTTTTGGTATATATCTTGATATTTCCGCCAGAGTTGTTTGCAAGTCGTATGGTTTACCTATAAAATGGTCCGCGCCCGCTTCCATAGCGCGCTGCTGCTGCTCCGCGCTGGTTAGGGTGGACATTATCACAACAGGCGTGCGCCAAAGCGCGTTATCCGTTTTTATGGCTTTACAAATTTCAAAACCGCTTATATGGGGCAGCATTAAATCCAGCAAAATAACTTCGGGCTTATTTTTTTTGACGGCAGGCAAGGCCGCGCGCCCGTCGTTAACCCAAATAACTTCGTGGCCTTTAATTTCCAACGCGCCCTTAAGCGCGCCGCCCAAACTTTTGGAATCTTCTATAAGCAGTATTTTAGCCATATTAAAATTCCTCGCAGGTATTTTTAAAAACTTCGGCAAGTTTTACATATTCCTGCCCGTGCTGCTGAAGGGTTTTTATTTCCCCCTCGCTTAAAGTCCTTACTATTTTAGCGGGAACACCCATCACAAGGCTGCCCGCAGGGATAGTTTTGCCAGCAGGTAAAACAGTACCCGCACCTATAATGCAGTTGGGGCCGATGTCGCTTTCCATAATAACGGAGCCCATACCGATAAGGCTGTTGTCGCCCACCACCGCGCCGTGTACAACGGCATTATGGCCTATGGTAACATTTTTGCCTATTAAAGCGGGGCGATTATAATCAACGTGTATGCTTACATTATCCTGCACATTGCTGCCCGCGCCTATTTTTATCTGTGCGATATCCGCACGCAAAACCGCGCCGGGCCATATGGAGCAATTTTCTTCCACCACGGCATTGCCGATAATTACCGCCGTCTCATGCAAATAGACGGAGGAATGGACGGAGGGAGTAAAATCATTAAATTTTTGCTTCATTCTTTAAATATTCTCCCGTTTTATCTTTTGTTAAAGCGGAAGGCTCTGAAAGTTTTAAACCCCAGTAAACAAACACGCTTATGATACCGGGGATAATATAATACACAAATCTGTAAATTAAAGTTGCCATAAGGGCAAGATTCCAGTCTATGCCCATTTGGGAAAAGACGGAAGTCATTACCAATTCCATCGCGCCCAAACCGCCGGGCAAAACGGGGATAAGCGTGGTAACCATACCTATGGCAAACCCCGCCAAAAGCACGCCTATGGATATATGCACGCCGACGGCAAGGAAAGCCATATATAAAATTAGTATTGTAAACACCCAGTCGCCGCAGATATAAACAATGGCGCGGGTAAGTTTAACTTTATGTTTGTGTATGGTGCTTATACCGTTATCAAGCTGCTTGGCAAAAGCGGAAAAATTATTTTTGGGTATTAACGCTCGGAAGAGGTTATAGATAATTTTGTTGATAAGCAAAAATATTCTGCGCAGCCATTTATAGCGGAAATTGCTGTTAAACATAAAAGCCGTAACCACCGCGCCTACGGAAGCAACACCGACTACAACAGAAAAGTTTTTAAGCATCTGCTCCATACTGGCGTTGTTGGAAAGCAGCAGCAAAAGCGTACCCTGCAAAATTATAATAAGCAGCACAAAGTACAGCAGCACGGTAATAACAATGCTTGCCATAACGCTTATGCCCAAGGGTATCTGGCGTTTGCCAAGCAGGTGCGCGCGCAGCGCAAAACCGCTTACGCCCATAGAGGAAACCAAATAGTTTACCGTCGTGGAAACAAAGGCTATACTTATAGCCGCGCCAAGGTTTATTTTTTGGCCAAGCAATTTAAGCGTTTCCCAAAGGGAAAGGCCCATACAAACATATATAGCCGCCGAGGACAGACAAGCAAGAATAAGGTACAAAGTATTAACCTCGTTCCAAATCTTAATAAAGCTGTCTTTAGCGTCGTAAACAAGCCAAGCCACAATGGAAACGGAAATAATGCAGCTAAGCGTTACAAGAATACCTTTTTTGTTAAGCAGTTTCATTTTTATAAGCTCTCACAGTAATATTCGCGGCAACTTTTTATAAATTATATAATTTTAATATGAAATATATCACAATAACAGGGGCAAAAACCCACAATTTAAAAAATATAAGTCTTAAGATACCGCGCGGACAGATGATTGTCGTCACAGGCCTTTCAGGTTCAGGCAAAAGTTCTTTGGCCTTTGACACCATCTACGCCGAGGGTCAACGCAGATATGTTGAAAGCATGTCCGCCTATGCCAGACAGTTTTTGGAACTTATGGAAAAGCCCGACGTGGAAATGATTGACGGCCTTTCCCCCGCAATATCAATAGAGCAAAGGAATCCGTCCAGGAATCCGCGCTCCACCGTCGCCACCGTTACGGAAATTTACGATTACTTCCGCCTTTTATACGCCCGCGTGGGCAAACGCCACTGCCCGCAATGCGGCAGGCCCGTGGAGCAATGGTCGCTGCAGGCCATAGCGGCCGATATGCTGGCAAAATTTAACGGCAAAACCGTTAATATACTCGCGCCCGTCGTGCAGGGCAAAAAAGGCACTTACGAGGAACTTTTTGCCAAACTTAAACGCGAAGGCTTTGTAAAGATTTATGCAAACGGGGAAGTTTACCCCCTTTCTTCGCCGCCCGTCTTGGAACGTTATAAAAAGCATACGCTTGATTTGCTTGTTGACGAAATTTTTATAGACGAAGCCGACCGCGAGCGCATAATAGACGCGCTTGAACTTGCCGTTAAATATTCCAAAGGTATGGTTAAAGTTTTAAACGGTAAAGAAGAGTTTGTCTACAGCGAAAATAATGCCTGCGCCCATTGCGGTATAGGCTTTGAAGACCTTGAGCCGCGCTCCTTCTCCTTCAATGCGCCCCAGGGCGCCTGCCCCGAATGTAACGGGCTGGGCATAAAAATAGAGATTGATGAAAATTTAGTTGTGCCCGACAAAAACCTTTCCATTAACGAAGGCGTGATAGCCGCGTGGGAATCGCCCGTAACCAACAAAACAAACCGTTGGAAGAACTCTTGGGCGGGTTATTATTACGAAATTTTAAATTCCGTCTGTAAAGCCCACAAAATCCCCATGGATAAACCGTGGAAAGACCTTACAAAAGCGCAGCAGGATATGCTTTTATACGGCGGGCAGGGCGTAACCTACAAAGTGCATTGGGCTAATAACCCGAGCGATTTTGAGGGCGTTATCGGCAATTTAAAACGCCGCCATAACGAAAGCGAATCGGAATTTGTGAAAGAAGAAATTTACAATAAATATATGCGCGAGGTTACCTGCCCCGTCTGCAAAGGCGCAAGGCTTAAGCCGGAAGTGCTTTCCGTTTATATCGGCGGCAAAAATATATCACAGATAACCGCAATGCAGGTTGGCGCGGCTTTGGATTTTGTAAATAATTTAACACTTACCGAGCGTGAACAAATTATAAGCAAGCAGATATTTAAGGAAATCCGCGCAAGACTGGGCTTTTTAAACAGCGTCGGTTTAAGTTATCTTACTTTAGACAGAAAGTCGCAAACGCTATCGGGCGGGGAAGCGCAGCGCATACACCTTGCCACGCAGATAGGCAGCGGCCTTACGGGCGTGCTTTATGTGCTGGACGAGCCGACCATAGGCCTGCACAGCCGCGATAATGACCGCCTTATAGAAACGCTTAAAAAATTGCGCGACCTTGATAATACGCTTATCATCGTAGAGCACGATAAAGATACTATTTTGGCTGCGGACCACCTTGTGGAACTGGGCCCCGGCGCGGGCGAACACGGCGGGCAAATTGTTGCGCAAGGCGAACGGGAGGAATTTTTAAAGAACACCGCTTCCGTAACTTCCGCCTACCTTAACGGCACAAAGCAGATATTGCCAAACCTGCTGCCTAAAACGCCTTCCAATAAATGGATAGAAATTAAAGGCGCGAAACAGTTTAACCTTAAAAATATAGACGTAAGAATACCTTTAGGTTTATTTGTTTGTATAACGGGAGTATCAGGTTCGGGCAAATCAACCCTGATACACAATATTTTATACCGCGCGCTTGCCAAAAAGTTTTATAACGCAAAGGACGAAGCCGGCGACCACAAAAATATAACGGGGCTTGAACACATAAATAAAGTTATTATCGTGGACCAAAGCCCTATAGGCAAAACGCCGCGTTCCAACCCGGTTACATACACGGGCGCGTTTACGCATATAAGGGAATTATTCGCGCAAATGCCCGAGGCTAAACGCCGCGGATACAAAGCGGGCCGCTTTTCCTTTAACGTAAAAGGCGGCAGGTGCGAAAAGTGTCAGGGCGACGGCATTTTAAAAATACAAATGCAGTTTTTGCCCGATATTTATGTTAAGTGCGAAGAATGCGACGGCAAACGCTTTAACGAAGATACTTTGCAGGTTAAATTTAAAGGCAAAAGTATTTCCGACGTGCTTTCCATGAGCGTGGACGAAGCCGTGCCGTTTTTTGAGAGCATTCCCAAAATAAACAAAATATTAACCACTTTACAGGATGTCGGACTTGGCTATATAAAGCTGGGCCAAAGCGCTACAACGCTTTCGGGCGGAGAGGCGCAGCGCGTAAAACTGGCTGACGAACTTTCCCGCCGCGCGACGGGCGACACGCTTTATATATTAGACGAGCCCACAACAGGCCTTCACTTTGCCGATATAGATAAACTGCTTAGCGTTATGCACCGCTTAAGCCGCGAGGGCAACACCGTGCTGGTGATAGAACATAATTTGGATATCATCAAAACTGCGGACTGGATTGTTGACCTTGGTCCCGAAGGCGGCGACAAAGGCGGGCAGATTGTTGCGCAAGGCAATGTGATGACTGTGGCGGAAAATAAAAATTCTTACACGGGGCAGTATCTTAAGCGCGAGCTGGAGGATTTTAAAGCCTTAAACAAAAACTTGCCCGACGTAAAAGCAACATACTCCGCTCCCGCGCCAAAAGCCGCGGCCAAGAAGAAAAAAGCTAAAGTTTAACCGCATATAAATAAAAAAGAAAAGAGCAAAAGTTTTTACGCTTTTGCTCTTTTTTGTTGTTTCAATTTTTAAATTAATCACATACCGCTTTTTATTTTTTCTCTCTCGGTTTTCTGCAAGCCTTTAAGCCAAGCCCAAAATTTTATTTCAAAATCTTTAATATCTCTAAATCCGTACGCCTTTTTTAAAGCCGCCTCGCAGGAAACGCGCTGCATAACAGTTCTGCCCTGCTCGTCTTTAACTATATTTCCGCCCGAGTCCCGCTTTTCTTCAAAAGAACTTATCAGTTTTGTAAACTGCTCAAACTGCATACGTTTTTCGGGATAAGAAGCATTATACGGCTTAAACAAAAACCTTACCATGGCATAGGCCTGAAAATACCAGTTTTCCACATCTCCGCGCTGCGCGGCTATGTCGTAAGAATTATTGCGGATAAACTCCGAAAAAGATTTAAAAAATACCACTTTTGAAGAAAGAATATTTTTATCTTTAATAACGGGCTTCTCCCCGCTTTTCCTCATTCCGGCGGCTGCCACCCTGTCGCCCGCGCTGAAAATGTTTATAACAACCAAATCGCTCGCCCATACTCCGCCCTTAGCGTCAATGGAAATATCTTCCATATTAACCGCAAGGCCCTCGTTAAGCCAAATGGGCGGTTCCAGTTTTTGCGGGCGGGTGGAAGGATTAAAAAAATTCTCTACAAAAAGGTGGGTAAGCTCGTGGGAAAACTGCTGTATCATACGGTTTATATTATTAGGCTCGTCGTACATAACTATTCTGTTTTCATCGGGAGAAAAGAAAGCCCCCGCCCAGTTGCTTGTTACGGGCTCGTTATGTAAAAAACTGCCGCGGCTTTGATAAACGTAAACATCAGTTTTGCCGCCCATCATCCACGAGATATTTTTGCGCAGTATTTGGTGTATAGTTTCAAACTTCATCGCAAGGTTAGGCGTGGTAATGCCTGTTTTACGCGGCTCTATTCTTATATTAAAATTGCCCGAGGAACTTTCGTTCCACTTTATATTGCTTTTGGGGGCGGCCTGTTTTGGCGCGGTGTTTGTTTTGGCAGAGCCGTTTGTTTGGGCGGCAGGGGCGGATAATTTAGGCTCGGCCGATTTTTGCCCGTTTTGCTTACCGTCCGCAACGGTTTTTTTGGCTGCCTGCTCAGGCGCGGCATCAGAGTCTTCTTCTTCCAAAGAAGCCTTGGGCATATTATTATTTAAATCTTTTGAAGGCCTTACAAGGCTTAAGGTGGAGGCTTTAGCGTCCGTAGGAGTGTAAGAAGGCGGCGGCTGCGACGGCTGCGAATTTTGCGGGGCAAGCTTTTCTTTTTCGGCCACGTGCTTTGCCTTTTCTATCCAAGAACTATCGTCGGACGGAAGCTGGGCCCACAGCGCCGCGGGAAATAAAAATAAAAAGGCAAAAAATATTTTAACTTTCATAGCTTTATAAAAATTTACGCTTTTGCTCCGCCGTTAAAGCTGGCAAAAAACTTACCGCTTTACATTCTTAACAGGGCGCAAAAAAGCCCGCGTAAGCGGGCTTAAAATTACTGGAGTTTATCGGTGTCCGTAACTTCAACAACCATCTGTTTTACGTCTGTCCCCGCGCCGGGATTAATGGTTACCGTTTTAGTAATACCGCCGACATTGCAGGAAAACGTGGTGGAAGACAAAGGCGGAAGACCGTTTTCTTCCCTTACCATAGCAATAGCGTTATACTGGGCCAGGCAGGATTCCGCATAAGCCTTGGCGGAAACTTTTCTTTTGGTTTTTACGACGTTAGTCGTCCTTGTCATAGCCAGCCGCAATACTAAAAGCACTACAGCCGCAATAACGCTGCCAAGCACCAATACCTGCATTAAGGCCGAGCCTTTTTTATTCCTGAAAAACATTATCAGACACCCCCGCTTATTATAAATTTTCTTTCAAACTCTATATGCACAGGCGGAGTTTTATCATTAAAATCTTTATGCACTCTTATGGCTACGTCATAATTAATATTATCAACCGTGGAAATGGTCGGCTTAGCGTCCACATTATCCATAACGTTGGTGCCGCTGCAAGTGCCCAAATCCGCAAGAAAATCTGATATTGTAGTGGTTGCCGCATAGGCCGATTCCCTTCTCAAAACTCTTTTTTTGCCCGAATCGTAACAATACGCAAAGTATTGCGACGCCGTCACAAAAGCCGTTAAATTTGAGTTTTTAGGCTCTACGGTATCCCCCACTTTGCGGGCGTTCCTGAACCCTACTATAAGTATATTGGGTTCCGACGTAAGAAGCTTTGTGGGATAGATTATAACATCTGCCTCGGTTATATCTTTATGCATACCTCTTAAGAACATGGAAAGGTTGTTTCTTATCACGGACTGACGCTGCCCGCTTGAAGTTTGAAGCGAGGCCGCCTTCCATATAGAAACCAATGCGATGGTAACCATACTGCCTATAAAGACAGCAACCAAAAGTTCCATTAAAGTAAAGCCTTTATTATTTTTCATAACACTTCTCTGTTGCACATAATATTAAATTTGATTGATTTTAAAGTCGGGTTTTGCCCCGTTACGTCGGGAACTGTTACCGAAACGTCGGAAACGGTGTAACTGAAAAGTGAATTAGCCTGGTCGCACACGGGCGGCAACAAACAAGCTATATCGTGTGAACCCACCGATAAAGCGTCAACGGTACCGTCGTCGCAAAGTCCGTTTTTTAAATCGTCAGCTACTTTTGTCTTATCCGTTGTTATATAGTTTTTAAGCAGATTATTTGCGCTCTCCACCGCAAAAACCATATCTTCCTTATAAGAAGGGTCAATAATCGCTCTTCTGGAAGCCATTAAAGCGGAAAATATCCCGCCCACAACCACAGATACAAGCAGCATGGCGATAACAGCTTCAATAATTGTATACCCTTTTGAGTTTTTCATAGTAATACCGACCTTAATCTTTATTATCGTCCAAAGTTCCGTATTTGTCAACCCACGCGCAATAAGACGCGGAGTAATCTCCCGATGCCGCCGTGCCTGTCATACAGGCTAAAGCGCCCGCGGGAGCGGAAGCGCAGCAGGTTGCGCCTAAATAGAAATTATATTTATACGCCGCCCAGTTTATATTCTGCAAATAGCGGCAGCCTTTCAACACGCCGGGGGAATTATTAGTGGCAGTTACGGTGCACGCTACCGACGCGGAAGAGTTAATTGAAGCGTTTGTAAAAGTAACATTGGGGTAATCGGCCTTAAATGTTTTATAGGCTTGGGCTATAAGCTGAAGCATGGCTTTTGCTTTATCATTTGCCGCGTCCTTAATATAGCCTCTGATAAACGGCGAGCTTGTAGCCGCCAATATAGCCATAATGGCCATAACGGCTAAAAGTTCGGGAAGGGAAAAACCTTTTTTATTATTAAATTGCGCCATCTGTCGCATACCCCTTTGCGTTAACGCCCGCACAATAATTATCTTTATATTTACTGCCCACGTCGGAGCCTGTCTTCGGCAGCATATATACATAGCCGGACCCGCACCCGCCCGTGGTGGTTTTTGTAAAATAAGCGTACTTCATACCATCAAAATCGTACTTAGGCACATAACCGCAGGCAACTAAACGGCTTAAAGTTAAATCCGTTGTTTGGCAGGTTGCGCCGTTTGCCGCATTGGTAAACTGCGCGGCGGTAAGGTAAACGCCGGGATATTCTTCCAAATATCTTTGGTACCCTTCGCTAAGCACTTCCAATTTGGATTTTGCCTGCTTATTTTCCGCCTCGTAAATAGAATCAATATAAGCCAAAATGGAATATGTCGCCAAGATAGCGATAATCAATATCGTGATAAGAAGTTCTATAAGAGTAAAACCGTTTTTCTTCATAACTATATCCTTAATATTTAACTGGTTTGCTCATATCGTAGTTGTTCTTTACTACGCCCAAGTTATCGCCCGATACCCACGCCTCACCTGCATATCTGCCTTCAGCGGAAGGGTTCGTCATAACTGCTATTCTCAAATCCGACCCGTCTTTACACGCAGTTATAGGCTGCGCGCCCGCAATATCGGGATTACAGACATAATAAGTATACCCGTTATAGTTTAAATTTATACCTGAGCCGCTCCAAGCGTCCTGATTTTTAAGATAGGCCACTTTTAAAGCATTGGTATTAAAGAACATTACCTGCGGGTCCACAAAATTGCCCGCAAGCGCCTGACCGAAACGGCCCGCAACTTTTATGGGAGCGTCTTCGTTATACATTCTGGCGGCGTTGGCGACTTCCAGCAATTTAATGCGCGCGCCTTCGTTTTTGGTTATCTCTCTGCTTTTCTTAAAGGACGGAAAAGCTATCATTGACACTATAGCGATAAGCACCACGACAACCAAAACTTCTATAAGAGTAAAACCTTTTCTGTTAAACATTAATCCCCCTTCCCTGCGAAATTAAGCCCCTGACATACCGATTTGAGACATTTTGAATATAGGCATGAAGATTGAAAGCACGACTACCGCGATAATCGCGCCGATGCCTACCACCAAAACAGGGTCTATCAAGGCAGAAAATCTTGCGATAAACTGGTTAATCTGTTCGGTATAAAATTTGGAAAGCGTTTCCATAATATTGGGCAGCTTACCTGATTCTTCACCCATCAGCATCATTTCCGTCATAAGCCCGGGGAAAACGCCCGTCTTTCTGAAAGATTCCGAAATACTTTTGCCCGAAGCAACATCTCTCTTCGCGGCAATAATAGCGTCCTGTATCAGCACATTGCTTTCAAAGGCTTCTTCCATAACGTTAAGTACGTTGATAATGCTTACGCCGCTGTTAAGCAGGGTAGACATTGTGGAAAGAATTCTTTCAAAATAAATATTGCTTATGAACTTGCCGAATATCGGCATAGAAAGGTGGAATTTGTGCCACATTCTCTTGCCGGAGGGAGTGGAGATAAGCAGATAAAAACCGACGCACACGCCCACTATAGCCAAAATAACAAGGAACAAATGCTCCCTTATCGCCGTGGAAACGGCTAAAATAAACTGGGTAAGCGGCGGCAGTTCCATATCAAAGTCTTTAAAGATTGAAGCGAAGGTAGGCACGATGCCGACGATAAAGTAAATCAAAACGCCCATAGACATAACAAACAAAACGGCAGGATATGTAACGGCAGTGATAATCTTACTCTTAAGCATTTCGGTTGATTTTACATATTTGGCGACCTGCAGCAAAGCCTCGGAAAGATGCCCGCCCACTTCGCCCGCCTGCACCATTGAAAGCCAGGTATGGTCAAATATTTTAGGAAATTTTTCCAAAGAACCGTGCAGGGAGTTACCGCCCGCAATATCGCGCGCGATAGCCAAAAGCACGGGGCCTAAGTTTTTATCCGTTGAAAATTCGCCCAAAAGGGAGATGGCTCTTACCAAAGGCACGCCGCCTGCGATAAGTGTGGAAAGCTGTTCGGCAAAAAACGCCATAACGTGGCCTGCTACTCTTACATTGCCCACGCCCGTAGAAGCCTTAAGAAGGGACGCAAAAGGACTTTTTGCGGCAACCTGTGAAATTTCTATAACCAAAGTGCCTTTGTTTTGTAAAAATTCCAAAGCGGCTTCTTTAGTGTCCGCGTCAACAAAACCTTTATAGTTTCTGCCTCTGGCATCCTGTGCGGTATAACTGAATTTTGCCATAATATACTCCCCTCAATTTTTTTACTCGTCCGCGGTAGTAACTGAAAATACTTCTTCCACGGAGGTTATGCCTCTTACAGCTTTTCTCCAGCCGCTGGCTCTTAAGTTCCATGCGCCTGTGGATATAGCAGCCTGCCTTAACTCTATCAAATCTTTTGTTTTGTAGATAGTGTTACGCATAGCTTCGTTAATTTTGAAAACTTCGTAAATAGCTTTTCTGCCTTTGTAACCCGTTCCCGCGCATTTAGGGCAGCCTGCAGACTTAAAGAAAGTCCAGGTGGACTGCTCTTTGGGGGAAAGGCCCGATTCCTTTAAAATCTGGTCAAGTATAACCTGAGAAGGAACATAAGGAACCTTGCAGTAGGGACATAAAATTCTTACAAGACGCTGGGCTGCCACAAGCGCCAAGCTGCTTGCCAAAAGGAAAGGCTCCGTACCCATATCTATAAGACGGGGAATTGCGCCGATAGCTTCGTTTGTGTGCAGTGTGGAAAGCACCAAGTGACCCGTTAAAGCGGCTTTAAGGCATGCTTCGGCCGTTTCCGAGTCGCGGACTTCACCGACCAGAATAACGTCAGGGTCTTGACGGAGGAAGGATCTAAGACCCGCGGCAAAAGTAAGCCCTATCTGCGGTTTAACCTGTACCTGGCTTATACCGGCAAGTTTGTATTCCACGGGGTCTTCCAACGTCATATAGTTAAGTTCAACTGATTTAATAGTGTTTAAAACGGCGTTAAGAGTTGTTGTTTTACCCGAACCCGTAGGACCGGTAAGGAATATAAGACCGTGCGGCATTGCGCACGCTTCCAAAAAGTCTTTTTTCTGTCTGGGTTCAAAACCCAGTTTATCAACGTTAAGTTCGCCCGTACCCT
>CAZBCE010000037.1:0-12842 GCA_964490555.1 uncultured Elusimicrobium sp. | reverse complement strand
TAGATTTGAGGTTAGTTTATGTTTTATTTGCCGCAAGGTATATCAAGAGAGGGGTGGAACCCCCGAATATCCACAGCGGCAAAAAAACTTAAAATAACCCAAAGATAACAAATTGCTAGCCTACACAAGACAAGCAGAGCAACTCGCTTTTATTCTTGTGTGAAGGATGTTAGGATAGACTTAGCCACCCCGTCAAAATACCCATCATCCTTAGAGTCGGCAATATAAGAAAGTACAAAACTGCTGCCCTTCTTAATAAAATAATTATTCGCGCTCTTATTTAACGCAGTCTTTCTTATCAGGCGGACGGTATTGCCTCCCAATTTAATAGCCTGAGCAGGCTGTGCTTTAAGAACATGGCCTTCGCCATAATCCTTAACGGCGGAAGCATAAAAAGTCTTACTCTTTTGGCTTGGGACTTCCAAATACATTATGTTTTTACCGCGTCTTGGCGCAGCAAAGTAAATACGGCCATCTTGCAAAGTAACATTAACGTCAGACGGGGCCACAACGCTATAACTGCCCTCGGCATACTTAAAAGAAACTTTATTTGTTTTACTGCCCTGCGCCGTAACCTTAAGACTGTAGATATCTGTATCCTCAACATCTTGGGCAGTAGTAAGGCCCGCCTGCTTCATAGCGGTAATGGCAGGGTTGGTTTCCTCTGCTGCGGCAAGCGCAGGAACAGCCGCGGCGGGAACAACAGCCGCTGCATTTTTTGCGGCAGGCTTAGCAGCTGCGGGAGTATTTATCAAAGCATTTGCGGCAGGCGGCAAAGCCTGCTGCTCTGCGGCATTTTGCGCGGTACGCACAACGCCCAAGCTGGCTATAATTCTTTTTACCTGGTCAGAATGCTGAGTAATGTTTTTTTCCGTACCCTGCGTAATAAATAAAAGGTTCTTTTTGTAGTCCAGCATATATCCCGCTGCAACGCCTTTTGGCATGGTAAAAATAACTTCTCTGACTCTCTTGCCTCTTATAATAATTTCTTTCTCAGAGGTTATTTTGGCGGAAGAAGCCGTCGCTTCTTTTTTAAATTTTTCATAATCTTCTTTAGGCTTATCGGAAATATCTTTAACGCTTATATCAATATAATATTCTTCGTCTGTTTTATCCGTAAGGCTTATGCCTTCTAAGGTTATTTCCCTCTCAAAAGAGAGCGGCGCCAAAACAAAAAGCCCTTCCCCGTTAGAAAAAGATAATACTACCGACTGGTATTTTTTATCTTTCCCCTGCGCTTTAAGCAAATCCGTCATATCGGTTATTTTACTTACGGTAAGCGGGGTTTCGTTCCTGTCCGCCGTAAGATAATAATCCTGCGCGCTTAAGACGGGAGAAATAAACAGAAAGGCTAAAACAAAAAAAATATTCTTCATATTTAAACCTCTAAAAAAGGGCGCGTACTTTTGCCGTACGCGCCCCGTTTATTTTAAAACATACTTAAGTATCTTTCGCCTGTATCGGGTAAAATAACAACTATGTTTTTACCCTTATTTTCCGCGCGCGCCGCAAGTTTTGCCGCGGCTTTATAAGCCGCTCCTGCGGAGATGCCGCAAAAAATACCTTCCTCCGAGCGCAGCATTTTTGCGCCCTCAAAAGCTTCCGCGTCGGTTACATCAATAATCTCGTCAATAAGTTCCGTTTTAAGAAGTTTAGGTACAAACCCCGGCCCTATGCCCTGTATCTTATGCGGGCCCGGCGCGCCGCCCGTAAGCACGGGGCTGGCGGCAGGCTGCACGGCAACAAGCTTAACGGAGGAGTTTTTACTTTTAAAATATTCCCCCGCGCCCGTTATAGTGCCGCCCGTTCCCACGCCTGATACAAAAATATCAATTTTGCTTTCAAGCGCGGACCATATTTCAGGGCCGGTAGTTTCAAAATGCCCCCGCGCGTTTGCGGGATTAGCGAATTGATTGGGCATAAAAGCGCCGGGGGTTTCTTTTAAAATCTCCTCGGCCTTTGCCACAGCGCCCTTCATTCCCAAAGGACCGGGCGTAAGCACAAGCTGCGCCCCCAATAATTCCAAAAGTTTCCTTCTTTCCACGCTCATAGTTTCAGGCATGGTAAGAATAACTTTATAACCTTTTAATTTGCCTATATAGGCAAGGGCTATGCCAGTGTTGCCGCTTGTAGGTTCTACGATAAATGCGCCGCTTTTAAGATTTCCTTTTTCTTCGGCGTCTTTTATCATATAAAACGCAGCTCTGTCCTTTACGCTTGAAAGCGGATTGAACATTTCCAGTTTGGCGTACAAGCTACAACAGGAGGCACCCTCAACATTATTAAGCTTTACCAACGGCGTATTGCCGATGAAGCGCGTAATATCATTGTGTGTTGTCATACGGTTTTCTCCTTGTTTTAGTTTATTTTGCTGTCTTTAAGTATTGTCTGACAAGCTCCAAACCGGCTGCGTCATAAGTTTGAGGTTCCAAACCCGCGCGGCCAAAAACGTAAACCAGATTGTTAAGCAATCTTTTAACAATCTGCTTATTAGTAAGCGGAGTTACTAAGGAAGAATCCCACTTAAACCCGCGGCTGGCGGCGTAAATGTGGCATTCTTCTTCGCTTACAAACTGCCCGTTGGAAATAACGTCAATATAAACCGGCTCTGCCGTAAATGTATCCCTGAAAATTACTATCGGCTTTCCCGCTATATCGGTGATAGAAGCTGAAACATCAAAGCCTTCCGCCAGAAGCGCGTAAAGCACCGCCATGGAAAACCCCGTCGCTCTGCGCCTTTGCACAATATCGGGCAAACTTAAAAGCTTGGGGTCTGAGGCAAGGCTTTCCAACTTAAAATTATTATCCGTAAAAATAAATCTTTCAAATACTTCCGCTTTATGAAATACGTCGTAGGAACTGTCTAAATAATTATGAAGCTGCGCGTAAAGCTGTTTAAAAGATTTTAAAATATCGGCGTCTTTCATACCCGGGTTTAAAAATTTTGCAACCAGCATAACGCCATCTATAAGCGGAGGATTTTGTGCGTCAAAAAACCACGCGAAGGGCTGCTTTAAAGCTTCTCTGTGGAGAGAGTTTATAACTTCCCTAACGCATAAAGGCACCTGCGCGCCGTAACTGGCGGAAATAAAAGCTTTAAACTCATTGGGCTGTTCTTTAATAACCTGCGCAAGGCGCGCCTTAAGCTGGGGGCGCATTGAAGGCTCTTTACCGATAAGTTCTATAAGGGCTTTTATTTTGTTTTCTTGCGACATTTTTTAATCCTCTGCTGCTTTAGTCCATATACCCGAACTGCTTTAACATTCTTGTATTATTACGCCAGCCGGGCGAAACAACTACATTAAGTTCCAGACGGTATTTTTGCTTTAAAAAATCAACTATTCTGGCCTGCGCTTTTTTGCGAAGCTCGGCAATGGCGCTGCCGCCTTTGCCTATTATTATGGGCTTTTGGCCCTCGCGCTCAACGTGAATAACGGCGCGGATAAAATTTTTATCGCCAAGGTCTTCAGTAAATGTTTCCACCTCAACAAAAGTGCTGTAAGGTATTTCCTGACTGTAAAGTAAAAATATTTGCTCGCGCACAAATTCCGCTATATAAAATCTTTCCCACCTGTCGGTAAGCTGGCCTTTGGGGAAATACGGCGGGCTGAAAGGGATATAGTTAAGCACGGCGTTTTCCAACTCTTTTACGCCCGCGCCGCCCTTGGCGCAAACATAAAAAGCCTGCTTTACGGGCAGCTGCTCAAGCAGCATATTTTTGATTCTCTCAAGTTCGTCTTTATCTTCCACCAAATCTATTTTATTGATGACAAGAAGGACGGGGCAATATAAATCTTTAAGTTTATTTATAAGCGGCAGATGCTTGGACACGGGGACGGTGGCGTCGTAAACAAAGATAACCAAATCGGCGTCTTCCGAAACAGCCTGGTTTAAAGAGTTAAGCATTATCTGCTGCAATTTATATTCCGCGTGCAAAAAGCCCGGGGTATCCACAAAAACTATTTGATAGTTTTCCCCCTCGGAAATGGCAAGAATATTCTGCCTTGTCGTCTGTGGTTTGTGGGTTACGGGGGAAAGGTCCACCCCCGCAAATTTATTAAGCAGGGTAGATTTACCCGCGTTTGCAAGGCCCGCCATAACGGCAAAACCGCTCTTAAAGTTTATATCTTCTTCAATTAAATTCATATTTAATTATTTTAGCAATTTTACAGACTAAGCGCGTCGTATTTTTACAGGGGATTTTGATTGTCAGCTACGGGGTTTTAATTTGGCCTTTTTAAAAAGCTCCGTACTTATGAAAAGTGTTGGATTAATTTTTGTACCAGTTAAAATTATAAAGTTATATTGAAAAAAATGCAAAAAATGAAAATTAATAATACTTGAGATTGGCAGAAATACTTTCTCTTTTTGTATAAAGTAATCGTGATTTATCAATGCCGTCTGCCATAAAACAAATTTGTAGGCATCACGCGTGGATTTAATTGCTGTTATTACTGCCGTTCGTGGCAGAACAAATTTGCAGGAAAGTGGCGTGATTTATTAATGCCGTCTGAAACGGAACAAATTTATAGGCAGCACGCGTGAATTTTCAGATTTTAGACAAATTTTGATTTTATTCTAAGCGCAAAGTATAAGAAGTACGGGAGCGGAGCGACTCTCGATACTTTAGCGAAGAAAAAATCAAAATTTGCCAAAATATGGAAATTTGCTAGCTTTACATAACGATATAGAACAAATATCTTTACTTCTTCTGCCCGCCGACATTATGCACTATACAATCATCTCCGTCATGCTCCTTAATATGCACATGTATAATATCGTCATCAGCCGTAGGCACATTCTTGCCGACAAAATCCGCTCTTACGGGCAGTTCCCTGTGTCCGCGGTCAACCATAACCAAAAGTTCAATGCGGCGCGGGCGGCCGAAGTCAATTAAAGCGTCCAAGGCGCAGCGCACGGTGCGGCCCGTGTAAAGAACATCGTCTACAAGGACAACATCCATACCGTTAATATCAAAACCTATTGTGGTAGCTTTCATTTGCGGCTGGTCGGCAACTTGCGTAAGGTCATCTCTGTAAAGGGTAATATCAAGTTCGCCCAAGGGCAAATCCAAACCCGAAAACTTTTTAATTCTGTCGTGGAGTCTTTTTGCAATATGCACGCCGCGTGTTTTTATGCCGACAAGACAGAGTTTTGAGGTATCTGTATGCTTTTCAAGTATTTCGTGGGTTATTCTGTCTAATATTCTTGCCATTAAGGATTCATCTACTATTGTTTTTTCCATTTTTTTCTCCAAAAAAAAGCCTAACGCTTACCTTGGTAAGTTTAGGCTATAAATAAATTTGACGCATAAATTGCATTTTTGCTCCCTTTTGCGGCCTCACAGGACCACATTAAAACGGACTACGGCTTTAGTATAACATTTTAAAACAAGGTTGGCTAAAGTTGTTTTATTTTCGCGGGCCTTTTGCCTGAGGTCTTTTTGTTAAGCCCTATACCCGCAAGCGCATTTATAACGGCCTCGTGCGCAGCGTCCACGTCCCTAAAACCGCCGTTAAAATTATTGCTTATTACGCAAAAGATAATATTGCGGCCCTGCGCGTCTTTTACATAACCCGCGTGAGAGCGCGCCCTGTCCAGATAACCGGTTTTTACAAGCGCATTACGCGCGGCGGGACTTTGCGTTAAACGCTTGGACATATTACCTATATCGGCAGGGTCGCCCGCTACGGGCAGGGAAGATACAAAAGCGTCTTTATAGGGCTGCTTAAGTACGGCTTCAAGCAAGGCCACGGTATCTTGGCAGGTTATAATATCGTCGCGGCTGATGCCGCTGCCATCAAAAATATCAAAATCAGTTGTATCAACATTAAGACGGGTTAAAAAGTTTTTAATTTGCAAGACGCCGTTTTCCGCCGTGCCTTGCATACCGCCCGCAACCGCAATGCTTCTTAAAATACTATCCGCGTAAAGGTTAAAACTCCTCTTGTTTGTATAGTTAATAATATCGGCCAGTTTGGGCGATTTATGAGTCAAAAGCAGTGTTTTACCCTCGTAACTTTCAGGCGCGCAAAGGGCGGCTTCCCCCTTAACTTTTATTCCCGCGGCCTGTAATTTATCTTTAAAAGACTGCGCCAGAAATAAAGCGGGATAAGGCAGCGCGGCATACACTTTTTGCGGTTTATCGCTTAAAGGAAGCGTGCCATAAACTTCCGCCGCGTTTTGCACGGGGACAAAATTTACATAAGCTTCATCCGTCTTAATATCTTTGGAAAATGTTACGCGGCTGATGATATCAAAACCCTTAACCTCGGGGACGGTTTTAAGCACTTTTGCGGCCTGCCCGTCGGCAAGGGCGGGTTCAAAATAAATTTCGTAAGAATTATCCCTTATGCTTAAGGCGTCAACGGGCGCGGCAAAGTAATTGCCGATATTGCGGTATGTCGTGCGCCAAGGTAAAAGAACGCCGCCGAAAAGCGTATTATCAGAGCAAATACCGCCTTTTATTTTTTCCACACCAGCAAGTTTTAATACGCCTGTCCAGCCGTCTAAAAGAATGTCAAAGTCGGGGTTAAGAGGCAGACGGTAAGAGCCTAAGGTCGGGTCCCCACCGCCTTGTATAAAAATATCCCCGTGAATAACGGAATCATCTTTTTCCCCGTCGTAATATATCTTTGTGTCAAAGGTATAATCCGCGCCTAAAATATCCAGAGCGGCGGCCGTAGTGTAAAGTTTTAAAACGCTGGCGGGAGTAAGCCTAGCCTTGGGGTTAACCGAAATTATTTCTCCCCCGCCTTCATACTTGGCATAGACGGAATACTGCGCGTTTTTAAGCGCGGGATGCTGCGCCAGAAAATCTTTAAGCTGCGTTATATCCTGCGCGCAAACGCTTGCGGCGGAAAGGATAAAAATAATAAAAATTTGTATGTATTTCATAATTTATAGGATAGCAAAAAAGAAACGCCGCTTTAAACTGTTAAAGCGGCGGTTAAATCAGTTTGTCCACGGGTGCCATTTATCCCTGTCGCGCATATAAATAACAGCGGCGGTTATAAGCGTTATACGCGCATCTATGGCTTGGGGCTTGTCAATTTCCGCCTTAAAATAGGTAAATAAACCCGCTTTTGAGGTTAAACTGCCCGTACTGTCCAAGCGGCCAGAGAGCGTGTAGGAACTTCTTAAAAAGCCGCAAAGGTGGCCCAGTAATAGTCTGAAAAACGCTTTTACTTTACCCGTTTCTTTTATAACGGCTATAGTGCCCTGCGAGTTATAAATAACCCAGGTTCTTAGCAGGCCGAATCTGTTCCTTTTAATACGGAATACCACGGCGGATTTAGCGTCCGCAACAATATATTCCTCTCTGAAAATATGAAAGCCCTTTTGCAAACATTTATAAGCTATTTTGCCTGTTTTATCGTATACAAAAAACTTATAGGCAAACAGAAGGTTAATAACAATGCCCGCCATAAAAATTATAACGCCGAAAGCGGTTAAAAGCGAAGAAAGCGAGAATAAAGTATTAAGAAGCACGGCGTGTATTTTTAGCATACCGTGCAGTTTAAGGAAGGTTAAAAAGGATTTGCCCGACGCAAATAAAACCGCCAGAAATACACCCAAACCCATAAGCACATTACCCCAACGGCCCGAGGTGGCAATATAGTTATTCCCCTGATTATCGTGTAGTTTAAAAAATAAATCGGGCGAGCCGTACAAGCGGGAGCCTTTAACGGGGTAATAGGATTTCGGATTGGAATTTATATCGTCTTCCTTCCCGCGTACAAAAAGCCTGAGAAGAAAAGAAATAAACAAAACAGCGGCGTAGCCGCAAAACAAAACGCAGATAAAGCTGATTTTATACGAACCTGTTTTTTTTGTTTTTGAAGGAGCAGAATCAGCCTCGTCCGAACCTATGCCGCCGGCCTTTAAAACATTCGCGGGAGGAGCGTCTAAACTTATATCGGAAACCTGCGGGTCGTTAAAATTATGCAGCTGCTCCGCGCCTGCGGAAGAATCGGTTTCCTTAGCGGCGGGCGAGATAAAAGAAAGCACCAAATCCGCCTCCACATAGGGCAAACCTTTAATGCCCACATTGTACGCTTTGCCGTCTGCAAGGAAATAGGCAGAAGTAAAGTCCACCGACGCGGCGGAAAAATTGAAGGAATAAAGCGGGTCCCCCGTGGAAAATTCCGTCTTTTTTATAACGTCGCCCGTATAGCTGTTTTCTAAAATTTTAAATTTTTTGGATTTTATGGATTCCAGTTCGCGGTTAACTTCTTTATTAAGACAATCCTTTTTGCCGCAGCCTTTTATCTGCATTATTTTCATTGTCGCGCCGTCGCGTTTTAAAGAGAGAACGGCATCGTTTGTGTCCGCCTTTTGCCAGGAGGAAGGAAGGTCAACCGTAAAAGCGTTATCGGAGGAAGAAAAGACGGCAGCAGCCGCGCTGCCGCTTAAAACGACAACAAAAAACAAAGCAAAAATATACTTGAGCGCGTAGTTCCTGTTCATATTCTTATTTATTATATAATATACTTAAAGCAATGTGGAATTAAACCAAGTAACAGGAAAACGCGAAAATGGAAAAAGTAAAAACCTTAAAAAATATAATTTCTAAAGAACTTTCCGCTATTATAGGCGGCGCGCTTTTTATAGCAATTCTTTCAAAACTGGCAATGTTTTTGCCATTTACACCCGTTCCCGTAACAATGCAAACTTTAGCCGCCCTGCTTGTGGGCGCGGCATTGGGTAAAAAGGGCGTACTTTCCGTAGTAACCTATATCGCGCTGGGTATGATGGGCCTGCCTATTATAAACGCGGGTATGTTTACCGCGGGTTATATTATAGGCTTTGTTATAGCCGCTTATGTTATAGGCTGGATGTTTGACGCCAAACTGGTGCATAATGTTTCCACCTCTTTTTTGGCTTTTTGCGCGGGTGAAGTTATTATACTTTCCTGCGGAGCCGTTTGGTTAAGCTTTTTTGTGGAAAATCCCTTTGCGCTGGGCGTTGTTCCTTTTATTCCGGGCACTTTATTTAAAATATGCCTTGCGGTCTATATAACCAAGATGATAAAGAAGTGGTAAATTAATTTTTTTGACGCAAAAAAGCCCCGCATTTAAGGGGGCTTTTTTTATGGCTAAGGTAAACTGCAAATTTTTTTAAGCCGTAATATCAATGTTTTTCCACTTGCCGCTTAAAAAGCGCAGCATCATAATAACGCCAGTTGTCCAAGCGTAAAATACTATCCACATCCATGCGGCCGTAATGCCAAGATGAAAAACGTTAATTATTATATATGTGCCGGGCATAAGCAGGAACACCGCGCAGCTTACCATTGCTTTCATATGGAATTTTGTATCGCCCGCGCCGCGTATGGCGTCGCCAAAGCAAAGGTACATTAAATCGCCTACCGTAAAGAAGCACAAAAGCCACATAAGATGCACCGTCTTATCAAGTACAAGTTCCATATCGTGGGTTAATGTATTGCCAACAAACATACCTGTAAAAAACTTAGGCGCAAAGATAAAACATAAAACTATGCACACAACATAAACCCCGCCCGTGCGCACCGCGTTCCAGGTTGTTCTAAGGCCGAGGTCGGGGCGCTTCATACCAACGTAACGGCCCATAAGCACCTGTGTGGCTATGGCAAGGCCCATAAGAGGCATAAAAACAATCATTTCCAACGTTAAAACTATATTGCTTGCCGCAAGGGATATCTTGTCTATATTACCCGTAAAAAACGCAAATACGGAGAAAGAAACTATATCCATAAAAAACCCGAACCCGTTGGGCAAACCATATTTAACCAAACGCCACGCCGCCTGCTTGTTAAAACCAAAGAGTCTGCCTATTCTGAAGCGTTTATTTATCTTGGGGCTGAATATTATCGCAAAAAAAGATAAGGTTATTACGGAGTTGCCTATTACGGTACCCCAAGCTGCGCCCTCTATACCCATTTCAGGGAACCCCCAGTTGCCGAATATCATAACATAGGCGCAGGCAATATTTACCAAATTGCCAAATACGTTTACAACCATTGTAATTGCCGTTTTGCCCTGCCCCGTAAAAAAGCCCGCAAGTGCATTATTGATAACCACCAGCCCGCCCGAAAGCGAAAGAATGGTGTAATATTGTTTTTCCAATACTTTTATTGCGGCGTCGTGATGTGAGGCATCTATAAGAAAATTGCCGACGGGAACGAAAGCCGCTATAAGGAACCACGATAAAAAACCCAAAATAACGCCCTGCCACAAAGCAACGCTTAAGTTTGCAAATTTCTTTTTGCCGTAGTAATTTGCAACAAATACATTTGTATAGCCGCACATACCCATAAAAAAGGATATTACGGAAAAGGAAAGCAACCCGCCGGGCAAACAGGCGGCAAGAGTATCGGCGGAATACCAGGAAAGGAACATTCTGTCCACAAAGCTCATAAGACTGCTTGACGAGGTGGTGATAATAAGAGGCACGGCTACTTTAAGAAGAAGTTTTATTGACCCCTGATCTTCTTGTGAGGAGTTTTTGAAAATATCAATCATTTATTTATATCCGAAAGCGACACTTACGCCGCAAAGCAAAAACAGGTAGGACTAAATCCGTACGGGAATAAAAAAACCCGCACCGCCTTGGCAGTACGGGTTTTTTTAGTCAAAAAAGTTTTATCTCTTGGAGACTTTTACTGCCTTAGGACCCTTATCGGATTCCACAACTTCAAAGTTGACTTCTTGACCTTCGGCTAAGGTTTTAAAACCGTCGCCTTGAATTTCCTGATAGTGTACAAAAAGATCTTTTGAACCGTCTTCAGGGGTTATGAAACCATAACCTTTTTGATCATTAAACCACTTCACTTTACCTTTTGCCATTACGTTTACTTCCTTTTTTAATCAAACTTAAGTCTCGTTGAGACATGAGGATAATATCCTCAATTAAATTATACAATAATATTGAAATATTTTTACAAGCATATTTTAACTATGAAATTTACCAAATTTTTCAAACGCGCCGCACAATGCGGCTGCACCGTCTTACATCATCTGGGCCTGCCCGTAAAGAAGTACGGCTATTATGTGCCGTACCCTTACGCAAGGGACTTGACAACCCCGCCGCGCCTATACCCGCTTAAGGCTGTTTCCGCCTTATTGGATAATAATTTAGACTCTTTTAAAGAAATTCTTTTGAAAGCGGAACAATACAATAATATTTTTGAAACCTTTGATAAAGGCACTAAAACGGACCCTCTTGCACCGCGTTTTAACCAAGACTGGTTTTGCGGTATTGACGGCGCGCTTGCCTATGCTATTGTGCGGGAGGAAAAACCGCGGACTATAATGGAGGTCGGCTCGGGCTTTTCCACCCGTTTTCTGGCGCGCGCGGTTAAAGACGGCGGGCTTAATACAAAGTTATACGGCATTAATCCCAAAATACTCTGCGCGGCGGATAAACTTTGCGATACTTTTTATAATTCTACATTAGATAAAGTACCCGCCGAACTTTTTGACAGCTTGCAGGCGGGCGATATCCTTTTTATAGACGCCAGTCACCTTTTTATGGCGGGTACGGACCTTGAGCTTTTATTTTTGGATATTTTTCCAAAACTGCCAAAAGGCGTTTATATCCATTTACACGATATTTTTTTACCCTATAACTATCCCGACGACCCCGACTGGAACTGGTGGGCTTTTAACGAACAGCAGCTGCTTGCCGTATTATTAAGCGGCGGCGCTTATAAACCCGTTTTTGCAAGCGCGTATATGCGCGCGCAACATCCGCAAATGCTAAAGGCTCTGTTTGCTCCGCTTCACCCGCGCGGGCTGGAAAGCAGCTTTTGGTTTATCAAGCAATCCTAAAAAAGATATAATTATTATTTGCAGGAAGGAGGACGGCGGAGAAATCCGCCTCAACATTATGGCATTGATAGCGTGCGTTCCGAATATTTCCGAAGGGCGCGATAAAAAAATTATAAAAGCGATTGTAAAAGCGGTGGAACAGACGCCCGGCGTTAAAGTGCTTGGCGTTGACTGCGGTTTTGACGTTAACCGCACGGTTATAACCTTTGTGGGCCAAGCCGAAAGCGTAGAAGAAGGCGCTTACGCCTGTATCAAAAAAAGTTACGAACTTATTGATATGTCCCAACATCACGGCAAGCATATCCGCATGGGCTGCGTGGACGTATGCCCGTTTATACCCGTGGAAAAAGCTACCATAGACGATTGCGCCGCCATTGCCTCTTCCTTAGGGGCCAGAATAGGCTCCGACTTTGGCATTCCCGTTTACCTTTACGGCCACGCCGCAAGCACTTTTAAAAGGCAGGATTTGGCTTTTATCAGACGCGGGGAATACGAACACCTTGCCATAAAACTGCAAAATACTCCCCCCGACTTCGGCACAAGCACTTACAGCGAAGTTGTTAAAAAATCGGGCGCGATAAGCATCGGCGCGCGCAATGTGCTGATAGCCTATAACATAAATTTAAATACAAAGGATTTGGATAAAGCAAAGGAAATTGCCGCGGTTATACGCGAATCGGGCCTTAACCACACGGGCGACGGTATGCTTAAAGCTGTTAAAGCCATAGGCTGGTATATAGAAGAATACGGCCGCTGCCAGGTATCCATAAATTTGGAAGATTATAAAAAAACGCCTTTGTATCTTGTGTATGAAACCTGCGTGTCGGAAGCTAAAAAGCGCGGCATTACAGTAACGGGCAGCGAGCTTATCGGCTTTGTCCCCAAAGAAGTTATGCTTGATACCGCAAAATACTACCTTAACAGGCAGGGCAAAATAACTTTAGGTATGTCCATGCGCGACATTATGAATGTGGTGGTGGAAAACTTAGGGCTTGACGATATTGCGCCCTTCCGAGCGGAAGAGCGCGTGCT
>CAZBCE010000036.1:0-13483 GCA_964490555.1 uncultured Elusimicrobium sp. | reverse complement strand
ATTCCGCCGTACTGCGAACGACCATACAAAACGCTTTGGACAGCGCAGGGTATGAGGTTGCGGGTACGGCCGACGGGTCCAAACGTTTGTTTGAAATGCTTGAGAGCGGAACTCTGCCCGATTTGATTTTGCTTGATATGTTCTTCCCCGACGAGAAGGGTGTTGATATACTTAAAGTTTTAAAAGAGAGATATCCCAAACTTAAAGTGCTTGTTATTACGGCTATGAATCAGGAAAGTCTTAATAAAGAGATTAAGCGGCTGGGAGCGGACGATATACTTTACAAGCCTTTTGATATGGATGATCTTACTTTTGCAATTCAAAAGTTGTCGCTTTAATATTTAGTATTTGTTCTGTTTGGCGGGTTGAAGCTAGCAACTTTCCATATTTTGGTAAATTTTATTTTTTTATTCGCTAAAGTACAGAGAGTCGCTCCGCTCCCATTCTTCTTTGTACTTCGCGCTTATAATAAAAATAAAATTTCCTCAAAATCTTAAAATTCACGCTGGCTGTATATAAATTTGTTCTGGATTAATGCAAAAACTATTTGCTTTGACGGAAACGTTATAACGACAAAGCCACGCGTGATGTATGAGAAGTTGTTGTATCCTGGAGTTTTTGTGGGGGAAAATAAAACTATCGCTTGTGCTAAAAACATTTGGGGGAAGATATTTATTATTTCCTCAGTTATTTTTGCTTTATGCGGGGTTGGTTTTTCTCTCTCGCTTTTCTTTTCCACCGGTTTTATAGAAGACGAAATATATACCTTTTTATTTTCAGACCCCTCACAATCTTTCCTTCATTTATTTAAAACTTATTATGTGGAAGACGTTACGCCTCCCCTCTATGCCGCTTTTATGTATATGTACAATCAAGCGGCTTTTTTTAATACGGAAATTTGGTTAAGACTGCCCGGCCTTTTATTTTGGCTCGGCGGCGTGGCGGCGGGGTGGTTTTACTTTCCCAAGCACTTGGGCCGCGGCGCAAAAATAATCTTTACAACTTTAATGCTTGCAGGCTCCACAATGGGGCTTTATCTTGCTTCCGCGCGTGCGTACGGGCTTGTGCTGCTGCTTTCCGTATTATTTACTTTCAGCGGACTTAATTTGTTTTATGCTCTTCTTGCCGACGGGCGGGCGAGCCGTAAAAAAGTAAATTTATTTTTTATTTTCGGCCTGCTGCTTTGCTTTACCCATTATTACGGCGCGGTATTCTTTGTTATATTTTCCGCTTTATTAATTATGTATGCCTTCGTAAAAAAACTTAATTTAAGCCCTTTAGTGTGGCGTTTTGTTTTAACGCTTGGCGTGTTTATGTTATGGTTTATACCTAATTTCCTTATTATAAAAAGCCACGGAACTTTTGACGGTAATTGGTGGAATAATAAATTCCCAGTTTGGTTTTCTTTCACATTCTTTTTTAATATTATTCTGGGTTCCTCCTGGGCGCAGCTTACGGTTTTGGCCGCGGCTGTTGCGGGGCTGTTAAAGCTTAAAGATGATAAAGGGGAGAGAAATGAGGCGGAACTGATATTCCCGCCTGCGGCATACCTGCTGGTTTATCTCGCGCTTTATGTAATATCTTTTAAAATTAATATTATGCAGCCGCGTTATTTTATGGTGCTTGCGCCTTTGGTTTTCTTTTTTCTGGCAAAGACCGTTGGCGCGCTTTTGGAGAAAAAGCCCGTGTTTACCCTCCTGTGGGTCTTGTTCCTTCTTTTCTCTTTTAAAAGCAATATTGATTTAACGCGTAAATATTATAAAACGCCGCGCGACGCTAAGGCTTTTGCCGGTCAGTATATTAAAGAATATAAAGGCAGAACAATTTTACTGGCTTCATTTTATCCGTACAATCCTAAACTTATAGACGACGTTTACGGCTATTACATAAAAAACTTTTATAATTATCCCGAAGTAAAAATAATAAATATTCTTGATAAGGATAATAACGCGGCAGCGTTCCCGCCCGCGGAAAATACGGTAATTTATATGCCGGGCTGCGGCACGCAGGAAGAAGCCCGCCTTAAAGAAATGTTTCCCGTTGAAAGGATATACAAAAATGAAGATTTTTATTATTGTATATTTAAGGTGGTAAAATGAACCGTAAAAAAGGTTTTACTCTTTTAGAACTGTTGGTAGTTGTGCTGATAATAGCGGTGCTTACATTAATTGTGGCCCCGCAATACCGTCTTGCGGTTGCCAGAACAAGAATTTCGGAAATGGTTATGCTTGCCAACAGACTGCATGAGGAAGAGAAAGCATATTTCCTTGTTAACGGACAATATGCCTCTGACTTGTCTAAACTTGATATTAACTGGGATTCTTGCAATGCGACCTATTGCTTCTACGGAAAGCTTAGGGCAGGTATAGGCAGTGATAATTACGCCTCAGTATATTGGTTGATAGTTGCGTTTAGGACAGGTTCCAGTTTCCCCAGTATAGAAACATACAATACCAAACGTTTTGAGTGTCTTACTCACGGGTATGAAAGTAATGCTGAAATTTGCAAAATGTTTGGCGGCAGGACGCGCCCGACCAATCCCAACTACTATTATATGGATAATTTATGAGGTATATCCGCAGTATAAAAGGATTCACTTTAATTGAACTTTTAGTTGTTGTATTGATAATAGGAATATTGGCTGCCATTGCTTTACCTCAATATGAAGTTGTCGTGCAGACTTCCAAAGTAAAAAGAATGATGAGCATAATGAAAGATGTCGGCAGCGCTGCGGAAAGGTACAAATTGGTATCAGGCGTTTATCCCAAAAGATACAGCGACTTGGATATAAGCGTAAACTGCTCAAGCGGAAATACAGAAGGCGATACTTGGGAACATTGCCGCATAAGCGGTATTGAAGGATCAATGGGCCTTTTTAGCAGCGGCGCGGTGCAATATCAAAGCGGATTTGGCGTTACTTTGCAATTAAGTCTTCCCTCTGTTTGGAGATGCCTTTCTTATACAACTGACGGCAATTACAGCGGTTATAAAAAGAATCTGTCCGAAAAAGTGTGCCAGTCTGCCGGTTTTACAAAATACTCAGGGGCTTATGACAGCGGAACGGGCGTTACGGGCGAATGGCATTTGCCGGAATAAATAATTTTTGCAATAAATAAAAAAGCCCTCTTTTTTAAGAGGGCTTTTTACTTTCCGTAAAACTGCTTAGTGCAAGCCTACTCTGCATTTATGGTCCTGCGGTATGCAGGCGGTTTCTTCCGTTTTATATTCGGAAGTTCTTTTGATAAGATTATCAAAGTCTATATTTGAAGCCTCAAACATAGGGCCGTCCACACAGGCAAATTTAGTTTCGCCGTTTACTACCACGCGGCAGCAGCCGCACATACCCGTACCGTCAAGCATAATGGGGTTTAAGCTGGCAAAAGGTTTAATGCCTAAGGTTACCATAAGTCTGGCGGTAAACTTCATCATAGGGATAGGGCCGATTATAAAACCGGCGTCAATCTTCTCCCCGCCGTCAACTAAATTTTTTAAAGCGTCAGTTACCAAACCTTTCTGCCCGTAAGAGCCGTCATCGGTGGCAACCACGGTTTTGTCGGAAACGCTTTTCATTTGGTCTTCCAATATAAGCAGTTCTTTTGTTCTCGCGCCCAATATGGAGATAACTTTATTGCCAGCTTCTTTTAAAGCTTTGGCTATGGGGTAAACTTCCGCAATGCCCACTCCGCCGCCCACAACAGCCACGGTGCCGTAATTTTTAATTTCTATTGCCGTGCCTAAAGGGCCTGCAACGTTTAAAAATTTATCGCCCGTGTTAAGGCTGTTAAAAGACGCGGTTGATTTGCCTATGGATTGTACAATTATGGTTATTGTGCCTTTTTGCGCGTTCCAGTCCACAATGGTAACGGGTACTCTTTCGCCCGTCGGGCTGCCGCGTAATATTATAAACTGTCCCGCCTTTGCTTTGGCGGCGATAAGCGGCGCGTAAACTTCAAACTCGCTTATTACGGAGGAGATATTTTTTTTATTTACTATCGTATATTTTTCCATTTTATTTTTTCCCCTTTGGCGTTTTTGTTTTAAGATAATCGTTAATTTGGCCCGCCGCGGTAATGCCGTCTTTCATCGCAAGCAGAACGGTTGCGCCGCCGCGTGATATATCGCCGCCAGCGTAAACGCCTTCAATACTGGTTGCGCCGTTTGCGGCAAGTTCCACGGTGCCGCGGTCCGTCATTTTTAAACCTTTAGTTGTTTTGGGGATAATAGGGTTTGGCTTTTGACCGATGGCTACTATTACCGTATCGGCGGGGATAATAAAGTCCGAGCCTTCAACAATAACGGGTTTCCTTCTGCCTTTGGCGTCAGGTTCGCCCAGTTCCGCGCGCAGGCATTTAAGCGCTTTTACGTGTCCGTTCTCGTCCGTCAAAATTTCTTTTTGCACGGTAAGGAAAGAAAACTTAATTCCTTCTTCTTCCGCATTTTCCGCTTCTTCGTGGCGGGCTGGCATTTCCGCGCGGCTGCGTCTGTAAACTACGGTAACGCTTTCGGGGCCTAAGCGCATTGCACTTCTTGCCGCGTCCATCGCGCTGTTTCCGCCGCCTAAAACTATAACGTGTTTGCCTATCTTAACGGGAGTATCCACGGCGGGGAATTTGTAGGCCTGCATTAAGTTTATTCTTGTAAGAAATTCGTTTGCGCTGTATACGCCGACGGCGTTTTCCCCCGGGATACCCGCCATTGTGGGCAGGCCCGCGCCGCTGCCGATATATACGGCGTCAAAATCTTTAAGCAAGTCTTCTATGCTTAATGCCGAGCCGATTAAAACATCTTCCTGAAAGTCAACGCCCATATCTTTTACGGTTTGAATTTCGTTGGTAATAACTTGTCTGGGCAGACGGAACGACGGAATACCGTAACGTAGTACGCCGCCAAAGTCGTGCAGGGCTTCAAACACTGTTACTTTATGCCCCGCTCTTCTAAGTTCAGCCGCGCAGGAAAGTGATGATGGGCCCGAGCCGATGCAGGCTACTTTAAAACCTGTTTCCGCCTGCGGTTTGGGCGGTTCCAAAAGGCCCGCTTTACGCGCGGCGTCGGCTGTATATCTTTCCAAAAGACCGACGGCGACGGAGCCGAATTTGGCCTTAAGTACGCAATGGCCTTCGCAATGGTTTTCCTGCGGGCAGACGCGGCCGCAGATGGAGGGCAGCAGGCTGGTTTCCATAATTTTGGAAGCCGCTCCCTTTAAATCTTCTTTAAGCAAAAACTGTATAAATTCGGGAATTTTTACGTTAACGGGGCAGGCCGCCTGACACTGCGGATTTTTGCAGTTTAAGCAGCGGCTTGCTTCCAACATAGCTTCTTCTTTACTCATGCCGGAGGCGACTTCGTCAAAGTTTTTTGTTCTTTCCTGCGGGGTTTGGCGTTTGCCCGTTTGTCTGGGTAATGATGGATTTGGCATATATAACCGTCCTTTAATCTAAGTTTAAGTTTAGTTTTTTACACAGTATCATGATAAGCTGGTGTTGTCTGTTTTCCTTTTGCATTTGGCTTACCTGCTTAAATACTATGTTCTGCGCGCGGTAAGGATTTGCGGGCAGGGAAAACATTTCCAAAAAACTTAAAAATTCTATAAGTTTTGACACGCGGCCCAAGTCCAAAGGGTCGGCGGCAAAACTGTCTGTAAGCAGGTCCAGCTTTTTGGTTAAAAGTCTTTGCAGGCCCTGCTCGTCCGGTTTGGCTGAGGCGCGCGCAAGATTGCTTATAATTTCTCCCACTTTAACGGTGTTAACGGGGTCTTTTACAAGTTCTTCCTTAAGCTCAAAGTTAAGCACAAATTCCGAGAGAGATAAAAAGAGTTTAGGCATAGGCTGACCGATGCTTTGTATGTAATTAAGCACGGTATGCTCCCGCTCAAAGATATCGGCAAAGCTGCCGCGTATTCTCTTTTTGGCTTTTTCTATGGCGTTGGATATTATCTGGCGCTGCTTTTCCTTAAGCAGTTGCTGTATATCAACAACGTCAACAAAGGAGCCTTTTATAAGGGCTTTGCATTGGTCAATTTCTCCAAAGGAAAAAACTTCTTTTATGTGCTCTAAATTATCAGTCTGCCCGTATATCGCGCCTGCCGTAATGTCGGGCCCGCCCGTGTGCAGAACGGCAAAACTTACCTTTCTGGCTTCGGTGGTTATTATGGAGGTAAATGTACCCACGCCCGTTACAAGCCTTGCTGTTCCCTGACGGGAAACATCAACGCGCTGGTCTGAAATATTATAAAAGTAAATACGGTCTTCAAATAAAATTTCGTCCAACAAATATGATACGGCATAGTGTATGGCAATTTTTCTAAGCCCCATAGAATAAGGCTTTACAAGCTGTTTATACACCGTTCCGCCGTCTTTAAACGCCGCAATGTTGCTGGGGGCAAGAGCAAGCTTTTCTATAAATTGCTTTTCTATATCTTCGCCCGTTAAGGCTTTGTTGTAGCCCAAAGCGCGTTTGGCGTAAGCTAATATTTGTACGGACTCCAGACCGGAAATCTCGTCAAAGAACCAGCCGCAGCTTGTATACATAAGCATTGCATTGCGCTGTAATTCCATAAGTTTCATTGCGGTTGTTTTATCTTCCAAAGCTTTTTGCGTGCCGTGGGTTTTTAAAAACTCTTCCGTCTGTCCGCGGTCTAAAATAACTTTTATATAGGCATCGCGCGCGGCCCAAATATCTTTAAAGTATTCCCTGCCTTTGCCTTCAAAAGTTTCCAGCAGGCGGGCTTGGGCGAAATCTAAAGCTTTTCTTAACGGCCCGCGCCATTCCTGATTCCACGCGGGATTGGTATTAATCTTGCAGCCGCAGTTAGAACGCCAGCGTTCAACGCCGTGCGCGCAGCTCCAGGAGGTTCTTTCGTTAATCTTGGCTTCAAACTGAGGGGGAAAAAGTTCCAAATACTTTCCGTAAACAGTTATATTGGCAAGATTATTTTGCTCCACATAGTTTATGCAGTAGGCCAAGGCCATATCCGCAAATTTTTGGTGGTGTCCGTAAGTTTCCCCGTCGGTAGCAATGTGTACAAGCTGTTCTTCCCTTCTGGTATCAAAGGCGGAAAGAAGGCGGGCGGCAAAACGCTCCCCGCTTCTTAAAGTATCGCCGAAAGCTATCCCCTGCGATATCGGCCCGTCGTAAAAAAACAAAGCTATGCTTTTGCCTGAAGGAAGATTGCAAAGGTAGGGCTTTTTAGGGTCTACTTTGGCGTAAGGCTCGTCGCACCACGCGTGTGTGCCTATCTTGCGCGTCTGCGCGCATTGCGCGGGCGCTAAGATTGTAAATTTAATGTCGTGCTTGGCTAAAAGTTCCAGCGTTTCCGTGTCAACGGCAGTTTCCGCCAGCCACATACCTTCAGGCTCGCGGTTAAAGCGTTTTCTAAAATCTTCTATACCCCATATTATCTGCGTTTCTTTATCACGGGCATTGGCAAGCGGCATTATTACGTGATTGTACACCTGCGCTATAGCGCTGCCGTGTCCGCCGTAAAGTTCCAGACTTTTTTTATCCGCTTCAAGAATGGCTGCGTAAGTTTCTTTATCATATTTTTCCATCCATGAAAGCAGAGTAGGCCCGAAGTTAAAACTTATTTTTGAATAATTGCTTACAATGTTCTTTATCTGCTTGGCATCGTTTAAGATGCGGGCGAAAGCGTTAGGGTGGTAACACTCTGCCGAAATACGCTCATTCCAGTTCTGAAACGGAAGAGCGCTGTCCTGCGGCTCTATCTCCTCTATCCAGGGATTTTCGCGAGGCGGCTGGTAAAAGTGGCCGTGAATACAAAGATATCTGTTCATCTATAATAATGCTACAATATGCGTGTCATACATTACAAGGAGGGCTTATGAAGAAAATTTATATTTTAGATACAAATGTCTTGCTGCACGACCCCCATTCTTTGGAAAGCTTCGACGATAATGACGTCGTAATCCCGATAATAGTAATAGAAGAACTTGATAATTTTAAAACAGCCGCCGACGAAAGAGGCAAGAACGCAAGGCTTGTGTCCAGACATTTGGACGATTTAAGAAGCCGCGGACGTTTAGGTCAGGGCGTTAAGCTTGATAACGGCGGAACTCTTAAAATAGAATTTACAAAAGATAATCTTCTGCCCCCAGGCTTTATTTTTAATAAGTCCGATAATGATATTTTGAACACCGCTTATTTTTACCATAAGCAGGAATCAAACAAAACCAACAAAAAGCCAGTTATAATAGTTTCAAAAGACACAAACCTGCGCCTTAAGGCGGAGGCTATCGGCGTGGAAGCGCAGGACTATACCACCGATAAAGTGAAATATGACGAACTTTATGAAGGCTCAAGAGAACTTGAAGTTTCCGCAGATAAGATTGACGAGTTCTACAAAAATAAACAGCTTGCGATAGAAGCGGGCAAATATTGCCCCAACGAGTTTTTGATACTTAAGAGCAATGACGGCAGCAAAAAATCCGCCGTCGGCCGCGTAAATGCCGCTACCGATACTTTAAAAGCTTTGCCTACGCAGGAGCCTTCCGCCTGGGGCATTAAACCTTTAAATAAAGAGCAGCGTTTTGCAATGGAATTATTGCTTGACGACAGTATAGACCTTGTAACCTTGGTGGGCACCGCAGGCACGGGTAAAACTTTAATCACGCTTGCCACGGGCTTAAGAAGAACTTTTGACGACGAAACCTTCCGCCGCCTTTTGGTGTGCAGGCCTATCGTCCCCGTAGGCAGAGATATAGGCTTTTTGCCCGGCAGTATGGAAGAAAAGCTGGAAGCCTGGATGGGCGCCATACAGGATAACTTAAGCTTTCTTGCCAACAAGAAAAATCCTGAAGATACGGAAGAAGAAGTGCGCTATCTTATGACAAGCGGTAAGCTGGAAGTAGCCTCCGTAACGCATATCCGCGGACGCACATTGCCCAAACAATATATGATAGTTGACGACGCGCAAAACCTTACACCGCACGAAATTAAGACAATACTTTCCCGCGCGGGAGAAGGCACAAAAGTTGTGGTAACGGGCGACCCGTACCAGATAGATACGCCGTATTTGGATATAGAATCCAACGGGCTTACCTACTTGGTGGAAAGGTTTAAAGGCCAAAAGAATTACGGGCATATAACCTTTACCAAGACGGAACGCAGTTCTCTGGCCGATTTGGCCGGCAAGCTGCTTTAAGCGCAAAGTTTAAAAGTGCAATAAAAAAGCCGCGGTTTTTTAGCCGCGGCTTTTTGTATGTCAAAAAAATATTATTGCTGTTTGTAATATGCCAAGACCCCTGTGGACTGATACGGGGTAAAGTTCATAATCTTCTCGCAATATTCCTGCGTATGGGCGGAAGCCGCAGGGCCGAAGCAGTAAATATTGTTGCTTTCTATAAAGAATCCGAAGTATTCGGGGTTGGTCAAATCTCCGTAAGAGCTGAAGACCGCGTGGCGCGACGGGAAGAAATAATAATAAAAATCTTTTATTTTTATTGCATCCTGCGCGTCGGGAAAAGCGTTGGATTGTTCTGCGTCTGCTATGGATACGTCCAAATCCGCAAAGCGCACGGGCATTGTCCCCTTTTCGTTTTTATATCTGGTAATGGAATCCTGATATAATTTTATCGTCGCAAGCATTTCCTGCGAGATACTGCGCCTGTAAGACCTTGTGTATAACGGTATGCCGATAGACCCTATAATGGCTATGATAAGCACAACGACAAGCAACTCTAATAATGTAAAACCTTTTCTTTTCATTATCCCCACCTTTTCAAGAAAGTAGAACATATATTTTATACAATAATATTATGCAATTTGAAAGTTTTATCGCTAAAAGATATCTTTTGTCCCAAAGCAAGGGAGTGTTTTCTCTTATAACAACCATTATAGGAATACTCGGCGTTTGCGTCGGCGTTGCAGCTTTAATTACAACGCTGGCTGTAATGAGCGGATTTCAGAATGATATTAAAAAGAAAGTTATAGGCGCGCAAGCCCATGTTATGGTTTTGGGCGCAATGCCCGACGGACGCTATCAGCAGTTGGAGCAGGATATTGAGAAAGTTAAATATGTAAAGGCAGTATCTCCCAACATACTTGGGCAGGCCATTTTAAATTTTGATAAGCAATCACAAGGCGTTGTTATCCGCGGGCTTGACCCCGCAAAAGAAGGCAAGACAAGCGACTTACTTTCCAATATAGTGGAAGGTTCTTTTGAAAGTAAGGACGGCTCCTCTCCGCTTGTTTTAGGCACGGAACTTGCCTTTACAATGGCGGTTGATATCGGCGATGATGTTGTCTTGGTTTCCCCCAGTTCCATTGCGGGCGGATTACCCAAGATGAAACGCTTTAAAGTAACGGGCCTTGTTAAAACGGGCTACTACGAATTTGATAATACAATGGTTTACACCACCATACCGCAGGCCTCCGACTTTTTGGGACTTAACGGCGCGGTAACGGGGCTTTCCGTCAAACTTAACCGTTTGGAAGACGCGGAAAAAGCCGCCCCGCTTATACAAAATGTTGCGGGAGTAGATTTTGCCGTGCGTACTTTTGCCCAGCTTAACGGCACGCTTTACGCCGCTTTAAAACTGGAAAAGGTAATGATGTTCATAATACTTTCCCTTATAATTTTAGTCGCTTCTTTAAACATAACCTCCAACCTTATTTTATTTGGTACGGAAAAACTGCGCGACATAGGTATTTTGCGCGCTATGGGCGCGGGGCCTGCAAATATCAGGCGCATATTTATGCTTGAAGGTCTTTTTATAGGCAGCGCGGGCATAATATCTGGTTTGCTACTTGCTCTGTTTTTGTGCTGGGTAATACGCACCTTTAATATTGTGCAGCTGCCCGCAGATATTTATTACCTTACCAAGGTTCCCGTATCCATACAATTTTGGGACGTTGCAAGCGTTATCGGCGGCAGTTACTTTTTATGCTTCCTTTCCGCTTTGTATCCCGCGTATAAAGCTTCAAAAATTAACCCTGTGGACGCTATAAGATATGGATAATATTTTGGAAGTTAAAAACCTTACAAAAATTTACAACGAGGGCAAAACCGCCATTAAGGTGCTTGACGGCATTTCATTCAGCGCGGCTAAGGGCGAGTTTGTTGTGTTTATCGGCCCCAGCGGCAGCGGCAAAAGTACGCTTTTAAACCTTATTGCCATGCTTGACGTTGCCACGGAAGGGGAAGTGATTTTTGAAGGTAAAAATATTTTAAAACTTGACGAAGCGCACCGCGCTAAATTACGCCTTGCCAAGATGGGTTTTGTTTTTCAGTTTGACGGATTATTGCCCGAATTTACTATTTTGGAAAACGTTAATATGCCCTCTATGATGAAGGGAAAAAATAATGTTAAACGCGCGCGCGCATTACTTAAAAATTTAGGTATAGAAGAACTTGCCGATAAGATGCCGCCCTCTGTAAGCGGCGGGGAAAAGCAGCGCGCCGCCATTGCCCGCGCTTTGGTTAACGAGCCTTTGCTTTTGTTGGCAGACGAGCCGACGGGCAACCTTGACGCTGCCCGTAAAGTGCAGGTGTTTAAGGATTTTGCCGCGCTTGCCGCGGGCGGAATTACTGTTTTGATGGTTACTCACGATACTCATGCGGCGGAGTTTGCGACTTCCTGCTACCGAATAGACGGCGGCAGACTAGAGAAGATAAAATAAGGATTGCGGCGTCTTTTGCGCCCTTTTTAATTTTTTTATTGCTTCGGATATGCGGGCTTCCAGCCGCTCCGGATATACCTTGCAATAAAATGAAAATTAAAAATCATCGCAAAATACTTGCAGGACGACATTTAATGCAAAACATAAACTAACCTCAAATCTACCAAATCACGCAATTTTGGCGGCGTATGAGAATAAATAAAATTTTTTCAAAATATGAAAACCCACGCGTGCCTCCTATAAATTTGCTCCACTGATAACAACAACCCTAAGCGTACAAATAATTTATTACAATAAATTTAAAGGGGTTTTTTTTACATCTCATCTCTTTTAACGTTAGGGGGGATTCTTGTCTGTAAGGCCATTTTCAACTTTAAAGAGCGGTTTTACTCTTATAGAATTATTGGTAGTAGTGCTTATAATAGGCATACTTGCCGCCATTGCTTTGCCTCAATATCAATATGCCGTATATAAGGCGCGCTATACCCAGCTTATCAGTTTGTGTGAATCCGTTTATCAGGCCGATGAACGCTATAAGCTTGCCACGGGTTCTTATACCAAGGATTTAACTCTTCTTGATATCTCTTTGCAGGGGACAATATCTGCCGATAACTCTCGCGTTACATATAAAAATTTTAATGTATATTTATACGATGCCGAAGATATTGTTATAGGCAATCTTAATTTCGGCGGTTTATCCTATTACCGCTATTTTCGGGGCAGGAAAGACTGCAGATGCCTGATTGATAATCAAGAACAATGCAAAATATGCGAAAAGCTCGGCGGAGTGTACAATCACACCGCAGGCCAGCAAAATGTGTATTATTTCTAAACTACTCGTTTTAAAAAAATAACCCCCTGTCCTAAGACGGGGGGTTAAATATTTTATGACTGCTAAATTACTTGCCGCAGCACTTTTTGTACTTTTTGCCGCTGCCGCAGGGGCAAGGGTCGTTGCGGCCGGGTTCATCACCCTTTACCACAGTTTCCACTTTACCGCCCTGCTGCTCTTCCTTAAGTTCTTTTTCGTGGTCTTTTACCCATTTCTTCATGGCTTTGGGGGAGTTCATATCAACGCCGTCCTTTTCCATACGTTTGGCAAGTTCCACAAACTTCTGCTTTATTGAAGGGTCTTTAATTTTATTTTTGATAAAAGAAGGCAATGCCTGCATTTCCCTGTCTATACGTTCTTCAAGGGATTCCTTTTTGGAGGGCTTTCCCGCTTCCTCTTGCTTGGGTGCGGCTTGCTCTGCTGCGGGGGTTGCGGCCTCTTCTTTTTTCTTTTTAAACAGAAAGTCAAATACCATAGACTAAATTTCTCCGTTGATGATTTTTCTTATAGCTTTTCTGACGATAAGCGCTTTTTTTACATAGTCATTGCTTTCTGGTATGACTATATGGCGCGGGTGGCCCGACCATAATTTTAAAATAGCTTCGTCAACCTGCAATGCGCGGGTTAAAGATTCCGTGCGCACGGCGGTGTTTTGATAATATTTTTCTTCTTTCGGCGGGGACATATGTATGACGGCGTAGTAGCGGTCATATTCCGTTTTAACGTCTGTTCCCATTGTTTTAAAGAAGTCTTCTTCCCCGTACGGCCAGTAGACCGCGCCGTCTAAAGAACCTCTGTCGCAAAGCACCAATTTGGCGTCCGGGCTTATTTCTTCCGCCAAAGCTTCAAGTTCTTTGGTGGTGTAATAAATAATGCGCTGGGCGTGATATGTGTGGCGTTTGCTGCCGTCGTTTCTGGGAAATCCGCCGCTGTAAACCAGCGTTGCGGCTTCCTTTGCCACCTCTATATCAGTGCCGTACTCTTCCTTTAAAATGGAAAGAGCAGTAGTTTTGCCGC
>CAZBCE010000035.1:0-13671 GCA_964490555.1 uncultured Elusimicrobium sp. | reverse complement strand
TCAGCAGTTCTTTGGCAAGATGCGAGCCTATAAAACCCGCCCCGCCTGTTATAAGCCAGGTTTTTGGTTGTTTTTTATTCATTTTTCCTGCCAAAATGTGATGTTTAATTATATATTTTTATTATTCCCCCCACAATACATAAATGTTATAATTACTAAATATTTGCGCGCTGTTTTGCGGGAGTGAAAATGTCCGGGAAAAATGGTTTTTCCGTTTTAATGTCCGTATATAAAAATGATGACGCTTCCTGTTTGCAGGAGGCGCTTATAAGCGTTTTTGCCCAAACATACCTGCCCGCGGAAGTAGTTTTGGTTGCCGACGGCCCGCTTTCCCCTCAGCTTGACCTTGTTCTGGAGCTTTATAAAGCCAAATGTAAAATAATCCGCCTGCCTGAAAATATGGGTCTTGGCGCGGCTTTACAGGCGGGATTAAGGGAGTGTTCCTTCCCCCTTGTCGCGCGTATGGACAGCGATGATATTTGCCTGCCAACACGTTTTGAATTACAGCTTGCCGCTTTTACAAAAGATAAAGATTTATCCGTTTGCGGCGGAGCGATAGAAGAAATTGATTCAAAAACCCAAAAGCCCATCGCACTGCGCCGCCTGCCGCAAAGCGACGCCGAAATTAAAAAATTTCTTAAATTACGCTGTCCGTTTAACCATGTAACCGTAATGTTTAAAAAGTACGATATATTATCCTGCGGCGGATATGAGGCCAAGTTTTTGATGGAAGATTATTCTCTTTGGGTAAAATGCGCCGCCAAAGGCTTAAAAATGCAAAATTTGCCGCAGGTGCTTGTAAAGGTAAGAATGGACGGGAAATCCTATCAAAGGCGCGGCGGATATAAATATTTTAAGAGCAATAAGGCTTTGCAGGACGAAATGCTTGCTTTGGGTATGATTTCCGCGCCGGAATATTTTTTTAACCTTCTTGTGCGCTTTTGTGTACAGGTTCTTATGCCAAACTCCGTACGCGGCTTATTTTACAAAGCGGCTTTAAGGAGCAAGAATGCAAGGTAACCCCGTAAGAGTGTTGCAGATTACGGGCGCGATGAACTGCGGCGGCTCCGAAACGCTGCTGATGAATATCCTGCGCAAAACAGACAGAAGCAAAATTAATTTTGATTTTTGCGTGGTGCCGAAACAGGAATTTTTTTACTCTGCGGAAATTAAGCGGCTGGGCGGCAATATATATTCTTATCCGTTTAAAATGAAAAGGACTTTTTTGCTGCCGTTTTATTTTTTTACCATTATTAAAACTATTCTTACAAAAGGGCCTTATAAAGCGGCGCACGCGCATTATCACTTTTTAAACGGCGTTGCTCTTTTTGCCGCGTGGCTGTGCGGCGTAAAAACGCGCGTTTCGCACGTGCATTCCAATATACCCTGCGATACTTTAAAGCTTAAAATTATAAGGTATTTTGCCGCCCTGCTTATAAAAACTTTTGCCACGGATTTATGCGCCTGTACCGCTGAAGCCGGCAAAAATTTATACGGCGATAAGGCAAAGTTTAATGTTATAAATAACGGGATTAACGCCGCAGAATTTGCTTTCAACGCCGCCGCGCGCCAAAGAATAAGGCGGGAGTTTAGTGTAGAAAATAATTTTGTTATTGCTCTTACGGCCAGATTTTTTAGAGAGAAAAATCATACTTTTTTGCTTGATATTTTTGAGCGGCTGCTTAAAATAAAACCTGACTCCGTTTTGCTGCTTATCGGCGGCGGGCCGTTGGAGAAACAGCTTAAAGCGAAAGCCGCAAAACTTAATATAGCGGACAAAGTAAAATTTTTGGGTCTTCGCTCCGATGTGGCGGACATACTTAAAGCCGCCGACGCTTTTGTTATGCCCTCGTTATATGAAGGCCTGCCTCTTGCGGGCGTGGAGGCGCAGGCCGCGGGGCTGCCGTGTTTCTTTTCCGACGCTATTACAAAAGAACTTGATATAACGGGCGCATTTTATTTACCCCTAAGCAAAGGCGCGGACGCCTGGGCGCGGGAAATTGCGGCTAAAAGCGAAGGATTTGAAAGGAAGGATGTTTCTTCCCTAATTGCAAAGGCGGGTTTTGACAGCGTTGAGAGCGCGGCAATAATGCAAAAAATATATTTGGCTTAATAAAATTTTATGGGACATAAAAAAATATTGGAAATAACGGACAGTATGAATGTGGGCGGCGCGGAAACATTTCTTATGAATGTTTTAAGGAATATTGACGCAGAGGACGCTTCGCTTGATTTTGCCCAAAAACGCTTTTCCCCCTCCGCTTACGACGGGGAAATACTTTCCCTGCGCGGGCGGGTGTTTTACTGCGCGTCAAAAATAGGCCTTGCGGGTTACATTTTTAATCTTTTTAAACTTATGCGGCACAATAAATATGACGCGGTTCACTGTCATATGCATTATTATTCCGCCTTCGGTCTTTTGGCGGCGTATTTGGCGGGCGTTTCCGTCAGAATATGCCACAGCCACAGCACGCAAAGCGGGCGCAAAAATACTTTTGTAAGAAAAATATACGAATTTACAGCGCGCCGCATGATACTGGCTTTCTCTACCGATTTATTTGCCTGCTCGGCAGGCGCGGGCCGCGCGCTTTACGGAGATACGGCGTGTTTTAAGGTAATTCCCAACGGCATAAACTGCCGCGCCTTTTCCTATAATCCCCTCCTGCGCGCGGAAACACGCAAAAAACTGGGGATTGAAGAAAATTTTGTATTGACTCATATAGGTCGTTTTAATAATGCTAAAAATCATACCTTTCTTATTGATATTTTTGCCGCTGTCCTTAAAAAAGATAAAACCGCAAAGCTTATGCTTATCGGCGAGGGCGAACTGGAACAAGACGTAAAAAATAAAGTTAAAGCTTTGGCTATTGAGAAAAGCGTAATGTTTTTGGGCCTCAGGAAAGACACCCCCGCCCTTCTTATGGCGGCAGATGTATTTGTAATGCCTTCTTTATACGAGGGCCTTCCTTTGGCGGGCATAGAGGCGCAATGCGCAGGTTTGCCCTGCGTGTTTAGCGAAACTCTTACAAGAGAAATGAATATATTTAAAGCTTTTTACGTTCCGCTTGATATTGAAGCTTGGACAGGGAAAATAACAAATATAAAAAATATTAATATTGACCGCAGCAAAGGCTGCGACGCCGTAAAAAAGGCGGGTTTTGACGCTTGCGCCGCCGCGAAAGTTTTATTGAGGGTTTACGGGGGGGCAAAATGAGCGTAAAAAAGGTTTTGCACATAGCGGGCAATATGGATGCGGGCGGCGCGGAAACGCTGATAATGAATATAAATCGCAATATTGACACGGATAAACTGCGCTTTGATTATGCCGTTGAAAATAATGCGGACGGATTTTACGCGCAGGAAATAAAGCAACTTAAAGGTAATTTATATCCCTTTATAACGCTGCGCCCGGGTTTTGCGACTTACTGGTTTAATGTTTTTAACCTTATCAAAATAATAAAGCGTAACGGGCCTTACGAAGCTTTACATATCCATTATATGTTTAGAAACTGGTTCTTTTTGGCGGTTGCTTACTTTTGCGGGATTAAAAAACGCGTTTCCCATTCCCATAACGTAAAGATGCTAAGCGGTGGAGAGTTCTTTCTGTTAAATCTTATACGCCGCCGTCTGCTTTTATTGTTTGCGACCGATTTATTTGCCTGCTCCGAGCAGGCCGGCATTGACCTTTACGGCAAGAACGCTAAGTTTACAATTATGAATAACGGGATAGACTGCTCCCGCTTTGCCTATAACCCCGCCCTGCGCGCTAAAACCCGCGCCTTTTTAGGGATAGAAAATAAATTTGTACTTGGCAATATAGGCCGCCTGTCAGAACAAAAAAACCACACTTTTCTGCTGGATATATTTAAGAATGTTTCCGCCAAAAATAAAAACGCCGTTTTGATGATAGCGGGAACGGGGCATTTGGAAACGGAACTTAAGCAAAAAGCCGAGGAGCTGGGCCTTAAAGATATTGTAATGTTTTTGGGCGCGCGGAAAGATACGGCAGAGTTATATCAGGCTATGGACGTTTTTGTTTTCCCCTCTTTGTTTGAGGGACTGGGTATTGTGGCGATAGAAGCGCAGACAGCGGGCCTGCCGTGCGTAATGGCGGACACAATTCCCCCCGAGGCTTTTGTGGTTAACTGCGCAAGCCTGCCGCTTGAAAGCGGCGCGGAGGCTTGGGCGCGGGAAATTTTAAACTATACCTCTTTTGACAGGCGCGATAAAAGCGAAGAAATTAAAAGCGCTGGTTTTGACATAAAAACCGTCGCCTCGCAAATGCAGGAATTTTATTTAAGGTGAGTTATTTATGCTGCAATATTACGGTTTAGTAGGACTTATTCTTATTCAGGCTGCGATTATCTTCTTTAACGGGACTTCTGAGAAGAAACGTAAACTTTTTTGCATCCTTTGCGGGATAGAATTGGCCTGTATAATTGGTTTGCGTTCCGTTAATGTCGGTATAGACACATTTAACTATATGAACGCATTTAGAGAAATATCAACAGTTAATTTGTTTTCTATATTTGATTATTCCACTCACATGGAAAAAGGGTTCATATTGTTTAATAAAATATTGAGTCTTATTTCATTACACCATCAAATATTTTTTATTGTAAGTGCTGTTATAATAATGTGGAGTGTAATGTCTCTGATTTATCGCAACGTTAATATGGTATGGCTTTCTGTTTTGATTTACATAAGCGCGTTTGGAGATTTTATGTGGGCTTTATCTTTCGCCCGCCAAGCCTTGGCTGTTGCTATTATATTATTATCTTATGACTATATAAAGAAACGTAAATTATTTCCTTTTTTAATATTACTTATGCTCGCGGCATTGTTCCATAAAACAGCCTTATGCTTTTTGATAGCGTATCCTTTATATAGGATAAGATTTAATTTTATAAATATTACACTGGCTATTTTTATTTGCGGAATAGTTTTTTTAAATTTAAATTATATTTTAGAAGTTATAAGCAGCATTATTACTGGCTATCAAGTTTATCTTGGCGGTTCTGGAATGAGTTATATAACGGATATCTTGATTAGATTACTTCTTTTAATCTTCCCTCTTACCATTTTTATGCTGAGAAAGGAAAAGTGGAGCGAAGAAATAAATCTTCTTTTGTGGCTTGCGTTCTTTTCTGTATCTTTTTCAATATTTTTTCTAAAGCTTTCCTATTTGTTCAGAATCGGACTATATTTTTCAATATTTCAAATTCTTTTGATACCTAAGACTTTTGAGATTATAAAAAATAAAACCACAAAACTGATTTTTCTTTGCTCTTTTCTGTTTTGTACGTTTTTATTTGGACAAAAAATGATTATGAACGGGGCTCAAAATACGAACCTTTTACCTTATGAATTCTTTTGGCAAAATTCCGCCGCGGAAAGAAGATGGAACTTTACCGACGGGTATTTGCCGTGGTAGCAAATTATAAAAGGAAGATTTTATGAAAACAAAGACAGCTTTATATTATCACGGCGGCAGCAAAAACCACGGCTGCGAGGCTATTGTGCGCGCTTCGGTTAAAATCTTATCAGGGAATGATATTAAAGTATTTTCTTTTTCCGCCCCGGAAGACAGATTGTTTGAGTTAGATAAAACTGTTGATATTATACAGCTTGGCCACATTGTCACCCACGAAAAATACAGGGCAGGAGCTATAAAGCGGCTTTTGCCTAAAAAAATTATTAAAATTCTTTCAAAGATAAAAAACAGCATAATAAAACCACGTCCTACGGATTATGCCACGCTGTATAAAGATTTGACGGAACAAACAGAAGCCGATATTTATATGTCTGTCGGCGGGGATAATTACTGCTATGACAGTTATGAAGGTTTAAAGGTTATCAACGCGCGTCTTAACGCACATGGTAAAAAAACTGTTCTTTGGGGGTGCTCGGTGGAGCCTGAATCTATAAAAAAAGACGCCGCTTTGCGCGCCGACCTTAACCTTTACAGCCTTATAACCGCGCGCGAAAGTTTAACTTACAATGCGCTGATAGAGGCGGGAATTTCCCAAAACACTCATTTGCTGCCCGATCCCGCCTTCGCGCTGGACAGCGAAGAATTTAATACTCTTGGTAGTTTTAAGGCTGGCAATACCGTGGGTATAAACATAAGCCCGATGGTGCAAAATTTAGAGCACAGCGACGGTATGGTTTTTAAAAGCACTGTTAAACTTATAGAGCATATACTTAAAGAAACGGATATGGAAATAGCCTTGATACCGCACGTTATTTGGGAGTATACCAATGACGAGGAGCCTTTGCTTAAACTGTATAATCTTTTTAAGGGCAGCGGCAGAGTGTTCTTTTTGCACGGTAACCGCAACTGTATGGCGCTAAAGGGCATTATAGCCAAATGCCGCTTTATGATAGCCGCCAGAACGCACGCTTCCATAGCGGCTTATTCCTGCGGCGTGCCGACTTTGGTGATAGGTTATTCCGTAAAATCGCGCGGCATAGCGCAGGATTTGTTCGGGCAGTGGCAAAATTATGTTTTGCCCGTACAGGATATAAAAGATGAAAAGGATATGATAAAATCCTTTAAGTTTATAATGCAAAACGAACAGAAGATAAAAGATATTTATAAGCAGGTTATGCCCGCTTATATAGAAAGAGCAAAACAGTCAAAAGAAGAGGTTTTGAAGCTTTTAAACTGATATGAACCAAAGAAAAGCGGGAGTTGTACTTTCTTATGTAAGTATGGGGCTGCGCGGCCTCATAGGTTTTGTTTACGTGCCTATGCTGCTTCTGTTCCTTACCAAAGAGCAATACGGGCTGTATCAGCTTATGGGTTCGCTTATAGCCTATTTGATGATAATGGATTTTGGGCTGTCCAACACCACAACCAGATATTATTCCCGCTGCATTGCCGCCGAAGATGAAAAAGGTAAGGAAAACCTGCTTGCCGTTACGGGCATTATCTACGGTTTTATAGCTTTATTTATTGTGCTTGCGGGTTTGGCCTGCATGGGTTATATAGTGCCGCTTTTCGGCAAAACGCTTTCCCCCGCGGAACTTATTGCCGCCAAAAAAATATTTGCCCTTATGCTGTTTAATATAGCTTTGGTTATCCCCGCAAATATATTTGTTGCCGTTATAAACGCGCATCAGCAGTTTGTTTTCGCGCGTATGCTTACAATTATAAATACCCTTCTCCAGCCTTTGTTTGTGTTTATACTTTTAAATTATAAGGCCGACGTTATCGTGCTGGTTGCGGCGCAGACGCTTTGCAATTTGCTGGCTGTGGCGGCGAATGTATATTACTGCTTTAAAAAAATAAAAATAAAAATAAAACTGCATTCTTGGGACGGCAAATCCGCAAAAGAAATACTCCTGTTTTCCTTTTTTGTTTTTCTGGCTATGATTATGGACCAGGTGTACTGGCAGACGGGGCAGATAATATTGGGCGCGGTAGTCGGCACGGGCGCGGTGGCGGTATACTCCATAGCGGTGCAGCTGGATATTACTTATTTAAGCTTCTCGGGCAATTTAAGCAGCGTGTTTCTGCCGCAGATTTCCGCGCTGGCCGCTAAAAGCGATGATATGACGGAGATAAATAATATTTTTGTCAAAATAGGCCGCATACAGTTTGCGCTGATGAGCCTTATCCTGTGCGGCTTTGCGCTGTACGGTAAAGAGTTTATTTTGCTTTGGGTGGGCAGGAGTTTTGAGCCCGCCTATTATTACGCGCTGGTGCTTATGGGCGCGCTGCTTATACCGCTGATACAAAATACGGGAATATCGGTTTTGCAAGCAAAAAATAAGCACGCCTTCCGCTCCGTGGTTTACTTTTTTATAGCCGCGGCAAATATCTTAATTTCCATACCCATGGCTAAAGCTTACGGCGGTATGGGCTGCGCTGTTACGACGGCGTTTTGCCTGCTTTTGGGACAGGGATTGATTATAAATATCTATTACGCCAAAATAGGCATAGACATTATAAGATTTTTTAAAGAGATTGCAAAAATGGCTTTGCCCGTGTTGTTGACCTTTGCGGCAGGCTTTGCTTTTAACCTTATTCCGCTCGGTCTTAATATTTTTGTTTTGGGCGGGAAGATAATTGCTTTTACGGCGCTCTTTGCAATGCTTATGTGGGCTTTCGGGCTTAATTTATACGAGAAAGATTTAATTTTAAAACCTTTAAAGAGGCTTTTAAAAAATGCTTAATATAACCGATAAAACAAAATGCTGCGGCTGCGGCGCGTGCCAAAATATTTGCCCTAAGGGCGCAATTACTATGACGCCCGACGAGGAAGGTTTTTTATACCCGCGCGTTAATTTTGACGCCTGTGTTAAGTGCGGGCTTTGCCTTAAAGTCTGCCCCGTAACCAATAAACCGCCGCAAAATACAATAAAAAACGCTTATGCCGCAAAGGCAGCGCAAGAGTCTGTTTTAGCCGCAAGTTCTTCCGGCGGTATATTCAGCGTTTTTGCCGTTGAAGTTTTAAAGCGCGGCGGCGTTGTGTTTGGTGCGGGCTATGATAAAGATTGGAATGTTGTGCATTCCTTCGCGCGCAACGCCGAAGAACTGGATAATTTAAGACGCTCAAAATATGTACAGAGCGATATCGGAGAAACTTTTAAGCAGGTTAAGGAATTTTTGGCTAAAGGTTTGCCTGTTATGTTTGCGGGAACGCCGTGCCAAATTGCGGGGCTTAAGAATTATTTGGGTGCGGAGAATGCCTTATTATTCTGCGCGGAAATTATTTGCCACAGCGTCCCCTCCCCTGCGGTTTGGCGGGAATATCTTAAAACTTTTAGGACGGAAGATTTATCCGCCGTGAACTTTAGAGATAAGCATTTGGCCTGGGATAAATCTTATTTAAGATTTTATTTTAAAGACGGCGGAGTTTTGCCCGCCCCCTCTTTTTATGCAAAATATCTGGCGGCTTTTTTTGAGCGTGCTAATATAAAACATTTTTTTACAAAGTATTATTCTTCCCCTTTTACAAAAGCTTTTCTTGCTTCGCTTATCAGCCGTCCCTCCTGCCACGCCTGTGCCTTTAAGGGCGGTCGTAAAGAGGGCGATATAACAATGGGCGATATGTGGGGTTTTGCGCAGGTCTGCCCTGATATGTACGACGCTAAAGGCCTTTCCGTTTTATTTATAAATTCCGCCGCGGGCCAAAAGATGTTTGAGGCTGTTAAAGACAAACTTATTTGCCGCTCTCTGAGCATAGAAAGCGCGTTAAAATATAACCCGCGCGTAATTCACTCCGCCGCGCCGCACCCCAAACGTCAGGAATTTTTTGAGCGTTTTAAGCGCGAGCCGCTTGTCTTGCTTATTAAAGAATTTTTACCTTCCGAAAGTTTTTTATCCGTAATTATCGCCAAGATAAAAAATAAACTGTCTTAAAAAACTACTTTAAGACAGTTATTTTTAAAACCATATTGCGGTACGGATTATTTGGCGTCTTCGTAGTAATGATACTTTTTGTAGTAACCGTATTTACCGTAGGAAAAACTTTCCAAATTATACTGGCCTATTACCGCGCCCAAAATTTCTATGCCCGCTTTTTTAAGTTTATCTGCGGCAAACAGCGCGGGCTTTATATTTGTTTTACCGTGTGAGATAACAAATACCGCTTTGTTTACATACTTGCCCCAAAGTAAAGTGTCGGAAACGGGTAATATGGCTGGACAGTCAACTATAATCTGGTCGTAATGGCTTTCCGCCCAAGAGATAAAATCTTTAACCTTAGGCGTATTTAAAAGCTCGGCGGGGTTTGGCGGGCGCGTGCCTGAAGTTATAACGGAAAGGTTTGGCACATCGGTTTCCTGCACATTATATTCGTAGGCGGAGGTTTGCGGGTCTTTACTCCAAATATTGCTTAAGCCTTTTTCCGCAGAGAGGCGGAATATGCGGTGCTGGCGCGGGCGGCGTAAATCCCCGTCTATCAGCAAAACTTTTTTGCCCGTTTGCGCTATGGCCACGGCAAGGTTTGTGGCAAGGTTTGTTTTGCCCTCGCCCTGCAAAGTGCTGGCTATAAGGAAAGCTTTATTATCGCCCAGAGAAAAGTTAAGCATTGTGCGGATATTGCGGACATTTTCCGGCATAAGAAAATTGCCCTTTTTTAACATAGAGGCATATTCCGCCGTACCCGTTTTTATGTTTTCAACGGGAACAAAACCCAAAAAGGGAAGTTTAAGTTTTCTTTCCACATCTTCAGAAACTTTTACGGTCTGGTCGGAAAAATCAAGTATAAAAGCCAATATAACGGCCGAGGCAAAACCTATAATTAAACCTATGGCTATGTTTATAAGTTTACGCGGGCGCGCTGGCAGCATCGGCACATTGGCGTGGTCTATAATTCTTATATTATTGGCGGAAAACTGGCCTGATAAATCTATTTTTATGCTTTGCACAAGGCGGTTTGTTTCTTTATCAATGGTTTCCCTTATCGCTTTTAACTGATTTTTTAAAGAGATGACGTCAGGGTGATTTTGCGTGTACTTTGCCGACAGTGCTGCATACTGGCCTTCCAGCGCGGCTTCCTGCTGCTTAAGATTTTTAATAAAATCGCTGTTTACCACCTGCGGCATAGAGTTTAAAAGTTCCTGCTCCTGCGGGCTTTTCTGCGTGCTTTCCAAAGCTTTAATTACGTCGCGGGCCATGGTAACGCGGTTGGTGATATTGTCCGTTACAAAAGTTTCCGCAATCGTATTTGCTATTTTGGCGGAAAGAACGGGGTCGTAGGCGGAAACCTCCACATTAACAAGTCTGCTTCTTGTAACGGGGGCAATGTTTACGGACTTTTTAAGCTTTTTAATTTCGCCCGGGGCGGAAAACTGCTCTACCTCGTAAAGTTTAAGTTTATTATAAACTTTTTCCAAAAGGGTGCGGCTTTCAAGCAGGTTATACTGCGTGCGGTAATAGTCTTCGTCGCTGCTCCACGGGGTAATTTTAAAAGAGCCTATTTCGCCGGAGTTTTCCCTGTCTATCATAAGCAGTACGGAAGCGTTATAAACGGGGCGGGAAAAGGTGTTTATCAGCACGGCGCATAATACGCCCGCCGCGCCTAAAGCGGCAATAAGCCATAAGCGTTTTAAAATAATATTAAAGTAATAAGTTAAATCCAGTTCTTTATTGTCGGTATCCATTATTCAATCCTTAAAACATACTTTGCGGGACCAGGACAACGTCCCCCGGCGTAAGGGAAATATCCAAAGATTTATTACCCATTTTGGTAATTTGAGAAACGTCTATATCTATGCTTTCGTGTTTGCCGCCGTTATCGCGAAGCACGCGCACTTTAGACTGCGCGGCAATATCCGTAAAACCGCCCGCCGATGTTATGGCTTCCAGCACGGTAAGGGGTCTTTCCGGCGGAATTTGTATGGCGGAAGGCTTCATAACCTGCCCTAAAACATATATGGTTTTGTTGCCGTATTCCTTGATAAATATTGAAACCTGAGGAAGTAAAATGTATTTTTTTAACGCGGCGGAAAGATTATTTTCCGCAGAAGTTACGGTAAGGCCCGCTATTTTTATATTGCCCACAAGAGGAAAGGTAACGGTACCGTTGCTGCTTATGCGCAGCGTTCTGTCCATATTTTCTTCTTTATAAACTTTGATTTCAACAAGGTCGCCCGGTTGAAGGAGGTAGTCCGCGCTTTCGCGCACCTGCTTTAAGCCCGCTGCAAGGGTTTGCTCGGCACTGTAGGGCGCGGTCTGCGGGGCTGATTTTTTGTTTATATTAACGCAGCCCGCAATAAAAGGGAGCGCAAAAATAAATAAAGAAAATTTACGGATAAAATTATTCATAATTTATATTTTACAAAATATTTGGCTTTCGCTCCTTTCGCGTACGTTTTCCAGCTCTCTGTAAAGCGGATATTTTTGAAGGTATTGCGCGCTCAGGCTTTGCGCGTCGGCGCGGAGCGCCTTTCTTTGCTCGCAGGGCAGAGCGGAACTGTTGGAAAGGTTATAGCGCGCTATGCTCAGGCGGAGAGCCTGACGGGTATGCGGATATTTTGCCAGAGCTTTTTGGAAGTAAATTATTTTGCTTTCCCCCTCCATACCTTTTGCCATAAGGGAAAGCCGCCACGCTTCCGTCTTGTTAAAGTTAAGGAATATAAAAGGCGTAAACAAGATAAGCGCGGCCGCGGTAAAAAGCGGGGTTATTCTTAAACTTACAGTTTTTTCCTTAGAAAACGTGGGCGCGCACAGCAGCCCAAGCATTATAAAGAATAAAGCGGCGTTGGAGGAAATAAAAAAGTGGAAATCAAAAAAAGAAGCCAAAGCCATACTGAAAAGGCCGCTTAAAAGCGCGGTAAAAGTAAGCAGTTTATCGGCGGGCAGGCTTTTGAAACGGGAAAGCAGCGCGAAAATAAACCAAAGCGCGCCTGTAAGCAATACCGCCGCCGCAATAAAACCGCCGCCTACGGCAAATTCCAGCCAGTCATTGTGCAGATGCTCAACATAGGCTTTTATGGGTTTATCAAGGTATGGATAAATGCCCGAGGAAAAAGCGTTAAAACCAACGCCGAAAGCTTTAAAATCCATAAGCATATAATAACCCGCGTTATAAAGATTTTTGCGCGTTTCCACAGAATATCCCCAGTTATCGCCGCCGCGTCTGGCGAATTTATTTATATCGTCAACATTATTCCCCGCCGTAAAAAACAGAACGGCAAAGAGAGCCGCAAGCAGGGTAAGAGCAAAGATTTTTCTGCTTTTTGTTTTTATAAAAGTTAAGAGCGACGCGGCGTATACAAAAGTTCCGCCCGTTAAAGCCAATATGCCGCCTCTGGAACGTGAAAAGATTATTCCCCCCGCCAAAAGAACGGAGATAATAAGAAAAGGAAAAGCTTTTAAAAGCAGATTTTGCTTTAGCGATGCGTCTGTTTCTTTTTTATATTCGGCAAGCGCGGGCGCGCTTAAGGCCAGCGAGGCAAAAAAACATAAATTTAAAAAGACTGCCGCGTGATTGCGGTTTAGAAACGGGCCGAAAGTTTCTTTTAAAAATCCTATGCCCGTAAAAAAGTTTATATATTCTCCCTTGACGGAAGAAAAGCCTATAAGCGCGGTTATAAAACCGCTTAAAGTTATCAGCGCGCATAAAAATTTAACGGAAGAATGCTTTTGAAATATTTGCGACACCGCTATAAAAAGACCTGTACAGGTAAGCAGATAACCCGCAAAATCAAGCGTATCCAGCGGGGATATGGTAAAGGGCCGCCAAAAGGGCGCGGTAAAAATTGTTTTTATGTTAAGGCTCTGCGCCAAAGCTATCAAAAAGAATGTAAATAACACAAATAAAACCGGTTTGGCGGGTTTTGTAAGGTTAAGCGCGCCGCTTTTAAACGGCAGAAGCGCGCAAAGCGCGCAGGAGAGCAGTAAAAGCGCAAACTGCGCCCACGGCTGCACCGCGCCGAAGCTGAGCGGCGCAAAGAAGATTATAAAACATACAATGGCGGACAGGGTTAAATGCATACATAATGATTCTATAAAATTTAGTATATTTATATAGTATGAAAATATGTTTTATCTGCACCGCCAACGTGTGCCGCAGTTATTTGGCGCAGGAATTGCTTAAAGATTACTGCCTTAAAAACGGGATTAAAGATGTTGAGGTTATCTCCCGCGGACTTATGGCGCAATCTTATTTTATCGTCCCGCAGAAGATAAAAGATTTTCTGGCGGCTAACGGTATT
>CAZBCE010000034.1:0-13916 GCA_964490555.1 uncultured Elusimicrobium sp. | reverse complement strand
TGAATGGCCCAAAATATATGGCGAAACAAAGTTGATAAAATACCCTAAAGCGACGATACCTAAAAAGACCGTAAGGAAGAACGCCGCCAAAAGTTTCATCTTCATCGCGCCGCGCAATATAACGGCCTCGGGCAAGCTCATTGCCGATACTGACATAAGGAAAGCTATGGACGTACCTAAAGCTATCGGCTTGCTAAAGAAGATTAAAGCTATCGGCACAACGCCCGCGCAGCTGCCGTATATCGGCGCACCAAGCAAGGCTACCAAAGGCACGCTGAATATCCCTGCCGCGTTGGAGGCTTTAAGTATAAGAGCGTCGGGGATATAATTGTGTACTGCCGCGCCTAAAGCCACGCCGACAAGTACCCATATCCACAACTTTTGCACAATCTCTTTACCTTCCTGCAAACCAAAATGCAGGCGGGCTTTAAAGTTGGGGTAATCAATAAAATCGGGAGCTTTGGCAGATACACTTTCTTCAAGGTGTTTTTCCATGCCAAGCTTTTCCAAAATCCAGCCGCCTATCATACCTATCGCAATACCGCCGAAAAGATATATTGCCGTTATGGTAAAGCCGAAGTAGGCGGGCATAAGCACTAATAAATACTCGTTTACCAGCGGAGATACCGCCAAAAAGCATATAGCGGCGGAAAAGGGTACGCGCATTTTTACAAGACTTAAAAATACGGGTATGCCCGAGCAGGAACAAAACGGAGTAAAGATGGCAAGCATAGAGGCCATAAAGCTGCTTAAAAATTTATTTTTAGAGCCTATATACTTTTCCACCGTCTGTTTTGAGATGTAGGTGCGCAGCACGCCTATAACTGTTATTGCCGTGTAAAGCAAAAACAGCACTTTGACGGAGTCTTCCACAAAGAACTGCAAGGCCCCGCCAAAGCGCGTGCTTAAATCTACCCCAAAAACGCTGCCCAGAAGGTAACGTATCGCGGCGTCCATTTTTTATTTATCCTTCTTGGAGTCGCAACCGCAGCCGCAGCAACAGCCTTTTTTGGAAGAGTCTTTCATCTTTTTATCCAATTTTTCTACAAGTTTCTTAATCATAATTATTTCTCCTTTTAATTTTAAATATTACGGGCTTCGTCCGTAAATCGTTTAGGCTTGTGTGTAATATCTCTTCTTAATCCACAAAGCCAAATTAACCAGCAAAATCAGCGCGGGAACTTCTATCAACGGCCCTATCACGCAGGCAAACGCCTGACCTGAATTTAAACCAAAAACCGCTATCGCAACCGCTATTGCAAGTTCAAAATTATTACCTGCCGCAGTAAAGGAAAGTGTTGCGCTTCTTTTATAATCCACCCCCGCCTTTTTGCTGATAAAAAACGAAAGGCTGAACATTATCACAAAGTAAGCTATTAAGGGCGCGGCTATAAGCAAAACGTCTTTGGGTATCTGCAGGATAAGATCTCCCTTTAAGCTGAACATTATAATAATGGTTGCCAAAAGTGCAATTAAAGTTATGGGTTGTATTTTGGGTATAAAAATATTATGGAACCAATCGTAACCGCGCTTTTTTATAAGTACTTTTTGTGTTATAAAGCCCGCTATAAAAGGCACGCCCAAATAGATAAAAACGCTTTGCGCTATGCTTAAAATACTTATATTTACGTCCATGCCTTTAAGCCCCAAAAGCGGCGGGAAAAAGCTGATAAACAGCCAAGCGTAAAAGCTGAAAAATAAAACCTGAAACACGCTGTTAAGAGCAACCAAACCTGCGGCGTATTCGCTGCTGCCGCCCGCAAGGGAGTTCCACACTAATACCATTGCAATGCAGCGGGCCAGCCCGATAAGGATAAGCCCTATCATATAGACAGGGTGGTTATGCAAAAACAAAACCGCCAAAGCGAACATGAGAACGGGGCCGACAAGCCAGTTTAAAATTAAAGATATAGTTAAAGTTTTTTTATCTTTAAAAACTTCTTTTCTCTTTTCGTATTTCACACGCGCCAAGGGCGGAAACATCATCAAAATAAGCCCTATGGCTATGGGAATATTTGTTGTGCCTATCTGGAAACTGTTTATTACATCTTTAACGATTGGGGCAAAGTAACCCGTAAGTACACCTATAGACATTGCCAGAAATATCCACAGCGTAAGGTATCTGTCCAAAAAAGATAATTTGTTAATTATTCCCGTTTCATTTTTCATATATAGTTACCAAGTTAACTTTCTATATTTTATGTTTAAGTTCTAAAATAAAATCTTTTATTTCATCACGCGTGCGGCGGTAAATTGCAAGCTTTTCTTCTTCCGTATTTATGGTTGCGGCGAGTGCGGCAGGGTCGTCAAAACCGTGGTGTTCTTTTTGCTTGACATTAAAGTAAAGCGGGCAATTTTCTTTTGCCGAAGAACATAAGGTAAACATATAATCAAAATGTTCTTTGGGAAGTTCCTCAATGGTTTTTGAATGCTGCCCGCTTATGTCAATTCCGTTCTCCGCCATAACACGTATTGCAAGTGGGTCTACCATATATTTTTGCGTACCTGCGGAGTAAATCTGCGCGTTTAAAAAATTTTTTGCAAAGCCTTCCGCCATTTGGCTGCGGCAGGAGTTTTTGGTGCATAAAAATAGAACTTTTTTCAGTTTGGCCGTCTTGTTGCAGTTAGAAGACATAAACCCCTCCCCTTTTTGCTTAAATTTATTCATCTTGGCAGCCGCAGGAACAATCCGCCTCTTTTTTATGCGTTTTTGTCTTACATCCGTTTGGCGTTAAACACTTTAAAAAAGTTAACAGACACGGCGACGCCAGCCTGTAATATATGTGTTTGCCCTGCCGCCTTGTTTTTAAAACCCCGCACGCGCTCATTATTTTTAAATGCTTTGATACCGTTGAAAAATCAAATTCCGTTTCATGCACAAATTCGCATACGCAATGTTCTTTTGCGCCAAGCTTTTGCACTATCCACAATCTTGTGGGGTGTGCGAGGGCTTTTAGGGTTTTGACTGTTGCGCAGGGTTTTGTTTTCATACAATTATTATACTAACATTTGGCGTTTTTGCCAAATGTTTTTTGCTGCTTCTTTTGCGGCAATACTTTGTCGCCTCGGTCGGTCAGATACTCGGGCTTCCAGCCGCTCACGGTATCCTTCCCTCCCGGCTCCGCGTCCTGCCGCAAAATAATTGCAAAAATATTTTTTGGGATAAGGATTTGTTCTGCCAAAATTCCGCCGCGCGCACAGGTTTGCGCGGGTTCCCATATATTTGATATTCTTAAAAACATAATATATAGGACCTTAAAATGACATTTATAAATAAAATAAAAACTTTCTTCCTCTCTCACAAAAACAGATTTAACTTTTTTATTGACGATATTGCCGCAGATTTAAAATTATTTATTTTTCTGCTTCTCGTTTTGTCCCTTTACCGCGCTTTGTTTATTGCTGTTTTTTCCTCCTCCTTAGAGGCGGGAACAACTTTTAAAGATATTCTTGCCGCAATGTTCTTTGGCTTTAGAATAAGCCTTAAAACCGCCGCGGCGTTTATTATCCCAACCTTTGCTTTTGCCACGCTTGCACGGCAGGTTTGGCAAGAATGGCCCTCCTCCAAAATACGCCTGTGGCTGGGCGGCGCGGAGCTGTTGGTTTTAAGCATACTATTTCAAACCAGAATACCTTATTACAGAGAGTTCCATAATGCTTTTGACCCCTTCATCTTTAACACTTTCTACGATGACGTTTACGCAATTACCGATACCGCCATAAAACAATATAATGCGCCGCTCAGGATTTTTGCGGGTATTTTTGCGGCGGCCGCGCTTATCTTTCTTTTTAAAAAGTTTCTTGCCGCCGCGCCAAAGCCGTCTTTCGCCGCCAAGATAAAATATAAAAAAATTACTCTTATTGCGGTTATTTTGTTTATCCCGATATTTGCCGTTTATATGCGCCACGGCGGCAGCTTTGGATATAACGGCTCCATTTACTGGAAGAATGCCGCCCGCCTTAGCCAGCACCTGCTTAACGAGGCTATTTTAGACGATGTGCAAGCCCTTTACAAAGCCAGCCGTATACATAAATATACCGCAAAGATAAATCACATAAAGCTTACCGCGCAGGAGGTTAAGCAAAATATTGCGCTGCTTACTGGCGCGCCTTATCAGGAAAATAGTTTAGAGCCTTTCCTTTTAAAACACGCGCGCGGCGCGCAAAACCCGCCCCGCCATATCTTTTTTATTATGGGCGAAACTTATATGCTTTGGCCGCTTATGGAGCAATATAAAGACCTAGGCATAGCAAACGGCATAAAAGGAATTTTGGCGCAAAATAATGCCATGCTTATAAGCAATTTTCTGCCCGCCGCCAACGGTACAATGTTCGGGCTTACGGGCGCAATTTTGGGTATGCCCGATATAAGCATATACACCGCCAGCCAGCCGTCCGCCGCCAAACCGTATGAAACCGCCCTTAGCGTTCAGCTTAAAAAACTGGGGTACGAAACGCGCTTCTTTTACGGCGGCTTTCCTTCTTGGGAAAATGTAGGAGCTTTTGCCTCCGCGCAGCAGTTTGACAAAGCTTATTATAAGGCCGATTTTGCGGGCAAGGGCAATGCCTGGGGCGTGGAAGATAAGGAATTTTTGCAGGGTATAGAAACTTTGTTTAAAGATGATAAACCCTCGTTTAACTTTATTTTAACCAGTTCCAACCATCCGCCGCTTACCGTTAATGTGGACGCGGAAACAGGGGTAAAAACCGCCGTCGATTTTACAAAACTTCTCCCCCCGTCCCAGGCGAAAGATAAAGATTTGATAAATAAATTGCGCCACTTTGAATATTCCGATAAATATATAGCGCAGTTTATTAAAGATATGTATCAAAAATACCCCGACAGCATTTTTATACTGACGGGCGACCATGCGCAAAGGTGGTATGTTAACCCCAACCCGAATATTTACGAAACGGTTGCCGTTCCCTTTGTTTTATTCGGCAAAGGCATAACAAAACCAGCCGCGCAAAACTTAAGCGGCAGCCATATGGATATACCCGCCACCGTTATAGAACTTGCCGCGCCGAAAGGCTTTGAATACTATTCCTTAGGGCAGGATATGCTTGCCGCGCCCGCTTTGGGGCTGCATAATATGTACTGGATTTACGGCAGTGAAATGGGTGATATAAACAATAAAGATATAATTATAAGCACCGACGGCAAAACGCCCGCCGCTATGCAGGATATAACGCAGCGCGCGCAGGCTTTGCGCAAGATTGCCTGGTGGCGCATAATGAAAGGCGTTGAACTGAAATAGCCGTAAAAATAATAATGGTTTTATAAATGGTTAAGGGCCGCATAAACGCGGCCCTTTTTGTTGTAAGCAGGCTTATATTTGTTTTAGTTCTGCGGCTGGGGATTATTAATATCCGTCGGATTTACCTGCCCTTTGTTTTGTCCTGCCGATTTTTCCTTTATTTTGCCGCTTTGGATTTTTTTGAAAAGATTCATATCCTTAAATACATATTTAGCAAGATATAAAGCGCCCAGTATTGCCGCAAAAGGTACGATAAAGCCCGTTTGCTGAGAACCTGTAGCGTCTATAACCGCGCCCAAAAGCGTTGTTGATAAAGCGGCAAATGTTGTGGTGGTAAAGAATATTAAAGATATCTCGCTTGATTTATTAGGGTTCCTTTGCGACGTAACATTATAAAGCGGCGCAAATGTGTTTGCCGTACCCATAAAGGCCAAGGCCGCGCCTATAAGGCCGAGAGGGCTTATGCCCGCCGCGGCAAATAATGTTGTGCCCAGCCCCATTGCCGCAAAACTTGCTATAAGCGTTTGCTTTCCGTTTAAAACGCCTTTCTTTTGCAGTTGCGATGCTATAAAACGGCTTAGTACCATTGCCGCGTATATCGCCACGCCGCCGATAACGTTAGGGACGGAAGATGCCGCGCCGTAAAAATCTTTTGCCAGAGAGAAGACAAGCAAAGACAGAGTGGCTTCTATACTTTCAAACATTGTAAAGGCCAAAGCTCCGCTTCTTATGTCTTTATTGGTTTTAAACAGGCGGATAAGATTTTTTATGCCTATATCGTTTTCCGGCAGTGCGGGAACTTCCCTTAAGTGGGAGGTAAGCATTTTTGCCGCCGCGGCTATGGCCACAGGCAGCAGGAAGCTTACAAATGATATTGTTTCATCCGCGTGCGGCAGACCCGTATGGGCGGCAATAAAGTTATAAAGCGCTGGCATCTGTAAAAAGAAGATTGTACCCAAGCTTCTTGCCATAAGCGCTTTAGTGGTTACCGCAAGGGCTTTATTGCCGTCAAAGTTAGTTTCTATAACGGGCGACATTGAAGAAAATTTTAATTCGTTTGAAAGAGAAAGCATAAACAAGCCCGCAATTGCGCCTATAAGAGCAACGGTGGACCCGTGCCCGCCCGAAAAGCCGTAAAAGCCCGATAATGTCGTTAACGCTATTGCGGAAAGCGACATTAAAGAAACGCCCTTTAATACCTTTGTAACGCCGAATTTTTTAAACAAAGAGCCGAATAAAGGAATAGATAAAGCGGGGCCGAAGGAGATTATACCCATAATTGTATTGGCCCAGAATTCGCTTAAATCAAATAATTCTTTAAAGGACGGTGCGGCCGCCATTATTGTTGTAGCCACCAAAAAGTTAAGCATGAAAGCTATGCTTTTATTTTGCGTGGGAACAATATCCATTACAAAGTTTTTATTGTTTGAGGTTAAAACTTTTACAAGTTTTTCTATTTCGCCTTTGGGCACGCGCAAAGTAAAATCTGGCAATAATCTTACCGTTCCGGTTTTGCTTACCGCGTTTAAGCTGCCGTCTTTATTAAGGGTAAAAACTTCCCCCTCTTTTACCATATTTCTGGGCGTTAAAAGGCTGATATACGGCATAACCTTTCCGCCTGCCGTTTGCAGGGGAACTTCTTTGTAATGTCTGGAAACTTTTGTATCCGTAAACTGCACTTTAAGGCTGAAGGGAACTGCAAGCGCGGCATTTTTTACGGCAGCTATAAAAGCAAATTTTGCTTTTGCGGTATTTTCCAAAAGCATACAAAAGCGTTCTATCTGCGTGGGTTTTTTAACGCCGTTTCTTATCTCAAGCCTGTTTTGTTGGTTAAATACGCCGCGTTGGGAATTATTAACTTTTATTGCTTTATCAATATTAAATAAAAGCGGTAATTTAACTTCCTGCCCTAAAGCGTCAATATAATAGGTTTCAACGCCTTTCTTTTTATCATAACCTTTAGGCAGTTTTATATTTGCGCCAAAGAAACCGCTTGCGGGGCTGTTAAGGTCTTTATAAACCTTCGGCGTTTGCGGTTTTATTGCTTTCTTGCCTACAACGCCGCTTTTTGCCGCCGCGTAAAGCAATATTATGGGCAGCAGCGGGTCGTTTTGGGCAATGGCGTATACAGGGTGCCTGTACGGCGGCAGATTTTCTTTTTGCGCCTGTGTGGTTATAAATTGTTTTGCGCGCGTTTCTGCCTGCGCGGCGGCTTCTTCCTTAGTTTGCAAAGCATAAGGAATTGCGGTGGAGGCCGACAAAGTATTTTTTTCATCCTTGACGGTAAATGTTCCGTATTTAGGGAAAGCTAAGGGCAGAAAGGCCGCCGCCGCGGCTATAGGTTTATAGTCGGGCAATGTTTTTGTCGGCTTTAAATCTTTAGGGGTATTTATGGTTTGCGGAGCTGCTGCCGCTTCGGCCTTAGGAGCGGCGGTTATCGCCGCCGCGCTTTGCGTTCTTCTTGACCCGCCCAAAGTTTTTACGGAGGAAGAAACGCTTTCCGTACCTGCCAAAGTTTCCACCATCGGCATTATTTTGCCTGATGACGCGGCATTTAACATTGACGGATTTATAAGAGATAAAGAGGTTGCAATTACAGCCGCGCCAAAGGTTGTTCTTGCGCTGTGTGCAAATTGTTTGGCAATGTTTAAAGAGTAATCCACACCGCTTCTAAACCAGGCTTTTTCCACACGGGAGTTTTCAATTATTTTAAGCGGTTTCGGTTGATATACTTTTGCCGTTGCGCCTTGCGGCGGATTGTAACCGTCATAAATCGGCGCGGCGGATTTGGAAGGGCTTTGCGCCTTAACTTCCGCCGATGCGGCGGACGCGCCCGAGCCTTCGCCTACAACTGCGCTAAGCGTTTTTGCTTTGTTAAGTTCTTTTGCGGGTTCGGCTTCAAGCATCCACTTAAATTTAATTTCCGCAACGCCCTGTGCGTTTTCTTCTACAACATAATCCCCCTTTTTTATCGGGGTAGTTTTTTGCTCGGCGGGTTTTGAAATTTTTACAATTTCCGTCGCCGCGTTTGTGCGGACGGGAACTGCCTTCTTTACCGTTATTTTGTGTCCGTTCTCCGCGCCGCTTATCGCATTGGCGGGCAATTTTACGGCAAAGTAGAACTTTACCATATCTTTAAGTAAGCTTTTTGGCGTCATTTCCGCAAAGGCATTGGCATTGCCGCCGATATAATCGGGAGAACCTTGCGCGGGCAGCCACAGGCTGTTTGCCTGGTCGTAACCTGCGCCCGCAAGAGAAAATACCGCGCCTTCGCTCATACCAAAGGTCATATTTCTTGCGCCGTTTGCAATTTGTGCAGAGATAGGCTGCGTCGTTAATGCCTTTTGCGCCGCGCCGCCGCCCCATATCATACGTCCATATTGCCCGACTACCGCGCCCGTTGTAAAGCCGCGGCCCGTGTTATAACCTATCTTTTTCCAGTCGGTGGAATTAAGGTTGCCAAAGTCTTTATAACCCAAGGCATTGCCTAAAGTGTTAAGGCCGTCGTACACTCCTAATACCGTGCCTGTTTGTACGCTTGGCAAGACTATTTTGGCCATTGCCGATGACGCTGTTGTCAGCTTAGGCAAGGCTGCCGCGCTTGCCAAACCGATTGCTTTAAATACGCCCGCGTCGCTGCCGAAAGTTCCCGCAGTAAGGGATAATTCGTCTGCAAAACTCCACTTTGTGCCTATATTATAGTAGTCAAGGTAATTTTGGTTGCGCTGGAAATCTCTTTGATATATTTTGGAGGGATTCTTCCACGTTACAAGCCCTTCCCCGCCCGCCCACAGACATAAACTTGCTTTACCTATTACGGAGTTATTCTGCACGTGCGTCCAAAAGTAATTAAAGCGCGCGCCCATACTGCCGAGAATGCCCAGATTAGCCGTATTATGCCCGCTTTCTTCTTTAATATATTTTTCAAATTTGGTCTGTACATTTTTACTTATGTACTTGTCTGCTATGTTGTGGTAAACGCTTTGCGCTTCTTCTTTACTTATAAAGCCGCAGGCTATCGCGTCGCCAACGGAGAGGTATTTATCGTATCTCTTGGCGTCAGGCAGAATAAGACGGGCGCGGTATGCCGCCTGTAACTGTTTGGGCGCGCCTGCCATTTGCCTGTATATCTTTTGGTTATACTGAGCGATGTGAAATTGTTCCATGCGCTGCGCTTGGTTTATTTTGGTGCGGATGCTGTCGCGCGTTTCTTTTTCTATGCGCGTTTTATTTTTTGCGTATTCTTCGTCTGCTATCTTTACCTGCTTTACTGCGTCTTCTTTTGTCAGTAAATTGTTGGACGCCATTACAGCTTTGGCGCGTTGGTTTATATCGGCCTCTTTTCTTATATCAGCTTCTGCCTTTGCCCATTCGTCATGCTCTTTGCCGAAGAAATACGGGTTCTTCTCCCCGCGTGCAATGCGTAAAGCTATTGCCGCGCGGCGCGCGCGCTGATTTTGCGCTTCTATAAAAGATACTTGCAGGGTGTTTGCCAAATCGTTATAAGCCCAGTTATTCTTTTGCGCTATTTCTTTGCCAAGGGCAAACGGGCTTAAGCCCTGCGACTGTCTAAACTGCAGCCAGTATTGCGCGCTCTTTATTATATTGGCGTTTATATTGCCGTATCTTAAAATTTCCCTGTCCGACGGGCTTAAATAAGGGTTAAGCAGCGGTACTTCTATCTCTTTGCCGTTCTGTTTGAGGACTACCGAAGCTTCCGTTATTACTTTGCCGCGGTGCGGGCCTGCCTGTATTAGTATTTCCCCAAAGAAACCCGTGGTTTTTTTAGCGCCGTCTTTGCGTTTGCCCGACCACCGGCCTTGCGCCAGATAAGCCGTTTTATCAAATTCCGTGTATTTATAATTTGCTTTTAATTGCGCCGCCAGCTTTTTTTCTTCCGCCTGTTTTTTGTCATACGCGGCCTGAAGTTTGTTTGTTACGGCCACTTCCTGCTGTTTAAATTTTGCTATTTGCGCAGACGGTAAAACCACGCGCGTATTATCCGCGACGGCTTTAAAGGCGACGGGCTTGTAATTGTTAAAATCAACTTTATATGCCTGCGCGGCGGCATTGCCCGTAATGTTGACGAGCATACAAAGCGCAAGCGCGGCCTTGGCGTATTTAGATAAAAACGCGCAGAGCAAAGAGGGAGTAACGGTATAAAATATGTAATTTGTAAAATTTCTCATAATAATTCTATGTAGTATAACAATGGTCGCGGCATTCAAGCCCAAACCGCTCCCGGCTTTGCCGAAAGCAGCTTTATTTAACAACTTATCTGAATCTTTTAATTTTTATGGAACTTATATTATGAGTACTTCTTGTTTATGGACTGCCATGTGGTGTCGCATCAGCATAAGGCCCGAGGAGACCTTAAAGTCTGATACTGTAATCTTCTTCATAAAAGTTAAGAAGGAAATGTAGGCGCAGCAAATGGCGGACATTATTAAATAGCGTCCGCTTATAAAAGAAACAAAAGAAAACTGGCTTGACTTCATCGTCGTGGTTCCTCTTATAAAAAATTCACTGACAGAATATTATACAAATTATTTTTAAAAAAGTGTAGAATGTTTAACTTTTTTCCGCTGCCGCTTAAAATAAAATTGTATAATAAAACAGTATCTTGTGCTTTTTGCCGTGTGCTTAAAGTCAAATGTAATAACAGAGGTATATATATGAAAAAGAACATTCTCGTTTTGTCCGCTTTACTGTTACTCACCATAACTTCAAACGCTATTATGACAGTAAAACAAAACGGAAAAATAACAAAATATCCGGCCGGCTCAGTGATAAGAGTTAATTCCTCCACAGATATTACGGTGGAATATAACGGTACAACTATTGTCATTCCCAAAAACACAAAAGTAACCCTCAGGGAAGAAATGGTTTCGGGCCAGAGAACCGTCAGCATAAGAGGAGAAGATATTTCAGGCATAAAAATAGGCGATTTAACTTTATCGGCAAAAGGTTCTGTGGCTTTTTCCTTCAGCCCCGCAAATAAACAGATAGAAGTTCAGTCGGGCGCTCTGCTTGTAACCGATAAAAAAGGCGAACCCGTGCTTGTTTATAAGGGCGATTCCTTTAAACCCGGTCAGAGCAATGCCTCTTCCTCGGGCGAAGAACAAAATTTAGAAGAAGAACAGAAACTGCTTAACCAAAACCAACAGGCTGATGATTCCGACAAGTATCAACAGTCCTCTAAAAATATAGAAGAAGAAAAGGTTCTCAGCAGATCTGTACCTATATAATACAGCGGAGAAAGACAGAATGAAAAAATTATTAGTATTTACGCTTTTAGGCTTATGCGCGGTTGGCGCTTTCGCCCAGAAACCTTTAAGTTTTTATGCTTCGCAGGAAGCAAGCTTTGACGATAATATCTATCTTACCAAGGAAGACGCAAAGACTTCGGGCATAAGCGCGACCACGGTCGGAGTTGACTATTCCGCCAATGTTCCCGATACGGGCCTTGCTTTGGCTCTTAACGGTAAGGCCGCTTATAACGCCTACAGCGAAGACCCCGGCAAAAACAGCTACTTTGACGGTCTTGCCTACGCTTCTTTCGGCAACAGCATTTTTAATATCAGCGATACTTTTGCATATACCTCTGACCCTGCCAACTCGGAACTTACCGACAGAGCGAAAAGAATTAAAAATGCCGCGGACATACTTGTAAAAACCTCTGCCAATAAACCTATAGGCATAGGCTTTTTGGCAGGTGATGTTTTGGATAAATATATTGACGACGAATTTAAGAGTTTGAACAGAAACTCCGCAAGCGGCGGCGTAAGACTTTATTATAATATCTCCCCCAAAACCAATATTTTTGCGGAATATATCCACACTGATACCTCTTATTCGCAATCCACGGCAAAAGACAGGGATTCCGCCACGGAAAGCATCGGTTTGGGCGTAAACGGACAGATAGCCCCCAAAGTAACGGGTAGCGCAAAGGTTACCTTTGACAAAAGAAGCTACGATAAAGATATTGTAGGCACGGAAAATAAACCTTCCGTCGTCGGTTATAACCTGCTGCTTACCTGGCAGCCTTCCACCCAAAACGCTGTAACGCTTGCGGGCGAAAGAAAAATGGAAGAAACTATCTTCGGCAATAACAGATATTATTTGACCACAGGCGTTTCCTTAACTTTTATGCAGAAGATTTTTGACAAGCTGGAAGCTTCTTTAACGGCCGCATACGAAAATATGGCCTATCAGGAAAAGAACCCTTCTACGTGGACTTATTATCCCTCCGACAAGAGAACGGATAATATTGTCAAAATCCGCCCCGCGCTTGATTACAAATTCCAGCAGTGGCTTTCCGCAGGGATTTGGTACCAGTACAAAAGCAGAACCTCCAATCAGGATTTTGACTACGACAGCAATAAAGCAGGCGCATACGTAAAAGTAATGTTTTAGTTTTTTGTAAACAATAAAAACCCCCTCCTTTACGGCGGGGGTTTTTTATTTGCGCTGAATCTGTTGCATAGGCTCTTGCAGGATAAATTTAATATTGCAGTATAAACACGGCGTAGGGCGGTATATTGCCGCCGTTCTTTGCGACGGTAAAACGCAATGGGCGCGGCGCAAAAAGCGTTTTATATTTAATGTTTAAAAGTTCCTTTGGCGCAGGTACGGCTTTTGCGGAAGCGTTTACGCCTATAAGCCAGCGTTTGCCGCCGTAAAAAAAGTGTTTTGCCATAAGCGGCGCGGTAATGAAAGAAGGATTATCAAGCGGTTTTCCCCTCTCAAAAACGGGAGAGAGATATTTAAGCTGCTTTACGGTTTTTGTTAAAGCCGCCCACTTTTGCGGCGTTTTGCGGGCTTCTGAAAGCGTAAAATAAAAAAGTCCGTCCGCGCCGCTTAAAAGGGCGTGGAAACTCATAAAATTAATTTCCTCCGCCGTGGGATAGCGGCCCACGCGGTCATTATCGGGGCGGTATTGTTTAAAATCTTTCCAGTCAAATGCCTGCACAACTGCTATAAGCGGTTTATTATTAAGCCCCGCTTTTATCATACCCGCTCTTGCTTTTGCTGTTTCTTCCCCCAAAGATTCCAAACCTAAATGCGGGACGGGGTACCAGTCCACCATCACAATATCGGCGGCGCGGTAGTAATTTATTTTAGGCGCGCCCTCGCTTAATACAAAAGCTGTTTTATGCGCGGGAAAGGCGTTTTTGGCGGCGGTATCTTTTTCCGCCAGTTTTGAAAACGGCGTGTTAAAAATATCGGGCTCGTCAATAAGATACCACGCGTAAACAGGCCAGTTTTGCGCTTCCTCCGCGTATTGCGAGTTTATTATATTATTGGGGTAGGCCAGCATTTTAAGGCCCTGCGCGCGGGCTTCTTTCGCCAAGGCGGCTATGGGGGCGCCCTTTTTGTCGTAGGTTTGAAAAGTGTTAAAACCCGCCTGCTTTATTGCTTTTAAATCCTGCGGTTTTTGCGCGCCGTAAAGACCAAGCACAAAACCCTCCCCGCAGGCGGAGGCGGCCATAAAAACCGCGGGAAGAACCAGACAAAACTTAAAGAGTTTTTTTGGAAACATCTTTATCCTTTATAAACATTCTTTTTATGGTCTTAATTAAAATTTCGGCGTCTAAAGAAAAAGAACGGTTTTTGATATACCATATATCGTAAGAAAAACGGGTAAAAGCGTCGGCA
>CAZBCE010000033.1:0-14071 GCA_964490555.1 uncultured Elusimicrobium sp. | reverse complement strand
AGCTCCTTCCAAAGATGATACGCCGATGTTCGTAATGGGCGTAAACGAAAAGTCTTACGTTCCCGGTACACAGTTTGTTTCCAATGCGTCCTGCACAACAAACTGCTTAGCACCCATCGCAAAAGTTTTACACGATAAATGGGGTATTAAAGACGGTTTAATGACCACAGTACACGCCACCACAGCCACACAGAAAACGGTTGACGGTCCTTCTATGAAAGACTGGCGCGGCGGCCGTGCAGCCAGCGGTAACATTATTCCTTCTTCCACAGGCGCAGCAAAAGCCGTGGGTAAGGTAATTCCCTCACTTAACAAAAAGCTTACGGGTATGTCAATGCGCGTTCCCACGTTGGACGTTTCCGTCGTTGACCTTACCGTAAACCTTGAAAAGCCCGCTAAGTACGAAGAAATCTGCAAAGCCATGAAAGACGCCTCCGAAGGCGAACTTAAAGGCATCTTGGGTTACACCGAAGACGCAGTAGTTTCTTCCGACTTTATCGGCTGCCCTCTTACGTCAATCTTTGACGCAAAAGCAGGCATCGCGCTTACCGACACCTTCGTTAAAGTAGTTTCTTGGTACGATAACGAAATCGGTTATTCCAATAAAGTATTAGACTTAGTGGCCTATATGGCTTCCGTAAACAAATAAACATTTGTACAAGTCGGGGCCTTGCAAAAGGCCCCGCACAGATTTGCAGTACTTAACTTAAATAAAATATTTCGGGGTGTACAAAATGAACCTTAATGATATTGTAAAAATTCAGGACATAAATTTAGACAACAAAAATGTGTTGGTAAGAGTAGATTACAACGTTCCGTTAAAAGACGGTAAAGTTGATAATCCCAAGCGCATTGCAGCCACGGAAAAAACAATAAAATATCTTTTGGAAAAAAATTGCAGAGTGGTTTTAATCTCCCACCTCGGCAGACCTAAAGGCAAACCCGTTGCGGAATTTTCCCTTGCCCCCGTCGCTCCCGAAGTAGAAAAAATTATGGGCGTAAAAGTTCACTTTGCTTCCGACTGCATCGGCCCTAAAGCAGAAGAAGTTGTAAACGCCGCAAAGAAGGGGGAAATAGTACTTTTAGAAAACCTCCGTTTCCACCCCGAAGAAGAAGCTAACGACAAAGAATTTGCAAAAGCGCTTGCCAAACACGGCGAAGTTTTTGTGCAGGAAGCTTTCGGCACGGTCCACCGCGCTCACGCTTCCACGGGCGCAATAACGGAACTCTTGCCCAGCGCGGCAGGCTTTCTTATCCAGAAAGAAGTAGAATTTTTAGGCGGCGCTCTTGAAGCCCCCAAAAGACCTTTCGCAGCCATCATCGGCGGCGCAAAAGTGTCCGACAAGATTATGGTTTTAAACCACCTTTTAGATAAGGTAAACGTGCTTGTTATCGGCGGCGGTATGGCTTACACCTTTATTAAAGCTTTGGGCCACAACGTCGGCACATCATTATTAGAAGCCGATAAAATAGAAGAAGCCAAACAGATTATGGCAAAAGCGCAGGAAAAAGGCGTAAAGATTCTTTTACCCGTTGACCACGTTTGCGCCAAAGAATTTGCCGATGGAATCCCCACCGTTACTACGGAAGGCGCGGATATTCCCGAAGGCTATATGGGTTTGGATATCGGGCCTAAAACAATTAAATTGTTTGAAGAAGCCCTCTCAACCTGCAAAACGATTTTCTGGAACGGCCCTGTGGGCGTTTTTGAAATGGCAAGCTACGCAAAAGGCAGTTTCTCCATCGCCGAAACACTTGTTAAATTAACAGAACAAGGCGTTATCACAATCATCGGCGGCGGCGACAGCCTTAACGTACTTAAAAAGGCCAAAATTTCCGCAAGCAAAGTTTCCCACGCCTCTACGGGCGGCGGCGCAAGCATGGAGTTTGTGGAAGGCAAAGAACTCCCCGGCCTTACGGCGTTACTTAAAAAATAGGAGCATTTAAACAATGTATACATTTGTTTTAGTTTTTCACTTTATCGCTTGCATCTTGCTTATTATGTTAGTGCTTATGCAAAGCGGAAAAGGTTCTGCCGCGGGTATCTTCGGCAGCGCCAACAGCGACAGCGTGTTTGCAGGCCCCACGGCTACAACTTTTATAACCAAGTTGACGGCAGGCGTTGCGGTGGTAATAATGTTTACCTCAATCTTTTTGACGGTAAACGTATCTAAGCGCGGTATGTCTTCCGTTATAGACAGCGCAAATATACCTTCCGCTCCCGCGGCCTCACAGCCCGCAGAAGCTGCGCCGGCTCCGTCCTCTTCTTCATCGCAGCAGCCCTGGCAGAAATAAGTTTTACAAGTTTCACAAAGTCCCGCGTTTTGCAGTTTAAAACGCGGGCTTTTTTATGTCAAAGGCAAATTTCCCCGTCGTTCTGCCAAAAATCCTCGTCGTAACTTTTTTAATTTTGTATAGGCAAATTGGGTCTTCCGTCCTATTTGCGTCTGGGTCTAAAAACACTTGCCCGACGGTAATAATATATTTTATTATCAAAGAAGTTGTTAAATTTTAAATCAAGGATGGTATTATGCTTTTTTTAGATGATTTGTAGTTGAATCAAAGAAGTATAGTAGGAGGATGTATGATTAGAAAAGTGCTAGCAATCGCAGTATCAATCCAACTTATAATGCCGCTTTCACTTATGGCAAGTGTGCAGAGCGCAGCCCCTACAAAACAAGATGTAGAAGTGCTGCTGGATAAACCCCAACAAAACATAAAAAACCTCGGTATAGGCACAGTAATAGGCGCAGGCGCGACAGCCTTCAGCGTTTATGTAGCTTACACCGCAATACGGATATCAAAGTTAAGCGCAAAAAATACAGAACTATCAAAAGAAATCGCTTCTCTTTCTTCCCGACTGGAGCAAGCCGCAACGGATATTGCCTCCAACGCCTCTCTCTCCGCAAAGCACGGTAAAGCAATAGCATCAACAAATAAAAGAATTACCAAAAACTCTGCGGAAAACGGCCGTCAGATTTTAGCCCTTCAAAAGGAAAACGCTTCCCTCAACAGTAAACTTGCGGACTCAGACGCCGCCTTACGACTGCTGGAAGAAGGACAGGAGAGCCTTTCAAAGGTTCTTAACCAGCATGCCAATATAATCAACAAAAATACCCAGGGTATCAATGCTGCCTTCGGTACGTTAGAAAACCACGCGCAGGCCATCAATAACAATGCCGCTATGACGCAGGAGTTTATTAATAATCAGGCAAAGCCCCGTCCCATTACGGGTTTTGCAGGCTCTCGCATCAATAAAAAACCTGCTATGGCTCCCGCCGCGGAAGACGTGTATCTGGGTGCGGTAAAAACCGTGTCAAAAGATATAGCTTCGGGCGGTAAAAGGTTTGGCGAGCTTTTGGGCAAAGCCAAATTCCTTGTTCGCAAAAATGCGGGCAAGCTTGGCCTTGCGGGCGTTGCCGCAATTATAACGGTTTCTCTGCTGCCGCAGCCCGCGCAGGCCGCGCGAATATCCCAAAGCAGGTTAAGTTACACGCGCGCTTTGGCGGAAGCAAAAACTTCTAATCCCGACTATTATGCAATTGCGGCATTAGAACTTGCTAAATATAATAAACCGCTTGTCGCTGCTATTATAGCTGAGCAGGCACAAACGGACAAAACTGTTTACCCTGCCTTTAAAGCGCAGATAGAAGAACTTTCTTCTTCTCAAACGCTTATTTTGGCGGCGCGCATATCGCAGGATTTTTCTTCTTACACGGTAGCGCAAAATAAAGCCGAGCTTTTGGCGGAAATAAAAAAATAAAATATCCGCTCTCTCGCACGGTCTTAAATAAAAGATATAAAAACCCTTCCGACATAAGCGGAGGGGTTTTCTTTTTTCTCAGTCGGAGGGGGCGGGGGGAAAAGGACATAAAAAAATATTTTTGCTATACTTTTTAAGTCGGAGCGAAACTTTAAATATGATTTTTTACGTCTGAGTTTTGACATTGTTTCAATATTTGATATAATTTCTAGGTAGTACTAAGGAAGTAGACGCGCAGGTGGCGGAACTGGTATACGCGTGCGTTTGAGGGGCGCATGCCATTGGCTTGGGGGTTCGAGTCCCCCCCTGCGCATTTTTTATTTACAGTCGCAAACAACATCATATAAATGATATCCACTCTAATCTTCATAGTCGTTGCCGTTATAATAATTTGTTTAAATGCCTTTTTTGTGTTCGCGGAGTTCTCTCTCGTAAAAGTACGCCGCACCAGACTTATAGAACTTTCCAGAACAGGCGCATATAAGGCCAAGCTTGCGCTTGCCGCGCACGAACAGATAGATAATTACCTCTCTTCCATACAAATAGCAATAACAATGACAAGCCTTGCTTTGGGCTGGGTGGGCGAGCCTTCCATAGGCCGTCTTTTAACCTACCTTTTGCCTTGGCTTATGCCGTTTTTACCCGTCGGAATACTGCATACAATTTCCTTTGTTCTTTCCTTCTTAATAATAACTTCTTTGCATGTAATCTTCGGCGAACAGGTGCCTAAATTATTCTCCATTAAATTTCCTGAAAAAACCTTAAACGCCGTTATAATACCCTTACACTATTTCCACTTGGCAACCAAGTTTTTCCGTCAGATGCTCGTAAGCGTGGCCTATAAAACGCTGGAGCTTTTCGGCATTAACCCGCAGGCGGAAGAAGCGCCTATCTCTCTTGAAGAATTAAGAATGATGTTTTCCAAATCGCAAGAGGGGGGAAAGTTCTCCCTAAGGCGTCTTATGATGTTTGAAAACCTTTTTGATTTCGCCAGCGTTTTGGTAAAAGAAATTATGACCCCGCGCGCCAAAATATCCGCGCTTAAAAAATCCAATACCTGGGCGGAGAACTTTGCCATAATAAAAGACCGCAAATTTTCCCGCTATCCTTTGTATCAGGATACAATAGACGACGCCACGGAATATGTTCTTATCAAAGAAATGTCTTTAGACGCTTTAAGCGCGCACGCCGACCAGCCGATAGAAGAAAAATATACTTATCATATGATAAATCTGGACGAAAAAACGCCCGTGGAAGCCGCCCTGCGCGAATTTCAGGCAAGCAGAGCGCATCAGGCGCTTGTTCGCAACGATAAAAATGAGGTTACGGGCCTTTTGACGCTTGAAGATGTGTTGGAAGAACTGGTGGGGGAAATCCGCGACGAATACGAAAAGCCCAACACCACCCGCCTCAGCAGGTTTTTTATGCCTGCGGCCACAATAGTAAATTTAAAGTCGGTTGATAAATTTGCGGCTTTTGACGAAATTCTTGACGCCGTGCATAAAGAACGTCCGATATTTTCAAAAACTCAGGCCAGAGAATTTATACAAAACAGAGAAAAACTTATGTCCTGCGCCTTAACAAAAGGCGTGGCTTTTCCTCACGCCAGAGTGCCGACGCTTGATACCTCAATGGTGGCGATAGGCATTTCCAAAAAGGGCATTAACTTCGGCCCTGACTGCGGCGGCCCCGTAAAACTTATCTTCTTAATTTTAACGCCGTTTAAAGAGCCGGCAACCCAGCTTAAATTACTGGCGGAACTTGCGTCAATATCGTCTAACAAAATGGTAAAAGACCGTATTTTAAAAGCAAAATCCGCTGCGGAAATAGCGGAAATTATTTTAGCTTTTGAAAATACAATACCGGACTGATATTCCCCGCCCTTTAATATTTTAAACCCCGTTTAAAAACGGGGTTTTTTCTGCCCTGTTAATTTATCTTAACGGATAAAATGCTCTTACAGTCTGCCGTCTAAAATTGGTATAATTCTAAATATGATAACACTTTCTCCCGTCCGCGCTTTGTGGACTTCTTTGTTTATTACGGCTTTTTATCCTATCGTCGGCAAACTGTCGGTAGGCGGTATTTCTCCTTCTATTTTGTTGCTTTTCGGCACGGGTTTGGCTGTGTTGTTTTACACGCCGATGATGATAAAGCAAAACTTTTTTCCCGTATTTTTTAAAAGAAATATTTTAACGCAGTTTGCGATAGTAGGGTTTTTCGGCACGGCAATGCCCTTTTTGCTTATTCTTACGGCGTTAAAATATACAACGCCTTCCAACGCCGCAATTTTAAATCAGGTGGAAGTTATTTACTCTCTGGTGCTTACTTGGGTGTTTTTAAAAGAGCGCCCTACGGGCAAACAGCTTGTCGGCACGGCAATGGTTATTGCGGGCGTTGTTATAATTTTACTTAACGAAAGTTTTTCCATGCGCTGGAAAGGCGACCTTATAGTAATCTGCACCGTCTGGATGTTTCAGGTTTCTCATATTGCCGCCAAAAAACTTCCCGCAAATTTAACGCCGCATTTTTTGGCATTCGGGCGCGCGTTTTTCGGCTTTTGCTGGAGCATACCGATAGCCGCAATTTTATATTTTTCGGGCGAACACTTTATTTTTAACGCAAGCTGGGGCACTTTTGCCATAATATTATACTTAGGTCTGATCAACTATGTTATCGGCAATGCCACCTGGTATATGGCTATAAGGAATATGGACCTTTCCAAAGCCACGGCGGTAATACTTTCTTACCCCGTATTTACCTATATCTTCTCCGTTATGATAGGGCTTGATAAAATACATTCCTATCAAATAACGGGGCTTGTGCTTGCATTGCTGGGCGCGTACTTAGTTACCAATATCATAAAAAAAGGAAACACAGAAAAATGAAATTAGTATTATTTGACATAGACGGAACACTCTTAAACACAGGCGTAAGCGGCATACAGTCCGCCAAACAGGCCATTAAAAATTTATACGGCAAAATGCCGCCCGAGCCTAATCTTTCCGCCGTCGCGGGTAAATCAGATAAACATAATTTTGCTTATATGTATGAGTCCGCTTTCAAAAAGAAAGCGACCGCAAAAGACCTTGCCGCAATTAAAAAAGAATATGTAAAACTTCTCTCGCAGGAAGTTGCCGCGCAGGTAAAAAACAAAAAGTATAAAGTTATCACAGGGCTTGCTGCGTTTTTAAAAGAGCTGCAAAAACATTCCGACGTTAAATTAGCTTTAGGCACGGGCAATGTGGAAGAAGCCGCAAAAATAAAATTGGCTCCTTCCGGCTTGGATAAAGTTTTTGTTACGGGCGGTTTCGGCTGGGACAGCACGGAAAGAGCGGTAATTTTGCAAAATGCCGTTAAGAACGCGCAGAAAGTTTTTAAAACCACCTTTAAAGCCGACGACGTTTACGTTATCGGCGATACGCACCACGATATTATTGCCGCCAAAGAAAACGGTTACCATAACGCCATTGTTACGGAAGCCGAACTGGGCGATAAAGAAAGAATTTTAAGGGCCGCGGCTGAACTTGAATGTAAAGATTTTACCGATATTCCTCTCCTCTCCGTCTGGCTGGGCCTTGCGCAGGACCCTAAAGGCGTTGAAAAAGGCTCTTATATTATGCCCGCCAGCGCGATAGAACACGTCTTCTTCAGCCGCACGGGGATTGACGAACAAAGGCTTAAAATGTTTAAAATAAAAAAATATTCTGATTTGGAATCAGGCAAAATATGATTAATATAAACTGGCAAAACGGCGCGGAAAGTTTTATTGACGCGGTTTCCTCTTCCTCTCCCGCACCGGGCGGCGGAGCGGCGGCGGCGGTAAGCGCTGCCACGGGCTGCGCGCTGGCAATGATGGCTGTTTCCATAACCATAAAAATGAAAGCGACGGGCGAAGAAGATAAAAAAATTCTTAATAAATATTTAGACGAACTTATAATTTTAAGGGACGCGCTTAAGGCCGCAGCGCAGTCCGACGCGAAAGCTTACGAAGACGTTGTCCGCGCCAAAAAACTTCCCGCAGGCAGTAAAGAGCGTGAGGGGGATTTAAACCGCGCCCTAAAATTATCTTCTCAGGTTCCTCTTGACACCGCAAAAAGCGCGCTTGAAGTGCTTGAAAAAATAAATTCTTTTGAAAGTAAAATAGCAAAGGTAATAATGTCCGATATTGACTGCGCAAAGATACTCTTAAAAGCCTCAATAGCGTGCTGCGCGCAAAATATCAAAGCTAACCTTCCCTACATAAAGCAAGAAGATTTCAAAAGCGAAATGCAAGAAAGTCTTAATTTTTTATCAAAATTTTGCTAGGCTTTTTATATGGCTCAAACAGATACGACGCAGCAACAGACTCAAACACAGACTATTGCACCCACGCTTGCGGGCGTTTTGCCGCGCGCGTCCGAATATATGTTGCAGCTTCTTCTTTATAAAACCAACGGACGCAGCGAGCAGGATTTGATAGAGTGCGTAAACGAATATAAGAAAGATTTGCAAATCCCGCAGGATTTAAATGCCGACGACCTTATAATACAAATTATCCTTTTGCGCCAGTCGCCCGCCGCGGCAAAACGCAAGGTGGAAGTTTTAAAATCGCAAAAAGCTTTGGCGGAAATTGCCTCGGCCTTAACGTTAGACGCGCAGTTTTTAAATCTTCTGTTAAACCATTACGCCTCTTTGGCGTGCGATAAACTTTTTATAAATGAGTACGAAAATCTTTCCGATTCTCTTAACCCGCAGGCGGAGCAGGCCAATCCCGAATTTTCAAAAATAATAGATAAACTTATCGGCGACGCGCAAAAGAGGGAAACTTCCGCCGCCGCCGTCAGAGAAGAAAATAAAGATTATCTTGCCGCCTTGCTTAAAAGCAAAAAAATCTCTTATTCTTTATATTTGGATTTGTGCGAAACCTATTGCTTTTGCGGCGCGGGTTCTTTTCAGCCTTTATTTGAAGAACTGCTTAAAGACTTAGGCGTGGTAAACGATAACCCGTCGTTAAACGCCGCTTTGGCGTGCAGAGTTCTTTTATATGAAATCACAAAAGAAGAAGCTTTGGAAATTACAAATCTTGATAAAGTTATGCCCTACCGTCTTTTGGAAGAAGATTTGCAAACCATAGCTTTTAAATATTTAAAACTTAAAACCCCGCAAGACGCGGCAGATACTCTTGAAGCCGTTTTAAAGCGCCTTTCCTGCGCCGACAGCCCCGTGGAAAACCTCGGTCTTGCCGTGCGCGTTGTTACTGACGCCCGCGTGGAAACTTTGCAAGAGGCGGAAGCTATAGCATCGGTAAACCGCGGTAAAATTCTTTTTATGCGCGAGCTTATCGGATATAAATTTTTCAGCGGTTACGAAGACGAAGTTACCGCCGCCTTTTACGGTACTAACAGTATAGAAGAAATACTTTCGCTTTTCTCCCAAATTTTGCGCGAGCTGCCTTACAGCGCGGACATAAACGAAAACGCCGACATAGGCCTTAAGGTTCTCCTTAAAAAACTGCCTATGAAAGACGCCGTATCGCAGGCTTTATTCAGAAAAGAAAATAAGTCTAATTATTCCGCCGACGCTTTGGAAAATGAAGCTCTCAATAACTATCTCGGCACAAAAAGCAGAGAAGAAGCTCTTTCCTTCTTAAGGGAAAAACTTCGCCCCTATTCCTTTTGGAAAGAAGACGGCGCGAAGCATTGCTACGCTTTAAGCGTGGCTTTGGAAGAGCTTAACGGAAATATAAGTTCCTCTTGGTCGGACACGGTTTTAACCCTTCTGGAGAAGGGCTACCCGGAGGAAAGCATAGATATTATCGCCGAGGGTCTTTCTTCTCAGAAGGACTTAACTGCGGATACTATTATATCGGCGTACGAGAAATTTTACGCCTCGGGCAAAAATCATAAAGACGCCGCTCTGCGCGTTGTAAATATGTTACAGTAACGCCGCGTTTTTTTGTATTGGCAGGTAACTCGGGTAAAGAGTTACTTTTTTATTGATAATTTGCTAAACTGTTAGGAAAGGAAATATTTTTTAAATTTTTCAGAGGGGAAAAATGAGATACTGGGTATACATTAACGGACAAGTTTTGGAACGTCCTTTTGAGAAGGAAGAATTATCTTCAATACAAGGTTTTACGGGTGAAACTTTAATCTGCCCGGAAGTTGTTCCCGCCGGTGCGGCGCAGGAATGGGTTGCCGCTAATGTCGTTTTCCCTCCCGTGCAGGAACAGCCTTTATTTGCCATGCCCCAGCCTCAGGCATTACCCTCTTATTACCAATATCCCCAGCAACAGGCTTATGCCCAGCCGCAGCAAACCGTACCTCCGTACCAAACAACGCGGATGCCGCTTTATGCGTCTCAAGCGCAGCCTCAGACGTCTTATAACCCTTATCCCGCTCAGCAAACGCAGTACAATCAGCCTGCCTACCAGCAGCCTGCGCAAGCCGCCTACAACCCTGCCGAGCAAACACAAAATTTTGACGGACAGGATATGTTTGACGCTGCCGCCCCGTCGGAAGATACAATTTCTTCCTCACCCCTTTCCGCCGTAACGGAAGCGGAGCTGCTTCAAAAAATTGATGTCCTTACCAGAGAAATACAGGAAGTAAAACAAAAACTTTATTCTTTAAGCGATAATTTGCAATATTCCGGCTCTGCGCCGATGGTTTCTTCCCCGTCGCATTATACGGAAAAAGAACCTTCTTCCCGCGCGGAAAAGCAGGAGCAGCCCTCAAATGAAGAGGACGAAGTTGCCCTCCCGTCGGGTTATATAGATGATATTCCTGAAGTCGTGCAAGATGAAACCCCTTCAGATTCTTACGCGGTCCGCGAGGAAATAAAAGAAAACGATATTTCCGATTCTTCCGACGCAGGCGGCGGTTTAAAAGATATGGATTCTCTTTTAGGCGGCGCGGCGGCTGTTTCTCCCAGCGAAGATTTTTTGCAGGACGCAATCAATACAACTTTTTCCAACAAACATAAAAAGGAAGCTGTTTCCGACCCTAATGCCATAGTTGATTTGGCTAAAAAAGAAAATACGGATTCAAAAATATCACAACAAATCGGCACTGTTGTTAAAGACGGCAATGATTTATCCGAAGACGAAATACCGACGGTAGAAGAAGATTTTGAAGATAAACTTTCTTTCACTCAGGCCAATATAGAACAAATCCAACACGCCGACGAAGAGGAAGAAGACGAATTTGCCCAGCACCAAGCCCCTCTGCCGGAAGACCTTTCCCATCACACTATGCCCGCGGGCGAAAACGCAGGTGGCGAAGTGCGCGAAATTACTGAAGAACTTTTAAGCGAACCCGTTTCCTCCCAAAGCCTTGCCGAAGAGGGGGAAGTGCCTTCTGAAGAACTCCCGCAGGAAGCTTTATCCTCGGAACCTCAACCTTTTGAAATTGACGCCTCTTCCGCAGATACAAACGACACAAAAACAGCTACTTTAGAAGAAGTTTTTGACGAACAGCCGGAGCAGGAAGTTCAAGCGGTTGAAGAAGAACAGGCGGTTGAGGAAATTCCCCAGGAACAAATGGACCTCCCGCAGGAACAGGAACCTTTACCCGCCGAAACGCCGCAAGATGAAACAGACGGTATCCCGCAGGAAGTTCCCTCTGCCCAAAACATAGGCGAAACGGAAGACGACGCTTCTTTCCGCGAAAGCCAGGCCCGTCAACAGGAACAACAGCAACCCGAACAAGAAGCCCCGCAGGACGCGCAGGAAGAGCAGGCCGTGCAGGAAGAACAGCCGCAAGATTTACCTCCGGAAGAAGAACTTCCCGCCGACGAGCAGGAAGAAGACCCTATGAACATTGAAACTTCCCAAAGTTCACAGGAAAGCGAAGTTTTGCAAGAATTTGCCGAAGATAAAAAGCAGATTGAAGAAAATACAAAAGATATGACTTCTTCTGCTTTTGACGTTGTTGCTTCTACCCCTCAAGAAGGCTCCTCCGCGCTTGACGAACTTACGGGCAGCAGTCAGCCTGTCGTAGGCCCTATGCCTGCCGAGGGGGAGGACCAATTCCTTAAAACCTTTACCAGCAGTATAGAAGAAGTTTTTCTTGACCAGCCCACGTCAATAATTTCGGATTATGTTCCGCCCGCTCAGGCCGCGGCAGCCCCCGAAGATTTTGAATCAATGGACATTATCGCCGGCGGCGATAAGGACCCGCAGGAAAAAAATAAAGTTAATCTTATGGACCTTAAGTCCGCCCCGCAGGAAGACGTTGACGCTCTTAAAAAAGTGCGCCGCATTAAACCTGCCGCTATCAAGACAATTCCCATGGTTGCCGCCAACGGCGGAGATATCACGCAGGGCGAAGGCCAGCCTGATATAGAAGAAGCCATAGCGGAACTGGGCGGTAACTCTATAATAGAGAAAGCGTTAAAAACTTTCGGCACTATTTCGGGCCTTCTTATTATCTTGCTTTTGTTCATAGCGCTTTTGGCCGTAATGCACATAATTCCCGTCAGGCTCAGCCCCGCGCATTACCTGCTTTCAAAAGTGTTTAAAAAACCTTCTGCGGAAGTTACAATGGGCAATAATGCCGTTGATGCTTCCGTTGCCGAAGCTTTAAAAGAAAAAGAAGCCAAACTTGCCGCAGAGCAGGAAATTGTAACAAAAGTCAAAAATTACAAACTTGGCGACGGTACTTCTCTTGAGCAGAAAATAGTATCAATCCACCCTAAAGATGCGGCGCAGATAGAATGGACGGCCGACCAGGCGGTGGACCCCAGCTATTATTCCATAGCGGCCAAACTCCCGCCAAATCAGGAGGGCTACAGCCTTACTTACAGATTCAGCTACAATACTATGGATAATACTCTTGTGCCGACTACTTCGGAAGCTAACAATATAATACAGGCGGCGGCTTTATCAGCGACGGCTCAGCAGCCTCCCCAACAGCCTGCCGATATAGCGCCGGTAAATCAAATACCGTCCGTAAGGCGGATAGGAACAGGGCTTAAATAGTTTTAAAAAAGTAAAAAGCCCCCTGTTAAAAGCAGGGGGTTTTTCTTTTAAAGCGTAAAAATTAAGCGCAAAAACTTGCTTTTTTTACGGCTAGCCCGACCGTAAAAACAAAAGGTTTTTACAGCCTTTAAACAGGTAAAATTTAAACTAAAAAACACTCGGCAAAAAGCATGCCGATTTCCCTGTTAAAAAAGGCGGAAGTATAATATAATATATACATAGAATTACCGGGAGCAAAATATGAAAAAGTTTCTAATCCTTTTATGCGCGGCCTGTTTTTTTGCGTCGTGTAAGACGGCAGACACCTTAAAGAAAAGCGCCGTAAATTGTAAATATACCCTTGTCGGCGCGCAAACGTCTGACTTTTCCCTCAACGATATAACCTTAGACGTTGCTTTTGCCGTAACCAATATGGACAGAAGCGAAACCGCCAAAATGAATAAATTTGAAGGCAAACTCTACATAAACAATAAGGAAGTAAGCGATATTTCCTTCGGCTCATATCTTGTCAGCCCGGGCGAAACGGTTGTACCCACGGCGCAGCTTTCCCTGCCGTTTAGCAAGGTGGGCAAAAACATAGCTGGTTTGGTAACCATGAACAGCATGGCAATAAACTACAAATTAGCAGGCGTTATTTATTTTGATACTCCCGCGGGGGAACTTCCCATACCCGTCATCATAACGCCGACTAAGAAAGACTGATTTTTGTTGCGTAGTAGTGTGTTGTAAGCACAGCAGTTGCCGCGCTTGGCACAGGCGCAGCGTAAAAATAAAACGGAGGACTTTTTCATGTCAGAGGAAAATACGGCATCAAAAGTTGACTTAAAAGAAATTATAAGCAAATGGAAGCATGTAGAAGGCAGTCTTGTCATGATGTTACATTCCGTGCAAAATAAATTCGGTTATGTACCAAGAGAAGTGGCGATGGAAATTTCAAAAGAAACCAATATCCCGCTTGCAAAGATATACGAAGTTCTTACCTTTTATCATTTCTTCAAATTAAATCCGCCCGCAAAGTACCAGATAGCGGTATGCACGGGAACGGCCTGTTATCTTAAAGGCGCGCCCGACTTGCTTAAAGAACTTGAAAAGCAAACAGGCGTAAAAGAGGGTGAATCCTCCCAAGACGGCAAATTTTCCGTCGCAGGTTTAAGATGTTTAGGCTGTTGCGGCCTTTCGCCCGTAGTTTCAGTCAACGGTAAAATATACGGTCAGGTAAAACCGTCAGATATTAAAACTATTTTAAGCGAACTTTCCAACGGAGAAAAACACAATGGGTAAGCTTATCTCACAAATCAATAAGAATTTTACTGAGCAATATAACAAAATAAAACAAAGAGTCATCA
>CAZBCE010000032.1:0-14092 GCA_964490555.1 uncultured Elusimicrobium sp. | reverse complement strand
AATCGGCAAATAAACAGCAGGCCGTTACAGATTTATTTAAAATACTGGAAGAAGCATCAGTAAATAAATATTTTCTAAATCATCTTAAAGAACTTCAGAAGCAGGGCCTTGTAAAATAACCCGTCTAAAACTTTAAAGCGGCAGCTCTTATAAAGGGGGCTGCCGCTTTTTATTTTGTAGAATATATGTTATGAAAAATAATAATAACAGCGGAACATACATTGTGGATAAAAAAACAGGTAAGGTTGTAAAAGTATCAGACAATATCCCCTCCGCAAAAAAATCTGGCGGGCATGTTTGCGGCGGCGGTTGCTGCTGCGGCTGCGGCCATAACGAAAACTAAAGGATTTATATGGAAAATACTCCAAACAATAATGCCTCCAAAGCTGCCCCTGCGCAGCAGGCAAGGCAGCTAAAAGCGCGCCCTAACGCAAACAATACACAGGAAAAGAACAGGCAGAACGCGCAGCAGCCCAGAAGAAAACACTTTTTCAGAAGACGTCCGCAAAGCAGCCGTAACGGCGTGCAAAACAGACCCTTAGGCCGTCCTATGCGCAAAACCTCGCCCACGCAGAAGATGGTATCAAGCATAAGCGGGCTTATAGGCAAAAGCCTTAAGGTTATAATACCGTGGATAATACTTTCCACATTGGTATTTAGCGCAGGCGCGTATTTTATATTTAACGCGGCGGTGGAAGCGCACCCGATGCCGTTTTGGTATACGGCGCTTTTGTGTCTGTTTATCTTTGGCGTATACGGTTTGTTCGGCCTCATATTCGGTATTTCAATGGCATTGCTGTACAGCGTTAAAATATTTTCTGAAAGTTTCAGCGCGGTAATAAAAGAAACAGTCAACCGCGTAAAAAGCTCTATAGAGAGCAAACTTGATAATATTTCCGAAACGCTCTCCCAAAACGATATCGCAAGCGTGGTAAAACAGACTTTTGCGGAACTTTCTTACAATGTCCGCAAGTACGCGGCGCCTACCGCAGCGGGCTTTTTTGCCGTGGCAGCTTTGGCGGGCATATTGTTTTTTGCAAGAAAAGCCTTTTTAAAGAGCATAAGCAAGGTTAAAAACCGCGCGGAATTTTTTGCCGTACTTTCCGCCAGAGTAACGCTTGCGCTTGCCGTAATATTAAATCTGGCTTTATTTTCCAGAGTGGCGGTTGCGGTGGGTTACCTTATAGGTTTAATTGTGATACTCTCTCAGGTAATCGCCTTTATACTGATAAAATGAAAAAGTTTACAGGTTTTATTTTAATTATTGTCTGCGCTTTGACGCTTAACGCCCAAAGCGCAAGACAGTTGTTTGATAAAGCCGTAAAAGCAAAAGACGCCCCCGAACAAATAAAACTTTTAACGCAGATAATAGAAGCCGCGCCTGATTTTGCCCCCGCCTACCACAAACGCGCCGACGCTTATAAAGAGCAGGGTAAGCTTAAAAAAGCCGTAGACGACTATACAAAAGCCGTGGACCTTGACCCTAAAGACCCTTTTAAATTTTACTCCCGCGCGCTTGCCTATATGGAGCAAAAAAACTTTCAGACGGCGGCGGAAGACCTTTCCAAAGCAATAAAACTTAAAAGCAGTTACGGGGATTTTTACTACCGCCGTATGGTTTGCTACATTGAGCTGGAAAAATATGCTCAGGCGCAAAAAGATTTAGCGAAACTTAAAACCTTCCCCGCCGAGCAAAAAGACCTGCGCCTTTATGAAGCGCAGCTTAATTTTTTTACCTATAACTACTCCGCCGCCAGAAAGAGTTTTGATGATATTCTTGAAAAAGACCCCGACAATACCCAGGCGCTTTTTTATATCGGCAGAATTTATTTTAATACCGAAATGTATGACGAAGCTATTTCTTACTTCAGCAAAGTTATAAACAGGGACGCCTCCTTTGACGCGGCCTACCGCCTGCGCGCTTCCGCCTATAAAGAAACGGAAGAATACGCCCAGTCCGCCGCGGATTATACTTCCCTTATAGCTTTAAATCCCGACTACAGCTTTTACAACAGGCGCGGCCTTATCTACGAACTTATGAACGACTGGCGCGCCGCCGCCGACGATTATTCTTACGCTATAGCCATAAACCCCAAATGGGCTATACCCTATAATAACCGCGGGTATGCCTATCTTAAAATGAAAGAATATAAAAAAGCCAAGCAGGATTTTGAAACCTCTATAAAACTTTCCCCCGCGCTGCCCACAACCCACATAAATATGGCAGGCTATTACTGGACGGTAAAGAAAGACAAAAAGAATATGTATAAATATTTGGACAGCGGCCTAAAACATAATTTTAAAGAAATTGATTCGCTTTACAACGACTCGCAAAAAGGCTGGCTGTTTAACAATATAAACAATACGGTGGAATTTAGAAGTTTTATAGCGCAGTACGCTAAATAGCGTTATAAACGCCTGTCGCCGCTCCCCGCGTATGAAACCCGCAAATTTACCAAACAAAAACCCCGCGCTTCCGTCAGGAAACGCGGGGTTAAATTTATGACAAGTTATTTAAGGTGCTTGCCGACGAGGCCTGCAAGTTCAAACATGCTGATTTGGGCTTTGCCGCCGAAAATCGGCTTTAAAGTTGCGTCAGCGTTGATCATGCGTTTGTTGGCCTTGTCCTGAAGACCGTTCTTTTTAATGTAGTCCCAGAGTTTTTTTACAACTTCGGTTCTGGCCAAGGGGGCCGCGCCGGTTACTTTCGCAAGTTCTGCGCTGGGTGTTAAAGGTGCCATAAATTTTGCATTTGCTTTTGCCATATTAATTATCTCCTGATTATTTTTATTTTACGAGTTCAGCCGCTTTTGGGGCCGCATCTAGTACATCCTGCGAGCATCCGTCCTGAAACTTCTCAAAGTTTTTAACGAAAGCTGCTGCAAGTTCTTTGTATTTTGCATAGTATTCGTTTTTGTCTTTCCATGTGTTGGCGGGCTGCAAAATATCTGCGGGAACGCCTTCACATTCTGTCGGAATTTCAAAACCGAATACATCGTCTTTTACAAATTTTACTTTTGCCAATTTGCCGTGTAAAGCGGCATTAAGCAGGGCGCGGGTATGTTTTATACTTATCCTGCTACCCGTACCGTAAGGACCGCCGACAAGGCCTGTGTTTACAAGCCAGCAGTCGGCTTTATGTTTTTCAATCTTCTCCTTAAGCAGGGCCGCGTACTTGGAGGGGTGTAATGCCATAAAAGGCCCGCCGAAACAGGTGCTGAATGTTGTCTGCGGCTCTTTTACGCCCTTTTCCGTACCGGCTACTTTGGCCGTGTATCCGCTTATAAAGTGGTACATAGCCTGCTCTTTTGAGAGCTTTGAAATAGGCGGAAGCACGCCAAAAGCGTCATAAGTAAGGAATATGATGTTTTTGGGGTGCGGGCCGCGCTTGGTGTCTACCGAGTTATCTATAAAGTTGATGGGGTAGGAAGCGCGGGTATTTTCTGTTATCGCGTCGCTGTCTAAATCTAATTGTCTGGTAACGGGGTCAAAGACCACGTTTTCCAAAATAGTGCTAAAACGTCTGGTGGTTGAAAATATTTTGGGCTCCGCCTGCGCCGAAAGTTTTATAACCTTTGCGTAGCAGCCGCCTTCAAAATTAAATACTCCCTCATTATCCCAGCCGTGTTCATCATCGCCTATAAGGCCGCGGTGTTCGTCTGCGGAAAGCGTTGTTTTGCCCGTTCCCGAAAGGCCGAAGAATAAGGCCGCGTCATTATCCGCGCCAACATTGGCGGAGCAGTGCATAGTCATAATGCCTTTAAGCGGCAGCATATAGTTCATAACGGTAAATATTGCTTTTTTGCTTTCGCCCGCATAAGCCGTACCTGCTATAAGCACAATCTTCTTTTTAAAGTTAATAAGTATGGCAACTTCGCTTGCCGTACCGTCTGTCGCGGGGTCCGCCTTTAAGCCGGGCAAAAAAACCACCGTGAACTGCGGCACTATTAATTTTAATTCCTGCAAAGACGGCTCTATAAACATATTTCTTGCAAACATATTATGCCAGGCGTATTCGTTTATAACGCGTATGGGCATACGGGAAGCTTCCGCCGAGCCGGCATAAGCGTCGCGGACATAAAGTTCTTTATCTTCCATATATTTTAAAGCTTTGGAGAAGAGATTTTCAAAATGCGCTTCGCTTATAACTTTATTGCCTTTATGCCGCCAAAGAGTGTCTTTTACGTCGTCGGTTTCCACAAAAAATCTGTCGTTGGGGCAGCGGCCCGTATATTTGCCCGTATCAACGGTAAACGCGCCGCCGAAGGTTATTGTGCCTTCCCCGTGTTTGAGAGCCTCTTCGTAAAGCTGCTCGGAATTAAGATTCCAATACACGGTTTTATTTGTTTTTATGCCTGCATTTTCCAGGCCGTAGCCGCTTTTGTGTGCGGAAGGGGTGATTGTGTTCATATTTACCAATCCTTTGTTATTATTCTATCTCCGATTTTAAGTTCGGAAGATGAAGCTTTATCCAAAGCCCACCGTATTCTGCTTACGCCCTCTATTATATTTTCTTTTGAGGCGCAGTAGCTTATTCTTAAGTACCCGTCCAGCCCGAAAGAAACCCCGGGAACGACGGCCACAAAAACTTTATCTAAAAGGAAAGCCGATAAGGCCAAAGAGTCTTTATTATATTTGCTGAAATCCGCGAAACAGTAAAATGTCCCTTTGGGTATATTTATTTTGACATCGGGTATTTTGGACAGTTCGGCAATAAGCACATCTCTGTTATTTTGTAAAATTTTGCGCAGTTCGTCCACACAATCCTGAGAACCTGTAAGCGCGGCAAGCGCGGCCGCCTCGGAAACATCGCTGTTGCAAGAGGTCGTTTGAGCCTGCATTCTGCCCATAGCCGCAATAAGGTCCGTATTGGAGGAAACCGCCCAGCCTATCCTGAGTCCAGTAAGGCCGTATACCTTTGATACTCCGTTAATTGCAACTATATTAGAATTATCTTGAGCAAAGGCAAACGGACTGGCGGGATTAACGCCGTCAAATACCAGCTGGTGGTAAATATCGTCCGTCATAAGCCAAATCTTTTTTTGTTCGCAAAGTTCAACAAGGTTTTTAATAAAATCGTCGCCAAATACGGTTCCTGAAGGATTATTCGGGCTGTTAAGCATTATAGCTTTAGTTTTGGGCGTTATGGCCTGTTTTATCTGCTCAAAGGTAATTTGTATGCCGTCTTTAGGGCAAACCTGCACGGGAACGCCGCCGACAAGCGTTATCATATCGGGGTAGCTTACCCAGTATGGTACGGGGAAGATAACCTCGTCCCCAGGGTTAACAACGCACAGTAAAAAATTGTAAATGGCCTGCTTTGCGCCCGCGCTGATGATTACCTGCTTAGGCTCGGGAGTAAAGCCGTAATTGGCCTTGGTATAGGCGCAAACGGCCTTTCTAAGGTCAAGGCTGCCCGTGGTGGGTGAATATTTTATTTTCCTGCTTTGCGCTTTTTTAATTAAAGCGTCAACCGCGCTTTGCGGTGCGGGATATTCAGGTTCGCCGCCGCCCAAGTGCACGATGGGAAAACCCTCTTTCTTAAGAGCCGCGGTTTTTGCGTTAAGTTTAAGTGTGGGAGAATCGCCAATTAAAGCTGATAAGCTGCTGAGTTTCATAATAAACACCTGCCTTTTTTACATTATACCTTTATTATCCGCTTAAAATAAACATCATTTTTTAGTTATTCGCTCTCGCTTCCCCTATACCGCGCGGATTATGCGCCCTGCGGCGCGGCGATAAAACACCCACCGCCCGACTGAAAGGATAGTCCGTTTAATTACAGGTATTCCGTCCAGCGCGTCATAAACTTTTTAAGGTTTAGTATTTTACCGTCCTCGGTAAAGGTACCGTCGCCGTTATGGTGGAAGGTTTTTTTGTTTTTACGGGCCGAATCATACCAAACCGCCAAAGGCTCAAGGACAAGCAAGCCGTATTTAGCAAGCATTGAGGTATCAATAACTTTGCACTCTATATTGGCAAGACTTTCTTTTATAAGCGGGGCGGAAACATTTTTAGCCGCAAGCGGAGTTAAAGAAAAAGCTGTAAATTTGTCCACATCATCCCCGGAGCAGTTGCCTATTTTTACCGCTTCTTTTGCCATATCGGAAGCAGGTATGGAAAGCACGCATTCCTTTGTTTTAAGCAGCGCGGTATAACTGTAATCCCACGGCCCCGCGCCGATAAGTATCCTGAAAGGCGGATTTTGCTCCAGCATCATGGTACAGGTTAAGGTCATAATATTATTACGCCCTTTGTAAGCCGTGGTAAGCAGAACGACGGGACCGGGTTCCAGCAATTTATGAAGCGCGTTAAAATATCCTTTATTTATTTTTTGCATATATCACCCCGTTGCAAGAATTGTATATCTTACGGCAAAGAATGGCAAAGGGGATTTATTGGTTTTATAGGCGGCGGCAGCGGAAGTTTTATATAATAGATACAGATGGAGAGGTGTGTGAGTGGTTGAAACAGCAGGTCTCGAAAACCTGTGTGCCGCAAGGCATCGAGGGTTCGAATCCCTCCCTCTCCGTGCAAATTTAAAATACCCCCTTTGCGGGGGTATTTTTAATTTGCGGGTGGGAAGCGATGCCAACTGCTTGGCATCGCGTAGGGATTCGAAGCCCGCAGCGATGTCTGAGTTTGAGCGCGCCGAAGCTTTAGCGAAGGCAGCGAAAGGCGAAGACCGCGAGGGCAGGCCCGCGCAAAATTTCCGTCAGGAAATTTATGCAGGGCAAATTCCCTCCCTCTGTCCAATAAAGAAGCGTTTTGATGGTAGACCAAATCCCTCCCTCTGTTAAATAAGGAGCCGTTTTTATACCAGTGCATCCCTCCCTCTCCGTGCGAATTTAAAATACCCCCTTTGCGGGGGTATTTTAAATTTGCGTATGTAGAATGCTCTAAACAACGCTTATTTCTTGCTATTTAGTATCAGCGGCGACGAGAAGCTTGCTGAAAGAAAGCGTTATGCCGATATAAGTGCTTTCGCCGCGCGTATCAATATATTTACCCTGCGCTGTATAGTATTGTATAAAGGGAGAAACGGCAAGATTGTTATTCAACATTACTTCCATACGCAGGTCGCCTTGTGCTTCATATTTAAGGTCGGAAGGATATTTTTTACTTTCGTGAATATACCTTCTGCCAAGGCCGCTTAATAAAATTTTTACACCGTCGCGCACCTGATATTCCAGTTTAAGGCCTGTTTCAAAACCAAATTTTTCAGACTGGGGATTATAAGTAAAATCCTCTTCAGCAAAGCCCGCCGCGTATAAAGATTTTATATATTTACCGTCAAAAATCTTAACGCCGCCGTTGCCGCGCAATAGCTTCTTAAGGGGTACTCCTTCCTGCGAACTGAATTCCGTTTGATAGGATATACCGCCGTAAGGCCCCGCTTCAAAACCGCCTAACATTGAAGACGCCCACAGTCTTGCGTTAAGTTCCGAAGTCAGCAAAATTATATTGGCGTTAATAGTATTGCGCTTGGCGGTGCCGTCAGACGGACGAAGCTTGGTTTTACCGTATTGCGCAAATAACTCATTATTCCACAAAAACAAATTCCCGTAACGGGCGGCATTAATATTTAAAAGTCCCTGTATGATAACCTGAGAATCTCCCGTAAGCTGGGGATTGGGAACATTTTGATAGTCTTGCGCATTTTTAACTTCTGTCGCGGAAAGATTAAGCCCTATCTTTTTAAGGTTAACTTCCCAGCCCATTTTTTTGTCCTGCGCGAAGGAAAACAAAACGCAGCAGAACATAAAAAAGAGCATTAAATTAAGCTTTTTTAACATTTCAGATTCTCCTTATTTATAATATACCGATAATATATCATAAAATTGCAAAAAGCAATCCTGACGGGGCGGCGGCGCGGCAAAAATATTGCAGAGTGTCTAAGCCAAAATTAACAATGCCGCCAAAAACAATTTAATATAATGGAATTTGGCAGTAAAGGAGGTTTTATGGAACAAGTTACCTACACTACAAACGCGGACAAAAATATAGAAATAATTTCCAAAGGCGCGTTTTTAACCACGGCGGCGGAAGGCAAATTAAACACTATGACGATAGGCTGGGCAAGCGTAGGCCATATTTGGCAAAAGCCGATATTAACCGTATTTGTCCGCCCGTCGCGCTATACTTACGAACTTATAGAAAAATCAGGCGAGTTTACCGTGTCCGTCCCCTACGAAGATATGCAAATGCAGCTTGGCTTCTGCGGAGTTAAAAGCGGCAGAAAAACAGATAAATTTGCCGCGCTGGAACTTAAAACATTTGAAAGCAAAACAATAAAAACGCCCGCGCTTAAAATAAAGGGCATGCACTACGAATGCAAAGTTTTATACAAAACCGCACTATTGCCCGCCGCGCTTGACCCGAGGATAAACAAAATGGCTTACCCTAACGGCGACCACCATACCGTTTATTTCGGCGAAATACTTAATACCGTTATACTCTAGCTGAAACTTTAAAATAAAAAACACCCCTTCGTATACGGGGTGTTTTTTAATTTCAAAATATTTAACAAGCGTATTTAAACTTATATATTTGCGTTTTTAAAATGTCCGGACAAAGATTTCTTGGCGTTAAAGAAATTATCCCTGTCCTGATTTTTAAAAGACAGTTCCATAATTTTGCTGTAACCGAAAGTTTTGTTTGATATAACGCGCTTGCAGTTTTCGGCAACTTTAACGGGAAGATGATTTGTCTTAAGCACTTGTTCGCATTGCTGTACGGTAAACAGATATTTGTTTAAATCCGCGGCAGCGGCGGAAAAATCGTTAATATCTTGGTAAATCGGAGCTAAACTGTAACCGCTTCTGCAATAAGATTTATCGCTTACCGCTTCTTTGGCGCAGGCTTTCATTTTTGCCACATAAGCGTTAATATCTTTAATTGTGTTTTTTAAAGAAGTGGTAATTTTAATATCCAAATCTTTGCTTTGTGCGGCGGATTTGGTTACGGCAATTTTTCTTAAAGCTTCAATTTCGGCTCTGTATTTGCCTTGCTTAAGAGCTTCTTTAACTCTCATATCCGTTACGTCTTTATCGGAAGGAATATTAAAATCTCTCATATTCGGCCAATACTGTGCGGCGCACGGCAGGGAAAAACTTACTAAGGCAAACAAAACGGCAATGCCTAAAGCAGCTCTCTTCATAAACAAGTCTCCTGTTGTATTCTTTTTAGTTTTATTTTAAGCACAAGCGTTCACAAAGATTATAAAAATATTCTAACAACCGTAAAGAACACGCACAAGGGAATTTAGACCCATTAATATATAGGCCTTACAGAGCGGCACAAGGATGGCCTTTTAATGCTAAAATATTAAGGTATGTTGAAAACAATTTTCTTTGGCACGCCCTCCCCCGCCGTCCCGTTTTTGGAGCAGCTCCACGCCGTAAGCGAAGTTATTTTGGTTGTTACCCAACCCGATAAACCAAGCGGACGCGGGCTGGAAGTTAAGCCGTGCCCCGTCAAAAAACGCGCCTTGGAACTGGGCTTAAAAGTGGTATCGCCCGAAAAGTTCAAAGATATAGTGCCTGATATAGCCGCTTTAAATGCGGATTTGGGCGTAGCAGTAGCCTATGGCAAAATATTCCGCAAGCCCGCGCTGGAAGCTATAAAACTGGGCATAATAAACATACACTTTTCCCTTTTGCCAAAGTACCGCGGCGCCGCGCCCGTTCAGCATACCCTTTTTAACGGCGAAACAAAAACAGGCATTACCGCTTTTTGGATTGACGAGGGCCTTGATACCGGCCTTATAGCCGCGCAGGACAGCCTTGACATACTGCCGCAAGATGACGCAAACACACTTTTTGAAAAGCTTATAAAGCTTGGTCTTAATACTTTGGGCGGCGTTATAAAAGATATAGAGAGCGGTAAAATTGTAAAGATACCACAGCAGGGCGAACCCTCCTTTGCGCCGATGATAGAAAAGCCGGACACCGTGGTTAATTTTAACACAATGTCGGCTGAAAAAATACACAATTTTGCGCGCGGTTTAAGCGGCGGTATGCCCGCCTTTGCAAAAGCCGTAATGCCAAACGGGGAAACGGCACAGCTGCTGAAAACTTCCCTAAAACCTCTGCCCGTCCACAAACAGGGCAAAGCGGGCAGCGTGATTTACATTGAAAGGGGCCTCGGCTTTTTTGTACAATGTAATAAGGATGTTTTGTTTATAGAAACTATACGCCCCGCAGGTAAAAACACTATGTCCGCCTGGGCATACTGTAACGGAAAAAAACTGACGGAGGGCGCAGTTATTTTTGATTAAATTTATGGCACATAAAAATAAAAATATAGATGATTTGTTAGACGATAAGCCGATAGTATTAAAGTCTTTAATGAAAGCGGGCGCGGCTTTGGGCCTTATCGCTTTGTTCCTGGGCGTGGTGGCCTTTGTTTCTTTTGACTGGGCATTTTCCGCCTTGGTACACAGCAGGAAAGAAGTTAAAGTACCCGATATAACAAAAAAATCAATTTATGTCGCCTTAGACTCGCTTGAAGAAGGCAATTTAGCGCTTCGTAAAGCGGGAGAAGAATTCCAGCCCGAATTACCCGCAGGCTCTATCATAAGACAGCTTCCCCCCGCAGGCACACTTGTGCGCGAGGGTAAAGTTGTGCGCGTTTGGATAAGCCAGGGAACTGAAAGTATTTCCGTACCGGAAGTTACGGGGCTCACTTTAAGAAACGCGGAACTTACCATAAGGCAAAGCTATCTTTCCGTCGGTAAAAAAGAAACAGCTTATTCCCTTACGGTGGAAAAGGGCAGCGTAATATCGCAATCCCCCGCCGCAAAAGAACTATTGACAAAAGGCCAAGCCGTTAATTTGGTAATTTCAGGCGGAACGCCGCCTTCCAGCATGCGCCTTATGCCCGATTTCAGACAGAAAAAACTGGCCGATGTTAACCTTTGGGCCTCCGACGCCAATATAGACGTGCAGATGGATGAGGACAAAAATTCAATGTTCCCCAACGGCACGATAGTAAAGCAGTCGCCCGAACCCGACAGCGAAGTGGCCCCCGGTTCTTCCATTAAAATTACGGTAAGCACACGCCCCGCCGCCGAAGGCGAAAAGATGCACCGCATACACTACGAATTGCCACAGGGCAAAGACGCCAACCGCGTTAAGATAGTTGTGGAAGATTCCATAGGCCAGAGAGAAGTTTTGAACGAAATGAAGCAGCCCGGCTCTAAGATAGACGTAAATATTCCTTACGGCGGCAGCGCAACATTCAGAATTTATGTGGACGGTATCTTGGTCCGCGAGAAAGAGATGAAATGATTAAACTACCCGCCCCGCAAGGCAATATTGCAATAGCGCCGTCAATACTTTCGGCAAATTTGCTTAATTTGGGCGAGCAGGTAAATCTGGTGCAAAAAGCAGGTGCGGACTGGCTTCACGTTGATATAATGGACGGACATTTTGTACCCAATTTAAGCTTTGGCCCCGCGACGGTAAAACATTTGGACGGGCATACAAATTTAGCGCAGGACGTACACCTTATGGTGCAGTACCCGCAGGAGTTTATTGCGGCGTTTACAAAGGCGGGCGCAAGCAGTCTTACTTTACACATAGAGTCGCAATGCGACTTAAAAAAACTGCTAAAGGAAATTAAACACAGCGGGCTTGGCGCAGGGATATCCCTTAAGCCTGAAACGGACCCTAAGGCCCTTTTGCCTTATATGGATTTGATAGATTTAGTATTGGTTATGAGCGTGCACCCCGGTTTTGGCGGGCAAGGTTTTTTGCCGGAAAGCCCTAAGCAAATAAAGGAAGTGCGCGAGTTAATACAGCAAAGCGGCCGCAAAATATGGTTGGAAGTTGACGGCGGCATTAATAAAGAAACAGCCGCAGTTGCCGTTAAGGCAGGCGCGGACGCGCTGGTGGCGGGCAATGCAATCTTCGGCGGAAAAGATATAGCCGAGGCTTTAAAGCAGATTAAAACCGCAACCCAAACCTTTTTGCAGTAATGTGTCGTACAGAGATTTGTAGTAGACGTACATATTAAGCGTTTTTGATGTGATTTTGTAGGAAGTTCTTGCATTTGCGCAGTGAGGTATACCGCGAGCGCCCGAACGGGCCGAGTATCCGAACGAAAGCAAAGATTTAAAATGCGTTAAAAGCATCAAAAAAACAGGAAGAAAATTTGTAGACGTACAACTTAATCGTTTTTGCAGTGATTTTGTAGGAAGTTTTCGCATTTGCGCAGTGAGGTATACCGCGAGCGCCCGAACGGGCCGAGTATCCGAACGAAAGCAAAGGCGAAAAATACCACAAAAGCACCCAAAAACAGGAGGACATAATGGCAGTAGTGATAAGACTTCAAAGAACAGGCAAACGCACACAACCGCAGTACAGAGTCATAGCGGCGGAAAAGAGAAGCGGCGTCGGTTCTCAAGCGAAAGAAGTGTTGGGGACATTTAATCCCTGCGTGAAAGAAGCTGAACAAGTTAAGCTTGATCTTGAAAGAGTCAACCATTGGGTAAAAGTCGGTGCGATACCGTCTAAAACCGTGGCGGCTTTAATAAAGAAAGCAAGCAAATAAACGGGCGATATTATGAAAGATATGGCACTGTTTTTGCTCAAATCCTTGGCAGTCAATAAAGAGGCTGTTTTAGTGGAAATTAAAGAAGAGCAAAATAATGTTTATTTAACGGCGAAGGTAGACCCTGCCGACAAAGGCAAGGTAATAGGCAAGGACGGCTGCATTATTAAAGCAGTAAGAACCGTGCTTAGTGCCAGCGCCGCAAAGGCAAACAAAAAGGTTTCCTTAAAGCTGGAAGACTGATGCTTAAAATAGATATTATAACCCTGTTCCCCGAAATTACGGAAGCCTCGCTTTCCGGCAGCATAATAGGACGGGCGAGAGAAAAGGGCGTAATATCAATAAACTATCAGAACCCCAGAGAATTTACCGAAGATAAACATAAGACTGTTGACGATAGACCGTACGGCGGCGGGCCGGGAATGTTGATGAAGGCCGAACCGCTTTATAAATCTATCAAGAAACTAAGAAAGAAAAATTCCTTAGTTATAATGACAAGTCCGCGCGGGAAAGTTTTTAACCAGACTCTTGCAAAAGAACTGGCACAGGAAAAACATTTAATTTTCGTCTGCGGGCATTACGAGGGTGTAGACGCAAGAATATACCCAGAGATAGACCTGGAAGTTTCTTTAGGCGATTTTATTTTGACGGGCGGCGAACTGGCCGCATGCGTAATTATAGACGCTGTAACAAGACTCAGGCCCGGTACTTTTAATAAAGAGGGCGTTGCCGCAAGCGAAAGTTTTGAAGGCAACCTTTTAGAAGCACCGCAGTACACTCGGCCCGAAGTTTGGAGACGCAGGAAAGTACCCGCCGTCCTGCTTGGCGGAAACCACAAAGCAATAGCGGAGTGGAGGCAGGAACAGGCCATAGCAATTACCAAAAAAATGCGGCCTGATTTGCTTGATAATAGACCTCTCAAAACAAGCAAGAAAAAAGCAGTAAAAAAGAATCAAGAGGAGAAATAAGACGTTATGAACATCAATAACATTGAACAGCAGTTAAAAAAAGATATACCTGCTTTTAAAGCGGGCGATACCGTAAGAGTCGCCGTAAAAGTAGTAGAAGGCGATAACGAAAGAGTACAGCTTTTTGACGGCGTTGTAATTGCCAGAAGAGGCAGCGGCATCAGCGAAAGCTTTACGGTAAGAAAAATTTCCTTCGGCGTCGGCGTGGAACGTATTTTCCCTATCCATTCCCCCAGAATTGAAAAAATTGAAGTACTTAAAGTCGGCAAAGTAAGAAGAGCAAAACTTAACTACTTAAAAGAACTTTCCGGCAAAGCAGCCAGATTACAGGAAAAAGTCAAAGTAATCCCCGGCGCAGAAACCGTAGCGGAAACAGTTACCGAAGAAACGGTAGCCCCCGCCAAGGTAGAAACGCCCGCAGCCGAAACCAAATAAACTTTCTAAGTTTATATCTAAAACCCCCGCTCTTAACGACGGGGGTTTTTATTTTGCCCGATATAGAGTCTGCTTAAAAAACATATCCCTTAAAGCCTGTGCTCGTGGAGCCGTTTGGCACGGTTATACCAGAA
>CAZBCE010000031.1:0-14506 GCA_964490555.1 uncultured Elusimicrobium sp. | reverse complement strand
AAACTTTTGCCAGTCTGTACGTGCTGGATACGCAGGATAAGGAATTGCAAAAGCAAATTAAATCTCTTTCAAAATATATCAAGGGCGACCCGAAAGATTATCTTTACTACACAAAGTTAAAGGAAATTTACTCCACAACCCCCGCCCCTTCCGATTCCCCGCAATTAAGAGTTGCACTGTTTACGGACGAGCATGGGGAGCCTTCCCATATACAAAATTTTTCCTTTATAACCTCTCACGGGTTTACTATTAAAGACGACTCTTTAGGCAAAGTTATATCCGCGCCTGCTTTTACCTCCCGCGATATTGTTTTTGACGCGGAACATTCCGCCGCAATAATACAAAGCAAAGGGGGCAATACGGAATTTGCCACAAAACGCCCTTTTGTTATACAGCCAGATATTAAAGGCAGCAGCATATTGATAAAAAACGCGCAGGCCCAAGATGTATTTTCCGCCAATACGGGCGATAAAGAATTGCGCGGCAATATACTTGTTATCCCTCATCAGGAGGGGCTTACCCTTATAAATTACACAACCGTGGAAGACGCTCTGCCCGCCATTCTGATGTCCGCCGCGCGCGGGGAAAAATCCCCTCAGGCTTTGCAGGCTCTTGCCGTTGTCATAAGGACAAAACTTGCCGCGAAAATTGCGGAAAAACAAAATATTTTTGACGTATCGGACAATGATAAGCAAATTCCCTACGGCGGCATAAATATGCAGGCGGACTATACTCTGACTGCGGCTAAAGCGACGGAAGGAGAAACGCTTACCCCCGCCGACGGAGTTGATTTTTACCGCTCCTGCTCCGCCGCGGCAAAGGAAGGAATGTTAAGCTCTCCCGACTATATTTCTTACCCGCTTTCGGCTGAAAATGTATTTAAATTTATGATTTCCAACCCGCCAGCAAGTTTAATTTCTGCACCGCAGGACCCTACTTTATGGTCCGCCGTAAAATGGGTATCACTCATTCCCGCAAAAGAAATTCAGGCAAGGATTAAAAAATATAATATAGGCACGCTAAAATACATTCAGCCGTCGGTTTTAAGCAAAGAGGGCAGAGTGCTTGCAATAACCTTCGGCGGCTCTAAAAAAACAATAGAACTGCCTTTTGAAGAAGCCGATTTTGCTTTATCGGCAGGTACATTACGCTCTAACTTTTTCTTTATAATCCCCTTCGGCAAAGAAGGCAAAGCCAAAGAATTCCTTTTACTCGGCAGCGAAAGCGGGCAGGGCAAAGGCCTTTGCATAGACGGTGCGACAGGCCTTGATAGAGAGGGTAAAAATAAAGAAGAAATTTTATCTTCCTATTTGTTCCCTTACAGAGTAACTAAGTAATGTCAAAAGTAAAAATAGCGTTTATAATAACGCGGTTGCAGCTGGGCGGGGCGCAAAAAAGCGTGCTTTATACCGCCAGACATCTTGATAACCGCTTTGAGCCTTACCTGCTTACGGGTATGGGCGGCTTTCTTGACGGGCAGGCAAAGGCTTCCTTAAAAAATATTATTTTTATCCCTCAGTTTCAGCGCGCGGTAAACCCGATTAAAGATATTACGGCTTTCATACATATTGCTGCCGCTTTGCGTAAAATTAACCCGAAGGTCGTGCATACAAATTCCTCAAAAGCGGGTATCTTGGGGCGCGTTGCGGCAAAGCTTTTTACCAATGCCAAGATAGTTCACACCGTCCACGGCTTTGGTTTTAACGAAAAACAAAATCCGCTTGTCCGCCGCGCTTATATACTGGCGGAAAAACTTTGCGCCAAAATAACCGATACCATTATTTTTGTTTCTCAGGCTAATATGGATACAGCGCTTAAACTTAATATAACCACAGCGCAAAAATGCCGCCTTGTGCGCGCGGGAGTAAAGCTGGAAACGCGGAAGGATTTTGCGCATATTATCCGCCAGCAAAAACTGGCCTGCCTTGACGTAAAAGAGGACAGCAAAATCATTTTATCTCCCGCCAATTTAAAACCGCAAAAGAACCCGCTTGATATGGTGCGCGCGGCAAAAATTGTGTGTCAAAAAATACCCAACGCAGTGTTTTTGTATTTAGGCGAGGGCGAACTTAAAAAGCAAACGCAAAAGCTTATAAAAGAATTTAAGTTAGAAAATAATTTTAAACTATTGGGCCGCCGCCAGGATACCCCGGAACTTCTGTATATTGCCGACGTATTTGCGCTAAGTTCGCTTTGGGAAGGTTTGCCTATGGCTCTGGCGGAGGCGCTTAGTATGGGCGTGCCTTGCGTGTGTTACGACTCCGACGGTATAAGAGAACTTTTAAAAGACGGCAGGAACGGCTACCTTATACAAAAACACGACTATGAGGGCTTGGCGCAGGGCATTATAAATGCGCTTGAGGGCCGCCTAAATTTTGACGCAAACGCAGTAAACCTTAAGGATTTTGACGCAAACCTTATGGTGCAAAAACAGCAGAAAATTTATCTTAATCAGGAGGAAGATTTATGAACTACTTTATAAATCAGGCGGAAGAAGAAGTTGTAAAAACAGCGCAAAAAATAGCGCAGGAAGTGTTTAAACCCATACGCGCCAAATACGACGAGGCGGAAGAATATTGCCCACAGGCAACCGAAGCTATGGCGCAGGCAGGTTTATTTGGCCTGTGGCTTCCTAAGGAATATGGCGGCGCGGACCTGGGCGTAAACGCTTTAGCTTTAGCTTTGGAAGAGATGTCAAAGGTATGTATTGGCCTTGCATTGCCCGCAGGCACAAGCGCGCTTGGCGGTATGCCTATGTTCTTTTGGGCCACGCCCGAGCAGCGCGCAAAATGGGTGCCTGATTTGGCAAGCGGCAAAAAATTGTGGACTTTCGCACTATCGGAAGCGCAGGCAGGCTCCGACGCTACGGCTATAAAAACCACCGCCGTAAAAGAGGGCGATTATTATATTTTAAACGGCTCCAAACATTATATATCCACGGGTGAGGCGGCTGATTTTTATGTGGTAGCCGTGTCCACCAATCCCGACAGAGGTGCCAGAGGTATATCCCTTTTAGTTGTGGAAAAGGGGACGGAAGGGTTTTTCTTCGGCAAGAAAGAGCGCAAAATGGGCCTTAAAACCAATCCTACTTACGACTTAGTTTTCAGGAATTGCAAGGTACCCGCCGCCAACCTTTTGGGCGGAGAGGGTAAAGGGCTTTTGATAGTGCAGGAAACTTTTGATTACTCCCGCCCGGGCATTGCCGCGCAGTCTTTAGGCGTGGCGCAGGGCGCGCTGGCGGAAGCGGTAAAATATCTTAAAATCCGCAAGCAGTTTGACCAGCCTGTAATTGCATTCCAAGGTATCGGCCACGAACTGGCGGAACTTACCGCTCAGGTGGAAGCGGGCAGGGCTTTGGTCTATAAAATAACGCAGCAGATGGACGAAGATTTTAAAAAGGCAAGCGCGGCGGCAGTGCAAAATAATACAACGGTACACGACGAGCTTAAAGCGCTTAAAGGCCCGCGTTGGACCAAGTACAGCGCGATAAGCAAGTTGTTCTGCTCCGACACAGCGATGAAAGTTGCCGACCGCTGTATAAACCTTTGCGGCGGCATAGCGTATACAAGGGATTTCCCTTTAGAAAAATTCGCGCGCGACGCCAAAGTTACCCAGATATACGAAGGCACAAATCACATACAAAAAAATGAAATTTGGGCCAATATTATAAAAGAAGGGTAAACTTATTTTTAGGCTGTATATTTTTTATTCGGCCCTCTGGACAAGTGTTTTTGAGTTATGATATAATTATATTGATGTCACCGTAGCTCAGTCGGTTAGAGCGAGCGTTTCATAAGCGCTAGGTCGGTGGTTCGATCCCACCCGGTGACACCAAATTTAATTTACTTACACAGGGCTGCCTCGGCAGCCTTTTTTATTGGTATACCAGAAACAGCCCCTGTTCTCGTCTTTTCCAAGCACACAAACATAACCACCTTATAATGCGGCATTGAATAAATTCAAAAACTATCTGATATAATGTAATTATAAATATTAAAAGTTAGAAGGACTATATTATATGCCACTATCTCCGATAGAAAGTTTAGCAATTAAGAAACTGTCTGAAATACTTTATACTTTTTTACCAGGGACACCACACCCTATGGCAAACCAAAGTATTTCTCTCACTGGGGTTGCATCCAAATTAGGGTTACAGAAATTCTGGTCTGGAGGAAGCAAGGGTACAGCTCTATCAATACTCCTTTCTCAGACTTATGAGTATGAACATAGCTCATTTTGCAAATTAATATTAGAAATTATAAACACCTCCACGCAATATTCCAAGAAGAGCATAGTACGTGAAGAAATTGAAGAAATAAATAAAGCCCTCATAGACCTCAAATTCAAAATTCCAGAATTATATAATCCTAACTTTTTAAATAAATTACCATCAAAAAAAATAGTTAATAGCCCTGCAAAAACTATTTTCCAAGTCCCAGAATCTCTGAAACAAGAATTTATTAGTTTAACAGCACTAACAGATGAACCACAAAAGAGAGGTTACGCTTTTGAAAAGTTCTTAAACTCAGTATTTATATCTTATGGACTGAATCCTAGAGAATCATTTAAGCTAGTCGGAGAGCAAATTGATGGGAGTATTGAATTGGACAGCCAAATATATCTGATTGAAGCTAAGTGGCAAAACAAGATGACTTCATCAGCAGACTTATATTGTTTTTCAGGAAAGATATCTCGTAAGGCAAAATGGACAAGAGGCATATTTATAAGTTACACAGGTTTTACTGAAGAGGCTATTCAGGCATATCAAAAAGGACACCCTGCCGACTTTATACTAATGAATGGACAAGATTTGCATTTTATATTATCTGGCGAGAGCGGATATACGGTAGATTTATTAACATGCATTAAAGAAAAATCTCGCCACGCTGCAGAAACTGGGAATATCATGTATACGGTTATAGATATATTAAGATCAAAAACTAAAAACTAATAAGGCACTTAAACACAGAACAAATTTTTAGGTGGCAGGCGTATATTTTCAGATTTTTGTCGTCCGCAAAATTGCGTGATTTGATTTATGCTGCTGCCGTCCGCCGCAGAACAAATGTTTAGGCGGCACGCGTGGATTTTCAGATTTTTGCAGTTCCGCAAAATTGCGTGATTTGATTAGATTTGAGGTTAGTTTATGTTTTCTTTTCCGCAAGGTATATCAAGAGCGGCTGGAAGCCCGAATATCCGAAGCGGCAAAAAAACTTAAAATAACCCAAAGATAACAAATTGCTAGCCGAATGTTGCCACGCGGAAGAAAACACTCTATTGACATGTAAAAAAAACATATATAGAATCTTAATATGGAAAAAATAATGAACTCCCTCAAAGCCCCTTTCAAAAAAGGCCTGATAACAGGCGCGCTTGATATAATCTTCAGGGTTATCTCTCTGACCATTTGGTTGGTTACGGTTAAACTCCTGTTCAGGTTTATGTGGGAAGCCGTATTTTTAGAGAATGTCTCCTCCCAAAAAGTATGGTGGCTCACCTACTCTATGATGATGTTCATCATGGCAACGGTGCTTGCTTACACCGCCGTATGGGACAGGGAGTAAGTTTTTAAAAAACCGACAATTTTTAAGTTAATCAACCCGCCCGTAAAAAGGCGGGTTTTTTTATTTATTAAAAAATCAATAAAGCAAAAAGTAAAAGGATAAAATATGGAAAACAACACAAACTCAGACGGCAGTACTCTGCCAAAGCCAAACCCTTGGGCCATTACGCCTTTGGCGGTATTTTTAGTGTCGTATTTAGTCGTTTCCGCCATAGCGGGCGATTTTTACAAAATGCCAATAACGGTAGCTTTTGTTATAGCCGCCATTACCGCCGTATTTATGACCAAAGCCCCCACCGTGCAGGACCGCGTTGACCGCTTTTGCGCGGGCGCGGGCAACAGCAATATTTTGCTGATGGTGGTAATTTTTATACTGGCGGGCGCGTTCGCGCAAACCACAAAGGCAATGGGCGCGGTGGACGCGACGGTTAACCTAACCCTTGCCTTGCTTCCCCAAAGCCTGCTTGCGCCGGGGTTGTTTATTGCGGCGTGTTTTATTTCCCTCTCCATAGGCACTTCCGTCGGTACTATTGTGGCTTTGGTCCCCGTTGCGGCGGGTATTGCCGCAAAAACGGGCCTTGGCACTCCGCTTATGACGGCGGTTGTGGTAGGCGGCGCAATGTTTGGCGATAATCTTTCCTTTATCTCCGATACCACCATAGTCGCCACCCGCACGCAGGGCTGTAAGATGCAAGATAAATTTAAAACCAACTTTAAAATAGTTTTGCCATTTGCAATACTCTCCGCCGTGCTTTATTATTTTGCCGCCTCCGCCACGCCCGCCGCGGCTTACGGCGCGGGACAGATAAACTGGGTTAAAGTTATCCCTTACATAATTGTTCTTGCGCTTGCCATTGGCGGCGTAAATGTGATGACCGTGCTTGTAAGCGGCACTTTGCTGGCAGGCTTTACGGGCGTGTTTACGAACAGCTTTGACCTTTGGGGCTGGACGGGCGCGATGGGCAAAGGCATTACCGATATGGGTGAACTTATTATAGTTACCTTGCTTGCGGGCGGCACTTTGGAACTTATGCGGCAAAACGGAGCAATGGCGTGGATAGTGCAAAAGCTGACGGCTAAAATAGAATCAAAGAAAGGCGCGGAACTAAGCCTTGCGGGCCTTGTAAGCTTTGCCAATTTATGCACGGCAAATAATACCATAGCTTTGATAATGTCCGGCCCGATTGCTAAGGATATTGCCACGCGCTACAAAATCCCCGCAAGCCGCTCGGCAAGCCTTTTAGACATATTTTCCTGCTTTGTGCAGGGCTGCATACCCTACGGCGCGCAACTGCTGATAGGCGCGGGTTTAGCCGCCATAACGCCCATATCCATAATGCCTTACTTGTTTTACCCTTATCTGTTGGGCATAGGCGCGCTGCTGGCAATATTTTTTGGCTTTCCAAAGAAAATTAGAGATTAAGATACTTTGACGGAAAGAAACACTTTTAAATCCGCGCTTTAGTTTAGCGTGGATTTAAAATTTTTATAGGCAAAAGCGGCGAGTATAAAACAAAGCAGCGCGGCCAAGAGAGAATTTTGCCAAAAAATCGCCCCCGCCCCGCCTTTAAGCATAATATCCCTAAAGTTTGTTATGCAGTACATCATAGGGTTAAAGTAGCACATCCACCTGAACTGTAAAGGTATATTACTGACGGGAAAGAAAACCCCGCTCAGCAATATTGACGGCATTAACACAAGCACGCTTGCCATCATCGCCTGCTGCTGGGTTTTTGCAATAACGCTTAATAAAGTTGCGGTGGCAAGCGCGGCGCAGGCCAAAAGCGCTCCCGTTATAACAAGCTGCCATACATAACCCCTGAACGGCGTGCCAAAGCCGAAGACGCCTATAGAAAAAATAAAAGTTATTATGCCCGCGCCTATAATCAAATAAGGCAGGGTTTTGCCTAAAAGTATTTCTTTTGGCGTGGCGGGAGAGGCTATCAATTTTTCCATTGTTCCCGCTTCTTTCTCTTTAGCTATGGACATACCGCAAACCACCAAAAGCACAATGTAGGTGGACATAACCATAAGCGCGGGTATCATATAGTCGGTACTGCTCATATAGTGATTGTAAAGGACGCGGCTTTCCAGTTGTATAAAATTCGCCCCGCGCAAATTATAGCCGTATTTTTTGGCGGCAAGCGCGGTTATCTGCCGCACATAACTTTCCACCTGTTGGGCGCGCTGAGCGTTTACGGCATTTATCAAAACCTGCACGGGCTTGCCGCGCTCCAAAGCATACCCAAAACCTTCTTTAGGCGCAATTATAACAGCCTCCGCCTTGCGGGAATTTATCAAAGCCATAGCGTCAGTTCCCGCAGGCATAAGCATATGGGGGTTTTGCTTAAACCAGCCAGATGCCGTGGCGCGGGTAGCGATTTCCTGCGCTATCGGGCTTGGCGCGGATACGACGGAAAGCTGTATATTTTTAACCTCGCTTGTAAGCGCAAGGCCGAACATAACCGTCTGCACGACAGGCACAAAAAAGATAGCGGCAATCATTTTGCGGTCGCGCAAAATTTGCACAAATTCTTTTTTTATAAAACCTCTTAGGGTCTTCCATTTTATATTCGTCATGGCTCCACATCCGTTTTAAATTTTTTAACCGCCGCCAATACCATAACCGCCGCAAAAATAAATAAAGCGCAAAAGGGAACGGCGAGCGCGGATAAATCGCTGCCGCTTAAAAACAAGCTGCGGCTTGCCGATAAAAACCACCTCTGCGGAAAAATTACCGTAAGCCAGCGGAAGAACGCGGGCATATTTTCTATAGGGAAGATAAACCCCGAAAAGATGAAAGACGGCAATAAGCCCACCGCAAAAGCAAATTGTATAGCCGCCTGCTGCGCTCGCGTTACCACGGAAACAAGCAAACCCAAAGCCAATGCGCCCACGATATACAAACAGCACGCCAGAACATAAAGTATAAAGCTGCCTTCAAAGGGGATATTAAAAACAAGCAGCGCAAGGACAAACACAAGCAGCACGTCAAAAAACGTAAGCACAAAGTATGGGATAAGTTTGCCCAGCACAATTTCCGCAGGTAAAACGGGCGTGCTTAGCAAAAGTTCCATAGAACCGTTTTCCCATTCTTTTGCGACGGTAAGCGCGGTTAAAACAATAGCCAAAAAACCTATTATTATGGTATTTAACCCGGGGACGATAAACCAACGGCTGTTAAGTTCCGGGTTAAATAAAAAGCGCGGGCGTAAAGGCTCGGCCGATATTTCCATACCGTTAAGGCGCGCAAAATCCGCATCGGCGCGGCGCGTTATGGCGGAAGAATAGGCAAGCATTATGGCGGCGCGCGCATTATCGCTGCCGTCTAAAAGCAGTTGCGCCTGCCCCTGCCTGCCAAAACTTATTTTTTTGCCGAAGTCTTTTTTTATAACCAAAAGTCCCGCGCTTTCCTGCGGCAAGCCGCCCGCAAGGCTGCCTTCAAAAGATTGCAAATCAAAATATCCCGCGGAAGTTATTTGCTGCAGGTACCGTCTGGAGTACGCGCTTTTATCATTATCCTGCACGGTAAGCGGGATATGTTTATAATCAAGGTCTATAACAAAACCAAAGAACAAAACAAATATCATCGGCAGGCCCAGCGCGACGGCAAGCGTGAACGGGTCGCGCAAAATATGCTTGGTTTCCTTGGCGGCAAGGGAATATATGCGTTTAAAAGAAAATGTCATTTGCCCCCCTTTACCGCTTTTAAAAATACGTCTTCCAAGTCGGCCGATTTTACCGTAAAAGTAAAAATATTTTTATTTTTTTCCGCGTAACTTTCAAAAGCTTTTATATCGTATACTTCCGCGCGTAAATCCGCGCCGAACACCGCGCAGGAAGCAATTTTTAATTCTTCCAGTTCTTCTTTAACTTTTTGCAATAGCGGTTTATTAAAAGCAAGTTCAAAAACACCCTGCGGGAAATAAGTTTTTTTAAGCCCGTCAGGGGTATCGCAAGCTATAATTTTGCCCTGCTCCATAAGCACAATACGCGCGCAATACTGCGCCTCGTCCATATAATGCGTGGTTACAAAAATTGTTTTACCCTGCGCGGACAGCGCGCGGATTAAAGCCCAAAAATCCTTACGCGTCTGCGGGGAAACGCCTGCGGTAGGCTCGTCTAAAAAGATAAGTTTAGGGTCGTGCAGAAGCGTGGCGCACAGGGCCGCCATTTGCTTAACGCCGCCGGGTAAATTTTTAACGGGGCCGTTGTATGTTTCTTTCAAATTTATAAAGTTAAAAAGCTCGGTACTGCGCTTTTTTATCAGCCTCTCTTCCATATTATAAAGACTGCCTGCAAAGGCCATATTTTCTTTTATGCTTAAGTCGGGATAAAGGGTGAATTTTTGCGACATATAACCTATATGCGGCTTTAGCACCGCCGTGGAGCGCGATACGTCTTTGCCATCTACAAGCACTTCTCCCGCCGTCGGGTTTAATATGCCGCAAAGCGTGCGTATGGTGGTGGTTTTGCCCGCGCCGTTTGCGCCCAAAAAGCCAAAAATTTCGCCGCGTTTTACGGAGAAGGAAATATCATTTACCGCCTTAAACGGGCCGAAGGCTATGGTTAAGTTTTTTACTTCTATAATATTTTCGGGCGTGGTCATTTTGCGCCTCCGCCGTTAAGAAAAATATCTGCAAAATCCTTAACTTTAAACTTATCCATAATATCTTTTGGCGCGCCCGAGGCCAATAATTCCCCCTCGCGCAAAACGTGTACCTTGGCGCAGCGGGCGGCTTCGTCCATATAAGAAGTGGTTACGATAACCGTCATATTATCGGCGGCAAAAGAATAAACCAAATCCCACAGCTGGCGGCGGCTGACAGGGTCAACCCCGACGGTCGGCTCGTCTAAAAGCAGCAGGGACGGCCTGTTTAAAAGCACGCACATAAGCCCCAGTTTTTTGTACATCCCGCCCGAAAGTTTGCCCGCAGGTCTGGCCCTAAACGCGCCCATACCCGTGGCAAGATAAAGCTGTTCTTTTCTCTCTTTAAACACAGGCGCGGGAAGGCCGTAAAGCGTGGCAAAAAAGGCTAAATGCTCGTCGCAGCTTAAATCGGGATAAAGGCTTGGCTCCTGCGGGAAATATCCTATAAACGCTTTAGCCTCAGCCGCGTTTGCCGCGCCGCTAAAATTTATTGTACCGCTATCCTGCCGCAGCAGGCCCGCAAGCAGACGCATAAGCGTGGTTTTACCCGCGCCGTTTGGGCCTATAACGCCATGCACACAGGCGGCGTCAAACACGGCGGAAACATTTTTTAATGCCGTGTTTTGTGCCATTTTCTTGCTTACATTCTGCAAGGTTACCTGCGGCGCGTTCATAATAACCCCTTTAAAAAGTTACTTCTATATCCATACCGGGTTTAAGCGTAAGCGCGGCGTCGTTTGCAAAGCGCACTTTTACGCCGTAGACAAGGCGCGTTCTTTCCTTACGGGTTTGCACGTTTTTGGGCGTAAATTCCGCCTCGTCATTAACGGTAAAAACAGAGCCGTCAAAAGTTTGTTTGGCCTCGGGCAGAAAGCCTTTTACAGCCGCGCCCGTTTTTATTTTGGCAAGCATATCGTGGTCCACATAAATCCATGCGTCTATGCGGCTTAAATCCGCCACGGTATAAAGTTTGCGTCCAGCGGGGGCAAATTCCCCATTCTCGTAAAATTTATAAAGTATTTTGCCGTCGGTGGGGCTTTTAATGTCGCACCATGTTTCGCGCAGGGCGGCTTGGTTGTAGGCATTTTGTTTAAGGTCAAAATTTTCCTTAGAGCCTGCCGCCGTTTTAAGCAAAGTTTTGGCGCGCTCAAATTGTTTTTTGGCAATATCTGCGGCAAGCGCGGTATCTTTGCAGTCCAGACGGGCAAGCACATCGCCAGCTTTAACGCTTTGGCCTTCTTCAAAATACATTGCGGAAATTACGTCGCCAAGGCGGGTGGGAACTTCCACCTCAACCGCTTCCAAAACGCCGCTGTACGCAAAGGGCGTGTGGCGGAAAAATGCCAAACTTACCGCCAGAGCAACAGCTAAAATTAATACAGAAATTACTATAATCTTTTTCATTATTTCCCCCGTCCTAAATTATCCATAACCGCCAAGCTGTTTAAGCGTTTGGCGTAAATATCGGCAAGAGCGGTTTGCGCTTCAAGCAGATTTAAATTTGCATTATCAACATCTAAAAAAGTAACGCTGCCCGCTTTATAAGCCTCGTATGTAAGCGCGGCGGTTTTAGCGCAGGTTTCTATAATTTTTTTGGTAAGTTCCTCTTGCGCGGCAAGCGACGTAAGCAGACTTTTTGAGGAGTAAAACAGAGAGCTTAATTCCGCCTCGCTATCCTGCTGTTTATACTGCGCGGCTTCGCTTTGACGCTCCTGCGCGGCGGCGGCCTGTTTGCTTTTGCCCGCCTCAAATAAAGGCACTTTAAGGTTTACGCCAGCGCGGCCGTTGATAATATCCTCGTGTATCGGCCCGTTTGGATATTCCCAATAAACGCCGCCGTTTAATGTTACGCGCGGGGCAAGCGCGGCAGAGTAACTTAAAGCAAGCTGATGATAATACTGCGAACTGTTTGTTAAAGCCGCAAGCGCGCCGACATTATTATTAAAATCAAAAGTATTAAAGCGGTTAAAAAAATCTAAATCAGTTAAAGGCTCATCGGTTTTTATATAGGCCGTGGCATCGGGCGTAAGCGGGGCGCGCGCGTCCTGCGGGTAGGAAATATCCGCACTGTAATCATTGCCCGTAAGACGGGTAAGCGCACGCAAATGCCCGCCCAAAGCGCCACGGGCCGCGCTGATGGAAGCCATTATTTTAAGCTGCTGCTTTTGCGCCATATTAACATCAAGCGCGCTTTTTGTACCCGCTTTGTAGGCGGAGTTTATATCCTGCATCTGCTTTTGCGCCGTTTTTAACTGCTCGTGCGCGTAAAAAATGTGCTGTAAATCCTGCTGGATTGCAAAGTACGCCTGACGGGTTTGAAGTATTATATTTTTGCGCAAAAACTCCGCCTGATTTTGCTTAGCGTCAGCGGCAAAACGCGCGGCAAGCGTTTGCTTGTCCGTAGCGCCGTAATCAAACAAAGTGTAGTTTAAAGTAGGGCCTATGTTATAACCCCATTTATCACCAAACTCCATAGAATTCGGGCCGACCTGAAGGCTTGGCACCTGGCTTACATAAGTGCCTTTAGCGTCAAAGGAAAGCGCGGGATATAAACCGCTTGCCGTACTTTTGTATTGCGCAACGGCGGCGGCTGCTTGCGCCATTGCCTCCTTTAATGCGGGGGAATTTTGACGGGCGTCGCGCTCGGCATCGGCCAGGGTTATATAAATAACGGGCGCGCTTTGCACCGCGCGGACAGATGCATCAGGGTTGGCGGGAACTGTAGCCGCCGCCGCAAAAACCGACGCGCTTAACAAGAGGGCGGAAAGATAAAAATAATTTTTCATACTTAATCCTTAAAGACAGCGTTTAAAAGCAAGTCCATACGTTTAAGCGCGCCGCTTTCAATTTTATGTTTAACAAATTTAGCCTTAATATTTTGAAGCATATTTAAAGGCATACGCTCCAATAATCCCAAAAGACCCTGCGGCAGAGCGACGGGCGGGATAAGAATAAGCATAGCGTCAAACTCGTCATCAGTCTTAAGCTGGCCCAGTTTGCGGGCGCGCACAAGCTGCTGCCTTAAAATAGAAATATGCACGGTAAAGTTTTTGCTTATAAAATCAACAATGCTGTTGTTGCCGCTTAAAACATCGCCCGCAAGGGAGGAAATCAACACCCTGTTTTTTTGAATAAAAGCGTGTATTGCAAGTATAACGGCCCGCACATTTTGCTTGGGAGAAGCGCTGTCGCTGATATTTATATTTATGTCGGCAAGCATATCTGCATAGATTGATTTTAGGAGGGCTTGGTCAAAATTATTTTTGTTGGTAAAGTGGTAATGGAACATACCCAAATTAACTTTGCTTTTGGCACAAAGCTGCCTTATGGTAAAGCCGCTAAGCCCTTTTGCGCGGGCAAGCGCAATGCCTGTTTTTATAAGTTTATCGTCGGCCTTGGTTGATATTCTGCCCATAATGTATGCTCCTTTATTTTATTATACGTTTGTATAATTATTATACAGCTGTATAATTTAATTGTCAAGGGTACGCGGGCGCGGCTGATGATGTTTTAAGCGCGGCGGGTTTGTTTTTGGCAATAAATAAGGCAAAAAGTAAAAGCGGCGGAAAATGCTAAAATAAGGTATATTAAGGTGTTTTAAATATTGTGTTGCGCCGTCGCTTATGCACGCGGCGAGAAGAAAGATTTTAGAATATCCGCGCCTATAGCTCAACGGATAGAGCATCGGCCTCCGAAGCCGAGGATACCGGTTCGATTCCAGTTAGGCGCAAATTTTAACATCGTCTTTTGCGGTAATGCAGCGTCGCTTGGTTAGTCGGATATACGGGGCTGCGCCCGCTCGGGATATACCTCCCGCCCTGCTCCTTGCCTTATCGCAAAATACTTGTAAAATTACATTTCTTCTTTTGCTGTACATTAAAAAGGCTCCCTTTTAAGGGAGCTTTTTAAATTTAAGCCTAAGCTGAAAAATAAGTTACAGCTTAATGGCAATGATAGCCGCCTGTCTTGTGATTATAGTGGCAGCCATTCTTATCTGTTCTTCCGCTATGAGCAAAAACCAAAGCCCCGGCAAAAGCAACTAATAAGATAAGCAATATAATTTTTTTCATATTTCCCCCATAATCTTAAAATAATAAATTTACATTATAATGTCAACCGCTTTTAAAGGTTAAACCTATCTTGAATATACTTAAAAATTAAGTAATAATATTTTAAACTAAGGAGGCAAAATGTACAATAAAAAGGGTTTTACGCTTATAGAGTTGCTTGTAGTCGTGCTTATCATCGGTATTCTTGCCGCTATTGCCCTGCCGCAATATGAAATTGCCGTG
>CAZBCE010000030.1:0-14717 GCA_964490555.1 uncultured Elusimicrobium sp. | reverse complement strand
TTTCCGCTTTAAGCTTTTCCGCCTTTTCCTGCGTTTGGCCCAGTTCGTCTATCTTGGCGGTTAAAACCTGCTGCGGGTTTAAAGCTTCTTCCTTAGCGGCGGGTTCTGCTTTGGTTAAAGCGGCTTCCTGCTGTTGGGAGTCCGATAAATTCCACACGGGACAAAAGGGTTTATAATCGCAAAAGCGGCATTTGGTTTCGTCGGGGTCGGGTGCAAAATTGCCCGCCATAATATCCGCCGCAACTTTTAAAACGCCCTGCCAAAAAACGTCAATTTCTTCTTTTGTGGCGGGGGAAAAGCTTTGTTCTTTTAAAGTCGGCAAATGGTAAAAAAGCATACTGTCCAGTTTAATTTCTTTGGCGGAAGGGTCCTTGGCTTGTATAAGGCTTGCAAGCTGCGGGTTGCCGTCCATAAGCTTTTGGTACATCATAAGCTGGTCGGGCTCTCTGCTTAAGGTTTTGCCTGTTTTATAGTCTAAAATTGATATTTTGCCTTCGCCAAGATAGTCCACCCTGTCCAAAATGCTGATGACGGAAAGACCGTCAATATCAACGGTTGTCCTAAATTCCGTGGCAAGCGGGATAAGATTATCGGCGGAGTGCTTTTTGTAATATTCGTTAATAATGCGGATAGCTTCAAGGCGGCCCTCGTCCTGCTTTTCTTTGGAGGCATAACCCTTTTCCGCAAAGGTGGTGGCGCGCCAGTCGGCGTCAAAAAACTTTAAAGTTTCCGCAAGCGGGGGGAAAACGCCCTTATCTGTATATAAATGCTCCATAACCCTGTGCAGGGCGGAGCCGAAAGCAAAGTAATATTTCGGTTTTTCCGGAAGTTTGTCTATATAGCGGAATTTGTACTTTTGCGGGCATTCTTTATACATGCCCATTTTTGAGTAGGAAAAACTTAATTTAGAAGCCATTAAAAAACCCTCTTTGATGATTTAATACAGTTTATCATTTTAGAGGGTTTTTTTATACTAAATTATGCTTTTATTACAGGCCCGTGATTGCCACCTTAATTATGTAAGATACCGCCGATATTGCCGCGGCGGCGGGAATGGTGATAACCCACGCCCATACAATCTTGCGCGCAACGCCCCAGCGTACGGAAGACATACGTCTGAACGCGCCTATACCCACAATGCCGCCCGTTATGGTATGCGTCGTGCTGACGGGAATACCCATAAAGGAGGACAGGAAGATAGAAAACGCTGCGCCTGATTCCGCGCAAAAACCGTCAACGGGTTTAAGGCGGGTTACTTTCTGGCCCATGGTTTTAACAATACGCCAGCCGCCTGACATCGTGCCTAAAGCTATGGCTGCGTGGCAGAGCAGGATGATGCTGATAGGGACGAAGAAAGTTTCGCCCGAGGCATAACGTCCGATTTCGTGGTGGGTAAGAAAGAAGTTTCTTATAGCTGTTGTTGCGGCGTCGGCCTGTGTAAGCCCGCCGAAAAGCAACATAGTTATAATACCCATTGTCTTTTGAGCGTCGTTACCGCCGTGGCCCAAACTGTACATGGCGGCGGAAAGCAACTGCCCTTTACGGAACAAATGGTCCACCTTAAACGGATTGGTGTGGCTGAATAGTCTAAACACAATAGCCGCTATACCCATACTGAACACAAGGCCCAAAACGGGGGCTATTGCTATAAACACCACCGTCTTCATAATACCGGAAGAAACCAAGGCCGAAGGCCCCGCTTTAACCAAAGCCGCGCCTATAAGACCGCCTATCAAAGCGTGGGAGGAGCTGGAAGGCAATCCCCACCACCAGGTAAGCAGGTTCCATACGCACGCGCCCATAAGAGCGCCAAAGACTAAGTCGGTATTAACTATTGAAATGTCCACAATGCCGTGGCCTATTGTTTTTGCCACGCCCGTGTGGAACACGAACAATGCGGCAAAGTTAAAAAACGCCGCCCACGCCACGGCCACTTTGGGCGATAATACCCTGGTGGAAACTACCGTAGCCACGGAGTTTGCCGCATCGTGAAATCCGTTTAAATAATCAAAGAACAAAGCAAGTACTATAAGGAATATAATCCAAGTCATTTTGCTTCTCCTTAGTTATTTTTAACCAAAATGGATTCAACCACATTGGCAACGTGTTCGCACATATCAGTGACGGCTTCCGCTGCTTCAAAAAGTTCCTTTTGTTTGATTACCATAATAGGGTCGGCATGAGGGTCGTTAAGAAGTTTGGAAATCGCCTCATCGCGTAATTCGTCGGCAAGGTTTTCAAGGCGGTTAATTTCAACGCAATGCCTTAAGGTTTCCTTCATATTTTTATTGCTTCTTAAGGAAGTTACCGCCTTCTGCAAAGCTTTAACGGCGTTTTCTATAACGATAGCGAATTTTTTGGCTTCTTCGCTGGGGGTGGTAAGCTTATAAATGTAATATCTGTTGGTAATCATATTGATACCGTCTATTACATTGTCCATATTGTTGGCCAAGGCCAAAATATCTTCCCTGTCAAAGGGGGTGATGAAGCTTTCGTTCAACATATTGATAATATTGTGGTTTACTTCGTCGCCTCTGTGTTCTATTGAGTGCATTTTATCCACATTATCCCGTGTTATAGACGCGGTCGTTACAATTTGGTTAAAAAGAGTCGCGCCATCAAGCAAATTGCTGGCTTGCTGGTCAAAAAGATCAAAAAACTTCATTTCTTTAGGCATGAACATATTATTATTTTTCTCCTGTTTTTTATGCGCTTTGCAACAAAAAAAAGAGCAGATAAATTTATCTGCTCTTTTCAATCGCTAAAGCTTGGTTGAGTAAACTGCCTTTAACAGCAGTTTTTATATTATAAAGAAATCTGTGGGTACCGTCTTGCATTTTATAGAATCCTTTTCCGCTTTTATAGGATATATCAAATCGTTTTGCTCATATTTATTATATCATTATTTTCAAAAATGGGGCAGAATATTTTATATTTGCTAAACTTTTACTATAATTTATTAGCAATTTACAAAAGTTAAGGGGAAAACTGATGCTTTATAACTGGGATAAAAGCCTGGCAACGGGCAATGATGTTATAGATGAGCAGCACCAGCAGCTTATAGCCACTTTAAATAAACTTATAATAGCCAATAATGAGGGGGCGGGGGAAAGCGTTTTACGCGAAACGCTGGATTTTTTAATGACTTATGTGGAGCAGCATTTCCACGATGAAGAAGCATTGCAAATCCAATATAATTACCCTAAATATGCCGCGCACAAGCAAATGCACGACGGCTTTAGGATAGTTGTACACGGGCTTATGGACCGCCTTGCGGGCGAAGGCTGCACCCACGCGCTTATAAATAACACATTAACTACAATGGCGGATTGGCTTATAATGCACATTAAGGACGAAGATTTACGTCTGGCAATACACATACAACAGGTAAACAGCCAAGAAAATTGCTGTTAATGTTTTTGAGTATCGGATTTAGTATCAGAGCGTAAAAAAACTGCCTTTTAAAAGGCAGTTTTTTATTTTTAAGCATTTATAGAAGAGGGATTATTTTTTATATATTTATGTTCCGTACATTCTGCGCCTTTGCAAAGAACTTTCCTTTCAAAAGAATCATCTTTTATAAACCCAAGCGATGTTAAAAGCGCGACTGAAGCCTGATTATCCGCGTCAGTTATGGCAAAAACCTGCGGGGAAGAATGTTCCTCAAAAGCGAATTTAGATAAAATGGTTAACGCTTCCTTCCCAAAACCCTGTTTTTGGTATTTCGGGGAGATATTTATACCCAGTTCCGCCCCTTCCTTAAATATTTTTATAGCCGCGTCGCCAATTAACATATTGTTTTGTTTGTTTATTATGGCAAGGCCTATCCATTCGTCCTTGGTTTCCAGCGTTGTATCGGAGTTTTTGGTTAGGAAATCCTGCGTTTGTTCTGCGGTAAAGGGATTCCAATATTGATATTTTGCCACTTCTGGTAAGCTGCGGTAGGAAAGAATGGGGTCGGCGTCCGCCGCGACAAAGGTACGCAGTATTAATCTGTCAGATGATAAAAGATTTTTCTCTTGAACATTAAAAAGAAAAAATAATATAAATACAATGGCGCCGATAAGGAAAATTTCTAATTCGGAAATACCTTTTGTGCGTGAGAGCAAAATTGTGGCAACAATTCCGTCATCACCCTCTACGGGGGCAATAGAACTGTAAATAAGTTTAACAATAAGAACGGCCACAATAATGATTAAAATACGGACTATATATTTCTTATTCATAATGCCTAGCCTAGCAAAAAAAATAAATTCATTCAATGGATTCCGCTACGCCAAATGGAGGCAACAGGCGGTGAGCAACAAAGCAGAAACTTAAAAAAAACACAAAGCAAAATAGAGCAAATTATTTTTGGATTTAGACAATGAGTAAGGAAGGAGGCATACCACGAGTGTCCGAAGGGCCGTGTATCCGACTGACGAAACGACACAGCATAAAGACAAAAAAATACCCCCAATAAGAATCGAACTTATATCCCCTGCTTAGAAGGCAGGTGCTCTATCCATTGAGCTATGGGGGCATTATTATAACTGCAAATTATGTTAAATTGTTTTACGGCAGGCGGGAAAAAAGAACTTCTCTCCGTCATAAGCAACTTAATTTAACTTTAAATATTATATAAATTTCCGCGACACAATTCAAAAGATATTTAATTAAACATCTAAAATCAAGAGTTAAAAGATAATGGAGATACAGCTTCCATCCCCTTAAGTTTAGAAAAACGCATATTATGTTTAAAGTTTTTTATACAACTTGAAGCATCCACATTTTGGAAGTTAATCATGCTAATTGTCTCTCCTACAAACAATACGGATAGCAAGCATTGTTCTTCCAAATGGCCTGTTGCTTGGTTTACCAAATCGTCAACGGCATTAACTATAAACTTCTCCTTAGAGTATATCGAATAAATGTCCCTAGCAACTCTAAGGACAACACTACATATATAATCCTGATAAAGTTCGTTCCTTTTAGACACAGGGAAAGATCTTTTTGTTAGTTTTCCCGTGGATGTCAATGAGAGACGATCTTGCGGGATCATATCGTCTATTTCTCTTATTTTAACTGTCAACGTTATAGATTTAGTATTATCGGATACTTCAAATTTTACGTTTTCAGCCATATTTGTAAGAGAATCTTTGTCAAAAAACTTTCCAAAACATTCAACCATTACTTTCTCATCGTTATTTATAATGCCGTTAGAAAGCCTTTGGGTTTCTTTCCATTCCGCAATGTCTTTAGAATATTTAAAACTTTCGTTTGCAAAAATTTTTTCGTCCAGTTCTTTGCCCTTTAATATCTTTTTTTCCAATCTGTTTTTACGCCAATTTTGGAGATTAAATATTTTATCTATAAAAGAAGGGGCATACGACGTGAAATTTCTAATTGCATTCTCCTCATTCTTATGCGCCAATACAGGCTCTAAAGGATAATCCTCCTCCTTTATTTCTTTCCAATTTATTTTGGATAAACTCTTTTTATGCAGGGAGGACACATTATGCAACCAATTAGTTTGTGTATCAAAGGCATTTGAGGCATATTGTAATTCTTGTGCTTTTACATATAGTTTGTGTGCCCGAGCTGATTCTTTTGCAGACCGCCTCTGCATTCTATCTAAATCCCTTAAAAATCCTCTGAATGTTGCCATAGATTCTCCACGATAGCTATAATAGATTACTCTATTATAGCTAATAAATATCCCCCGCGCTCTAATTACGCGGGGGTATTCTGTTTTGCAGGAGGCAGATACTTGCCCCAAATCTACCCCGCAACGCCATCACGCGCTGGCGCAAAAGCACGGCGGCAGGCGGGGACATAAAGCAACTACGGCAAAACTTAATCTTCAAACCAGGCTTGGTCGTCGGTAACTTTATGGGCAAAAATCTTGCCAAGCTTGGAAGGATCAGGCGATTCGTGATGTTTCAATAGTATCTCATCATCCGCCACCTGTCCCAAAATTTCCAATTTACCTATAACGTGGGACATTGCATATTTAAAATGCTTGCCCAGCCCGTTTTGCAGGGATTTTGCGCCCTCAACAATTTTAATGCCCTCTTTAAGCGGCACCTGAAACTGACTCTTAACCCCAGTCACGGGGCGGCACTGGAACACGTAATAAGGCACAATGCCGTATACAACCAACTTCCGCAAAAGTTCGCCAAGCACCTGCGGGGTATCGTTAACGCCGCGCAAAAGCACGGTTTGATTTTTAACGGGTATGCCAAGCTGCTGGATTATCCGCACCGCCTCTAAGGATTGCGGCGTAAGCTCGCGCGGGTGATTATACTGTGTGATAACATAAAGCTGCTTTTTAGCGTTAAAATGCGCCAGCATATCCTGCAATTCCTTATCGGCGGTTATGCGGGAGGGAAACACCACGGGCGTGCGCGTGCCAAGGCGAATAGCCTCCAAATGCTCAATATTTACAAGGACGGAAAGCAGCTTTTTAAGCCGCGCGTTGGAGTTAAGCAGAGCGTCCCCGCCGGAGATAAGGGCATTATTAATTTCCTTATGGGATTGGATATAGTCGTGCATTTCGTCAAAGTGTGTGGCAATTTCGTCGTCGGAAAGGCCCACCAAACGCTTGCGGAAGCAATGGCGGCAGTACATAGCGCATTGACTTGTGGACAGTATTAAAGCCGTCTGAGCGTACTTATGTTGCATACCCGCCACGACGGTATTTTGCGCCTCGCCGCTGGTATCAAAGCTGCCGCTTATATCCGTTTCCGCGACGGAGGGAATAGCCATTTTGCGGATAGGGTCCTGCGGGTCTTTAAAATCTATCAGGGAAAGATAGTACGGCGTAACGGAAAGCGGAAACTGCTTTAGTATATCCTCCAAATGTTCCTTTTCTTTTTGTGAAAGGGGGATATACGCAAGCAAATCTTCCGCCGTGCGTAAATTACTGTTAAGTTCTTCCTGCCATGTCATCAGAACCTCCTCTGACTTCGGGGATTTAATTTACGGCGCACTTGCCGCGGCAAGAATACACCCTAAAAAATTGTGTTGTACAACCAATTATTACTGCGGTACGCCAATGGTTAAAGCTAAAAGGAACTGCTTAGAAACTGCCGAGAACAACAAGAAACTACGGTAAAATGGACTAAATTTGACAAAAACTGAATTATTGCTATATTTTTATTATATAAAAAATCTTTTTTGATGGGGAGATTTTTTTTGATTTATTCTATCCCGCATGGCAAAAACTTGAGCAAAAAAATCCCCCGTACAAAAAGTGCGGGGGATTTTGACAATAAGATTTTATGGCAATCACGGTTTTTTATTTTTCCTATTCTTTTCTGTTATATAATTAACAAAAGAAGAACACATTACCAACATAAATTTAGCATCTTCTTGATGTATTTCTTTCCCAGCGGACAAAGCATGACGGATTCCGTCTTTGCCATTTGTAAACGCATATATTTTTTCCAAACCTAGCAAAAAGGTTTCAGGCATATTAAGTATTCCATTTTGGTTAAGATAGTGAATAGCGTCGCCAAGAGTACTTTTACCAGTTATTTTACGACATAAAGATTCAACAGCACTAATAGATTCTTTTATAGAATTACGATAATTGAGATTATTCCTATCAGAATAGAACTTTAAGGCTGTTTGCAGGTGAGTACGGATATCTTTGTCCTCAGAATTCAAGGCTTGCTCTATTTCTTCTATTTCTTCTTTTGAATCTATCTCCACTATTTGGTTTTCAATTATTCTGTATCCAGAGTAATGCTTCTCAAATACTGCGTTTGTTCTTTTTATAAAATTATCAAGTTTTTCCGCTAAAAACGTATTAGATAGACCATTGTTTTCAATTATAAACTCTATTGTATCCAAAACAACATTCCATTTGCCATTAATAACTAAATTCTTTATAAATTCATTTATATAGAAAGAAGCCCCACCATTGTACTCATCAAGGGGTCTTTTTAATATATTTATCCACATACTTTTGAATAAACGTGATTCCCACCCATGTTCTATAATTACATTTATAAAAATTGATATTGAATCCCAAATTTCTCTTCTAAGATCCGCCGATAAACATTCACGTTGAATACTTCTATCAACTTTAATATATCCATTCCTTTCAGAAAAACTCATAATAGCACGCCTCCATCATAATTAATAATCAGTATATTGATGAAATATTATAATATTTATTCTGATTAAAACAAAATAGCAAACCAGTTTCCCAAGCCTGCGTGATTTGATTAGATTTGAGGTTAGTTTATGTTTTGTTTGCCGCAAGGTATATCCAGAGCGATTGGAAATCCGCATATCCGCCGTGGCAAAAAAACTTAAAATAACCCAAAGATAACAAATTGCTAGCCAAAATCCGCCAAGTAGAACAAATAAAATATCCCCTGTTTTTTCTTCACAGGGGATATTTAATCAAATCAACTAAACCTAAATACTGCTTAAATACTCTTCCAGCTTAGGCTTAATGGTGCTAACCTGCGGGCCGTAAATAACCTGCACGCCGTTACCTTTAACCATAACGCCAAGCGCGCCCGTCGTCTTAAGTAAATCTTTATTTACTTTGGCGGGGTCCACCACGTTAAGGCGAAGTCTTGTGGCGCAGGCGTCAAGGCTTTCAATATTGGCTTTACCGCCAAGGCCTTCCGCAATTTTTGCCATAACTTCGTCCTTCGCGCCGGCGGCTTTGGCAGGTTTTTCTTCCTTCACGCCGTCGGTGGATTTTGCCGCTTCCTGCTTGGCAACGTAATCTGCCTTGGTGTAAAGTTTAGCTTCCTGCTCGTCGGGCTCTCTGCCGGGCGTCTGCAAATTCCACTTCTTAATTACAAACCTGAAGAGGAAATAATACATAACAAAGTACGCCGCAAAGATAGGCAGGAACATAAGCCAGTTTGTTTTGGCATTACCCTGCAAAATACCGTAAAGCGTAAGGTCTATCAAACCGCAGGAGAATGTTGTACCCACCGCAATTTGGAACAAGTGCGTAAGCACAAAGGAAAGCCCCGCAAAGCAGCAGTGTACGATAAACAAAGCGGGCGCAACAAACAGGAACGTAAATTCAATAGGTTCCGTAATACCCGTTAAGAAAGATGTAAGCGCGGCGGAAAAGAGCAAGCCTGCAACAATTTTCTTTTTGCTGCTTTTGGCCGTGTGATACATAGCCAAAGCCGCAGCGGGTAAACCGGCCATCATTATGGCGTATTTACCGCTCATAAATCTTGCCGCGTCAACGGAGAATTTTGTTACATCGGGGGAGGCTAACTGCGCAAAGAATATGTTCTGCGCGCCGTAAACCATATGCCCGTCTATCATCATCGCGCCGCCAAGGCCCGTCTGCCAGAACGGCATATAAAAGACGTGGTGCAGGCCGAAGGGGATTAAAATTCTTTCCATAAACCCGAAGATAAACGTGCCCGCGTAGCCCGATTTTACAACCAAATGACCGCTTGCAAGTATAACATGCTGGACATAAGGCCATAAAACATAAGAAACCGCACCCACGAATATAAACGTAAAAGCGGAAATTATGGGTACAAACCTTACGCCGCCGAAGAACGAAAGCGTAACAGGCAGTTCAATCTTATAAAACTTATTGTGCAGCCACGCCACGCCCAGGCCCGTTATAATACCGCCAAAGACTCCCATCTCCAGCGTTTTTATACCAAGCACCGTGCCGATAGTGCCTGCGATGACGTCGGGGCCTACAGACCCGTCCGCCAACACTTGGCCCGAAAACACCAATAAGCACTTTATTGTGGTGTGCATTATTATAAAGGCAATAGCGGCGGAAAGGACGGCGACTGCTTTTTCTTCCTTAGCCATACCCAAAGCCACGGCCATGGCAAAAATTAAGGGCAGGTTTGCAAAAACCGCCCCGCCGACCGCGCTCATAATTTGGAAAACATAATTAAGCGTTGTTCCCGCGCCCATAATGGCTTCAAGGCCGTATTTTGCTACGGTATCGGGGTTAGAAAATGAAGCGCCTATACCAAGCAAAAGACCGGCCACGGGCAAGATTGAAACAGGCAGGAAAAACGAACGTCCTATTTTTTGCAAAACAGTAAGTATCGCATTCCCTCCGTTTGATTTTGACATAGTAGTCTCTCCGTTCTATACACAAAAAATAAGCGGCATTTTTTAAATGCTCAAACATTTTCACGCCGCCGTCATACACTAAATTTTTATCATATACGAGGGGGAAAGTCAAACAATACCAAACAAAAAACCGCCTCGTTTTAAGCGTGGCGGTTTTTGATATTTTAAAACAGGCGCGGGAACTATTTTATTATGCCGCGCTTTAACTTAAGTTCCAATATTTTTAAGACGGATTCATCAAGCCTTTCGCGGCTTATCTTGCCGCTTTTAACGGCTTCCAAAACACCCTTATACGCGGGTATAAAATTGATTTTAACTATCAGCATATCGCTGCCCGCTTCAAAAGCTTTTACGGCGGCTTCGGCTGGGGTATAGTGCTTGGTAACGGCTTCCATAATCATATCATCACTTATTATAATGCCGTTAAAACCAAGGTAGCCGCGCAAAACGTCCTTTATAATATGCTCGGACATTGAGGCAGGGTCGTCATTACCCGTAATTTTAGGCAGGGATATGTGGGATATCATCACAAAGTCCGCGCCCGCCGTTATACCCGCTTTAAAAGGTAAAAGTTCAACGGATAAAAGGCGTTGCAGGTCCGCGTCACTGTACACGCGGCCCAAGTGGGTATCGGCCGTGGTATCGCCATGCCCGGGGAAGTGCTTTAACGTGGCGGAAACATTCTGCCCCTGCATACCGCTTACAAATTGCGGTATCATAGCGCAGGCGACTTCAGGTTCGGTGGAAAAAGAGCGGCCCTTGCCCGCAATAATGGTATTGGCGGGGTTGGTAACAATATCGGCCACGGGCGCAAAATCAAGGTTAAAACCAAGTTTGCTTATATCACGGGCGATGGTGCGGCCCGCTTCAAAAGCTATTTGCGGGCTGCGGGTTGCGCCGATATCCTTCATCGGGGGAAAAGTCGTAACTGAAATTTGCGGGTTATTGCCCAAACGGCTTACAATGCCGCCTTCCTCGTCAACCGCAATAAAAAGGGGCAGCTTGCTGCGGCTTTGCAGCTTGCTTATATAGGTTGATACCTGCGCGTCGTTTATTATATTGCCGCCAAAAAATATAATGCCGCCTACGGAGTATTTTTTAAGGTTTCTTTTTTGCCTGAAATTAAGGGAAGTGGGAAAGACTTCCTGCGATTCTTCTTCGTTAAGTCCGCCCACGCCGACAACAAAAAGCTGGCCCGTTTTCTGCTCGTCCGTCATAGCGGCAAGTATAGTTTTTGCACGTTCGCGGCGGGCGGCAGTATCACTTGCGGGTTCAAGCGGGGGAACAATAGCTGCGGCGCGCGCGCAGGCATTGGGCTCAATTTTTCCCTTTTCCATAGGCAAAACAAAAACCTGTTTATTAACAGGGGCATTAGTTACGGCAGGCGTACAAGCGCAAAAAGTTACAAGCGAGAACGCAAAAATAATATAAAAATATTTGGTCATAATAAAATTCTCCGTTAAAGATTGGTATAAGATTAATATAACAATTTTTAATTGACTGTCAAACGGTTTTTATGTTTCAATGAAGATGTTGCAAGATACCAATAGTAAGGAGAATCGTTGATGAAGAAATTACTTGTATTTGCATTTGCGCTGCTTTGCTTTACCGCCGCAGCGACAGCTGAAGTCGGCATAGGCATTAAAGCAGGCGGGGGAGAAGACACCGATAATATTAAAAGTGTCTTTATTTCCAACCCTAACAACTACTCGGAAGAAACAAATAACGGCATTTTCGGGCTGGAAGTACTTTGGCAGCAGGAAGGCCTTTTTAACTTGCCCTCCGGCCATTTCTTAGGCGCGAAAGCGGGGGTAGACTTCCACGGAGAAATTGAGTATGAAGACTATTCTACCAACGATAAGATGGACGTAAATATATACAAATTTCCCATAACGCTTTATTATAAATACGCTCTGCCGGAAACCCAGTTTAACATTTGGGGCGGCGCGGGCGTAACAGCAGCTAAGGTTAATTGGAAATATACCGATATTGGTTTAGGTATGTCGGCAGAAAGTGATAATACCAAAGTCTACCCGCATATAAAGGGCGGCGTGGAATGGAGAACAGGCAAGTTATTCGGCTTAGGCTTGGATTTGGGTTATAACTTTGGCACGGAGTTTAACAGCGGCCTTTTAAAGCGTGATATAAGCGGTTTTGAAGGCGCGCTTGCCGCAAGGTTCTACTTTCTGTAAAACTTTAATAAACGCTGAATAAGTTTAAATTAAGGCCCGCCCGCAAAGCGGGCCTTACGACGTAAAATAAAAAGTTGTTGCAAAACATTTTTAAAAAATATATATTTTCTCTTTATTGTTTATGCAGTAAATATGCCGTTTAAAAGTTTCTAAGGTTTAAAACTTTTACCGCTCTGTGTAAGTTTGAGCAGTATAAAATAAGCCGCTAAAATTTCTTCAGTTTTAGCTTCAACCCTCTACCCCCAAAAAATAAGATGGCGGCCCCAAGGCCGCACTACCCCTAAGCATAGGGGTTATTTGCTTTGCCTTATCCGCCGCGAGCAGCAGCGCGCGGCGGCGTAAAAAGCTCAAACCCAAGCAGCAGCAATCTTCGGCGTATAAGGAAAAACGCAAATAAACCCTAAAGCGTATAACAAAACGCCTTAGCCAAAATAAGAATACAACAAAAACCGACCATAAAGGTATTAGCAAAAAGATACCTTAGTCAGTATTTTTTTAAAAAATTAAATAAAAAAGAAAGGAAGGAGGCCGTACCATGATAGAAAGAACTGCAGCAGAAAAAGAAAAAATTAAAGAGATTCTTGCGCAAACCAAACAAAATAACATAGAAATTATGAAGCTTTGGTTTGTTGATATTTTGGGTAATTTAAAGTCCATCTCCGTTTCGCACAGGGAGTTTGAACACGCACTTGACGAAGGTATGGGTTTGGACGGCTCTTCCATAGAGGGCTTTGCGCGTATTTACGAGTCCGACCTTGTGGCAATGCCCGATTTGGATACTTTTATCATCTTCCCGCAGGAATTGACGGGCGCGAACGTCTGCCGCCTGTTTTGCGACATCAAAACAACCTCGGGCGAACAGTTTGAGGGGGACCCGCGCTATATCTTAAAACGCACCCTTGCCAAAATGAAAGAAGCTGGCTTTGACCAATTTATGACAGGCCCCGAACTGGAATATTTTTACTTTAAGAACAATAAATCCACCGAACTTTTAGACGATGGCGGCTATTTTGACACCGTGCCGACAGACAGCAGCAACGCCGTGCGCCGCCAAACAATGCAAATGTTGGAAAAGCTGGGCATTTACGTTGAATATTCCCACCACGAAGTTGCGCCCTCCCAGCACGAAATTGACTTAAGATACGCCGACGCGATGAAAATGGCCGACCAAGTTATTACCTATAAAACGGTGGTAAAGCAAATTGCTTCCCAGCACGGTATGTACGCCAGTTTTATGCCAAAGCCGATTGCGGGCATTAACGGCAGCGGTATGCACGTCCACCAGTCTTTATTTACCGACGGCAAAAATACTTTTTTTGACGAAAAGGACCCGCTTTTCCTCTCCGCCACGGCGCGCCATTATATAGCGGGTATCTTGCATAATGTAAAAGATATTTGCGCGGTAACGAACCAGTGGGTAAACTCGTACAAACGCCTTGTGCCGGGGTACGAAGCGCCCTCTTACATAGCTTGGGGCCGCAAGAACAGAAGCGCATTAGTGCGCATACCGCAGGCCAAAGCCGGCAAAGCGGCGGCGACGCGTATAGAGTGCCGCTTCCCCGACCCCACCTGCAACCCCTACCTTGCCTTTGCGATAATGTTGGGCGCTGGCTTGGACGGCATTAAGCGCAAATTGCCGCTTGTGCCGATAACGGAAGAAAATATCTTTAAAATGACTAAGGAAGAACGCCTTGCCAAAGGTATTGATACCTTGCCCGCCTATCTGTACGAGGCGGTAAACCACACGCGCCACAGCGCCTTGGTAAAGGAAATCTTGGGCGAGCATATCTTTGAAAAGTTTATAGCCAACAAAGATATAGAATGGGATTGCTACCGCAAGCATGTAACTGATTACGAACTTAGCAAGTATTTATCCGTGTTGTAATTTGTAGCTGATTAATCCCGCCCGCCGTTTTGTGCATTGTCGGGAAGATATAAAAAACCCCTCCGCATTTTTTCTTCGGAGGGGGTTTTAATTGGAAAAAATATTTCGTAAAGAATAACGCGTTTAAAATAATTGCCGTTGTAATATAAAATGGGTATAATTCAAGAAGCGTTGCACATATCCAGGCAAGGACACTATAAACAATATGAAACTTACAAAAATAGAAATAGAAAATTTTCGTTCAATAAAAAAAGCTGAAATAGAAATAAAACATAATTGTCTTATATTAGTTGGAAAAAATGAAGCAGGAAAATCAAATATTTTAAAAGCAATCGCAGGCGGGTTAAAAGCATATCCAATAACAAATAAAGATTTACGAAAGAGAACTCCAAGTGAAAAACATACAATAAAGTATCATTGTACAATTGAAGAAAAAGATTTTGATAAGTTTAAAACTTTGAACCCTAATACGATTCTCTCTATTATAATTAATAATGAAAAACTTATTTTCTCCGACTTCATTCTTCGGTATTGCCCTCAATTAATATATGAATATAATTTAGATG